>JANOWT010000001.1:0-23797 GCA_031418115.1 Gemmatimonadota bacterium
CCGCGCAGCATCCACTTGGCGAACCACCCCGCTTTGGTGCCCAGCTTGTCGATGTACGCATTGCGGATCACCGCCACCGGCACGCCCGTGAGCCGTTCGGTGAGCACGATGTCGTCCTCGTTCGCATCGACGATCGCCTGCTTGTACGCATCGCTCGCCTTGCACTCCGGCGTCGCGATGAACCGGGTGCCGAGCTGCACGGCGGCGTAGCCCATCCGCAGGTGTCGTGTGAACTCCTCGGGCGTACCGACGCCGCCCGCCGACACGATCGGCAACCCGAACGGCGCGAGTTCATCGAAGAGCTTCTCCGGTGACTTGCCGCCCGCATGACCGCCCGCGCGCGCATTCACCGCGACGAGGCCATCGACACCACCGTCGATCCCCTTCTGCGCCCACTTCTTCTCGGTCACGTCGTGGTAGACCACGCCGCCCACCGCGTGGACCTTCTCGCAGACCCAGTTGGGATTGCCGAGCGAGGTGAGGAAGAATCGCACGCCTTCTTCGAGTGCGATGTCGATCCACAGCTCCATCCGCTTCCGGTAGAGCTTGTTGTTCCCTTCGATGAGCGCGTTGAAGCCGATCGGCTTGGGCGTGAGCTGCTTGATGAGGCGCAGTCCTTCGCGGAAGTCGTGTCCGTGCACATAGGTGAGTGCGATCGGTTGCACGATGCCCAATGCGCCTGCTGCGCTGACCGCAGCGACGAGTTCGGGATTGGAGCAGGGGTACATGGGTCCGCAGATGAGCGGGACCTGCACCTTCGCATGGCGTGTGAAGGGCGTTTCCATCACTTCTTCTCCCGCACCGGCCCCAGCCTCCATGTCACGGTGGCTCGCGCGACCACCACGCTGTCTCGATCAAGGCACTCCGAGATGACCGCGAAGTCCTGATCAGTCGTGACTCTAGGCACCGTCACCCGACTCACGGCGGTGATCGTCCCCCGCGCCTTCTTGAGATACGCGATCGAGATGTTCGTCACGATCCCGCGGATGCCCTCCGGCAGGCCCGACATCATCGCGAGTCCGCTCGCCATCTCGGCGACGTTCATGAGCGCGATCGCGTGCACGGAGCCCAGGTGCTGACGGTTGGAGCGACGGTCGGGGATCTCCACGCGAGCATAGCCGGGCTCGAGATGCCGGATGCGCGGACCGACGGAGCCGGAGTAGGGAACGGTGAACGAGAAGATCTGTGCGAAGAGCCATTGGCCGCCGGGAAGGGGGCTCAATGTGCGCCAGAGTGGGAGGAGCTTCGTGACCGGACTGGACATGGAAGCCAGAGGGTAGAGGGTAGGTGGTAGGATGCAAAGTAATACGCGCAGTGCGAACTCCGCCCCCGCCGGCACACTTCCTACCCCGTACCTCCTACCACCTGTAGTTTGTGCACGATGCGTATCTCGGGAGTCCAGAGGCGCGCCATGCTCGCTCTCACCCTGATCCTTGCCGCCCCATCGATGACCGCCCAACTCCCCACGCCACCCGTCGCGATCAAGCTCCCGGTCACCACCACGCTCCATGGTGATCGCCGCGTCGACGACTACGCGTACTTCAAGGACCGCACGCACCCGGAGACCATTCCGTACCTCCACGCCGAGAACGCGTACACCGAGGCGATGACCGCGCACACGAAGGAGCTGCAGCAACAGCTGTACGATGAGATGCTCGGCCGCATCAAGGAGGACGACAGTCAGGTACCCGTGCAGCGCGACGGCTGGTACTACTACTCGCGCTCCGAGACGGGAAAGGCGTACCCGATCTTCGCGCGCAAGCGCGGCGCGCTGACTGCGACAGAGGAGGTCTACTACGACCAGAACAAGGAAGCCGAGGGCTACGTCTTTCACTCACTCGGCGGCATGGAGGTGAGTCCCGACCACACGCGTCTCGCGGTGCTGGTGGACACGAACGGCTACGAGGACTTCACGCTGCGCGTCAGGGATCTCGAGAGCGGCGAGTGGCTCGCCGAGAGCATCGAGCAGCTCAGTTGGGGTCTGGCCTGGGCCGCCGACAATCAGACCCTCTTCTACATGACACCCGACTCCGCCAAGCGTGGGGATCAGGTGTGGCGCCATCGGCTTGGCACGGCGCGCGCGCAGGACGTGAGCGTCTATCATGACACCGACGTGCTCTTCAACGTGAATGTGCATCTCTCGCGCAACGAGCAATGGATCCTCATCTCGAGCGGGTCGTTCACGTCGAGCGAGTGGCACGCGATCCCCGCCGACCGTCCGGCGACGGCGCCGAGGGTGATCGCGCCGCGGCGGGCTGGTGTGGAGTATGAGGTCGAGGCCGGAGAACAGGTCTTCTATATCGTCACCAACGAGGCGGCGAAGGACTTCAAGGTGATGAGCGCGCCGGTGGACTCGCCGGGGCAGGCGTCGTGGACCGAATGGCTCGCGCATCGCCCGGGCGTGTTCGTCGAGGGCGTCATGCCATTCACGCGGCACGTCGTGATCATGGAGCGACGCGACGGGCTACGCCAGCTGCGCGTGACATCGCTCGACGACGGCGCGACGCATGAGGTCAGCTTCCCGGAAGCCGCGTATGGTGTGTTCCCCGGCTCCAATCCGATGTACGACGCGACCGTGATGCGATTCACGTATAGCTCGCTCGTCACACCGAACACCGTGTACGACTATGACATGGGCTCGCGCACACGCACGCTGCTCAAGCGCGACGAGGTCCTGGGCGGCTACGACTCCACGCAGTACGAAGTCGAACGCCTGCACGCGACCGCGCGCGACGGCACGAAGGTCCCCATCTCCCTGGTGCACCGCAAGGGATCACTGCGCGACGGCAGCGCACCGCTGCTTCTGTACGCGTATGGATCGTACGGCTCCACGACCGAACCGACGTTCAGCTCCACGCGCTTCTCGCTGGTGGATCGCGGCTTCACCTTCGCGATCGCCCATGTGCGCGGTGGCCAGGAGATGGGCCGCGGCTGGTACGACGACGGCAAGATGATGAAGAAGATGAACACCTTCACCGACTTCATCGACGTCGCCGATCAACTGGTGACCGAGGGCTACACGTCGCGCGACTGCCTTGCGGCCAACGGCGGCAGCGCCGGCGGCCTGCTCATGGGCGTCGTGGCCAACCTGCGTCCTGAGCTCTTCAAGGTGATCGTGGCCGACGTGCCGTTCGTCGACGTGATCAACACCATGCTCGACGCGAGTCTCCCGCTCACTGCGCAGGAGTGGGAGCAGTGGGGGAACCCCAACACGCTCGACGCCTACCGCTACATGCGCACGTACTCGCCATATGACAACGTCGCGGCCAACGCATACCCGCGGATGCTCGTCACGAGCGGGCTCAATGACTCGCGCGTGGCCTACTTCGAACCCACCAAGTGGGTGGCACGCCTGCGGGCCGTGCGCACCGACTCCAACCCGCTGCTCCTCAAGATGAACATGGGGGCGGGGCATGGCGGAGCGTCGGGGCGCTACGAACGGTTGCGGGAACAGGCGTTCCGGTATGCGTTCATCGTCGATCAGATCCGCGCGTGATCGCATTCCTCGCCGCCCTGCAGACCATCCTCGCGCTGGTGCTCGCCCGTCGCCTCATCGGCGGTCGCTCGCGCCGCCCCGCCGAGGCGCCCAAGGTCGAGGGACTCAATGAGCCAGGCCTCACGATCGTCGTCGCCTGTCTCAACGAGGCCGCGCGCATCGGACCCTGTCTCAAGGGATTGACCCAGCAAGGCAGGCCGGTGACCGAGATCCTCATCGTTGATTCGGGCTCCACCGACGGCACGCGCGACCTTATCGCCGACGCGGCCGCGATCGATCCGCGGATCAAGCTCATCACCGATCCACCTCTCCCGAGCGGCTGGATCGGCAAAGCCTGGGCTCTTCAGCATGGCACCACGCTCGCAACCAATCCCTGGGTGCTCGGCATGGATGCCGACACGCAGGCCGAACCCGGGTGCGCGGCCTCGGTGCTCGCTGCCGCGTTGCGCGAGCGGTTCGACGTCGTGAGCTTCGCCCCGCGCTTCGCCGGTCAGAGCTCAGCCGAACGCTGGGTACAGCCAGCGCTGCTCGTGACGCTCATCTACCGGTCAGGCGCGGTGGGCGACCCACGCGTCACGCCCGACCGCGTGATCGCCAATGGCCAGTGCTTCCTCGCCAAGCGCGCGACGATCCACGAGCAGGGCGGCTACGAGCCCGTGAAGGATTCGTTCGCCGAGGACGTGAGCCTCGTGCGTCACCTCGCAGCGCGTGGCGTGTCGGTCGGGTTCCTTGACGGTGCACGTCTCTACCGCGTGCGCAGCTACCGCGGAGTGGGGCAGATGTGGCGCGAGTGGGGCCGCTCGCTCGACCTCAAGGACGCGACGACGCGCGCGCGCCAAGCGTGGGACACGCTCTTCGTCGTGCTCGCGCAGGGAGTCCAGTGGCCGCTCGCCGCGTCACTGGCGCTCACCTGGTCGGCGATCCCCGCGGGACCGGCGCGCACCCTGCTCGGCGCGAGCACGGCGACATTGCTGGCGATCCGCTGGCTGTTGCTCGGCGCGCTGCGGCCAAGCTACGAGCGGCGAGGCGTCACCTGGTGGCTCTCACCGTTCGCCGATCCGCTCGCCGCCTTGCGGCTCGTGATCTCGAGCGTGCGGCGCCCCAAACGGTGGCGGACGCGCTCCTATTGAAGTGGTGGACATCGAGGTGGTGGGCATTGAACTGGTTACCCCACGTCGATTTGCCTCGTCTTGGAGCTGCAAGGACGCCCACGCGCGGCGTCGCGGTTCAAGGTCTCCCACGTCTGCCACAGGAAACTCTCCATGGTCCATCGTCTCGTGAAGTTCGCTGCTGTTGCTGCCCTCGTGGCGCTGCCGAGTGCTGCGCAGGCGCAGGCCGTCTGCGTTGGCATCAACTCCTGCTCGCTCAACCCCAATGCATCGCTCACGATCCCCAAGGTCGTCCGCCTTGCATTGGCGTCGCCGGCAGTCACGCTCAACACGCCGGACTTCTCGCTCGACTCGCTGAACAACCAGCTGACCGAGACGACCTTCGGCGGTCTCAACGTCCGCGCGAACCATCCGTGGACGCTGAATGTCTCGTCCGCGGCAGCGACCTGGACCTACACCCCGGCCGCGGGTGCCGCCGGTGGCTCGCGTGCCCGCGCCGACCTGGAGTTCCAGGCCAGCTGCGCTGGTCCGTGGTCCGCCATGTCGGGAACCGCGGCGGCCATCGCCAGCGGAGCCCTCACCAACGGCGTCGCCGCCTCGGTCTGTTTCCGCACCAACTTCCCGAACGACTACACCGACGTGAAGAACCGCCCAGGCACGTACACTCTGGCGCTCACGCTCACGCTCGCGGCGAACTGATTTGACCACGCATCGGATGCGGCGCGAGCCCTCCGTCCGATCGCGGAGCACTTCCTGCAGCTCACGAGGGATGGCCCGGGGAACCGCGGTCGCTCTCGTGAGTCTGTGGGCCCTCCTCCTCTCGGCCGCGCCCGCTGCAGCGCAGGTCTCGGTGGAGGATCTCGAAGTCCATCTCCAGCTCAAGAAGGACTCCACGGCGCTCACTGGCGTGGTACCGGTCAAGAACGAGGAGACCCGAGCACAGCAGGTCCGCGTGATCGTCGGTGACTGGATCCGCGACTCGCTCGGCAACAACGTCTTCACGGAAGCGGGTACTGTCTCCGAGAGCTGCGGCAAGCGACTCTCGGTCTTCCCGACCACGTTCCAGATCGCTCCCGGTGCGACCGAACTCATCCGCGTCGCGTACACCCCGGAGGCCGTCGACGACGGCTGCTGGGCGATCATCTTCATCGAGACCGTCCTCCCGCCCGCGCAACGCCCCGACGCACAGGGTTCGTTCCTCACGATCGAGCTCCGCACCGGCGTCAAGATCTACGTGCATCGTGCCGATGCGCATCGCGCGGCCATCGTCGAGGCCGCGGAGGTCGGGATGCACTGGCGCCCCGTGCCGGAAGCGATCGCTGCCGGACGCCGCGACTCGGTCAACGTGCGCGAAGCCAGCGTCCTGCTCGCGAACACCGGCACCGCGCACCTTCGCGTGAAGAGCACGCTCGAGATCCGCGACGCGCAGGCACGACTGCTACATACGGTCACCGGCAGCGAAGCCCCAATGACCCCGGGCTCGTCACGCTGGATCGCGCTCCGCATGCCGACGCTCACCGCCGGCGAGTACGTCGCGGTCCTGCTGCTCGACTACGGGGGCGACGAGATCTCCGCAGCTCAAGTGGAGTTCCGAGTCCCTTGACCGCGCGCGCGCCGCTGCGGTCAGGCTGGCGCGCGCTCCTCGCTGGGCTCTTCGTCGTCCTCGCTACACGCGAGGCCGGCGCACAACGGCGGACGAGCCTCGTCATCGCGGGGTGGCCACTCACCGCCACCTCCACGAGCGCCAACGACTTCGAGGCCGGCTTCGTACTCCTCGGCGCGACGAGCTTCACCGTCGACGCGGTGAGCAACTCGCCGGCCTTCACGCTGCGCTCCACCACGGTTTCGGTGCAGTGCGTTCCTGCCTGTCCACGCAGCGGCACGCTGCCACTCGCCGGCGTCCAGTGGCGTCGCAGCGACCAGGCGACCTGGAACACGCTCACCACGGCGTACGCGGCGATCGAGACGCGCACGCTCTCGTTCGGCGGGGCGAACGATCCATGGTCGCAGACCGTACAATGGCGCTACGCGCTCAACTGGGTGACCAACGGACCCACCGCGGCCTCGCAGTTCCGCATCAGGTTCAGTCTCACCGTCGCTGCACCGTGACTCTGTCCGTGACCGTGCGCCGCGCCGTAGCCGTACTCTTCGGTGCTGCCGCGATGATCGCCGCACGCGCCGGAGCGCTACGCCTCCCCACGGTGGTCTCCGAGGGCGTACCGCGCGGCCTGGTCACGATGATCGTACCGATCCCCGCCGAACTCGCGAACGCCCCTGAAGTCACGTTCGAGGTACGCACGCTCGGCGGCGTTGAGATCCTCGGACGACTGCGCGGCCCGGCCCGCGTCGCTGGCGCGCCGTCGCGCCCGCGCGTCTTGACCCTGCGCGTCCCCGCCGGCGCCGACGCCGGCATGGTCGACGTCGCCGAAGTGACATTCCGCGATCGCGAAGGGCGCGAGTTCGTCGTGCCGCTCCAGTTGCGCGTGACTGTCGTTCGCTCGCTCACCGTGATGGGGACGCTCGAGATGCGTGCGCTGCGTGCCGGCGACCGCCTCGACCTGCCGTATCGCATCATCAACGCCGGCAATGCGACCGACACCGTGCGCATCGTCGTGCGCGGGCCGCTCGCCTGGGGCACACGCCTCGATCGCGATGCCACGGTGATCGTCGGGCCGCGCGCGCAGATCGCATTCGCGGTGAGCGTGGGAGTCCCACAGGCGGCCAACATCGGCGACCACACGCTCGCGGTGTCGATCCTCTCGCTCACCGGTCGCGAGCCGATCGCCACGGTGTACACCACGCTCGGCATCACGGGGCGCGCCGGCCAGGTGGCAGGCGTCGTGATCCGCCCGTCGATCGCCCTCGCGAGCACGAGCTCCGGCACCGCGACCTTCTCTGGCGTGGAGATCGCTGGCCCCGTGCGCGCCGGCGTCTCGGTGCGCGCCCAGCTCACGCCCGCGATCGCACGTGGCGGCATGACCTCGCAGGGACTCGCCGCCGTCGGCGCGCTCAGCGCGCCATTCGCGGCATCCATCTACGGCGAGAACTGGGACGTCTCGGCGGGGAACACCTCGCTCCAGATCGCCGATCTCACGGGTGTGAACGTGATCGGTCGTGGCGTCACCGCGCATGTTGAGCAGCCGGAGTTCGAGGCGCGCGCGATCGTCGGTACACCGTCAAGCGGCTCGCGCGATGTGTCGGGTGAACTCATCGGTGGCGGCTACTGGCGCAACACCGGGCGCGGTCGCGTCGGCGGCTCGGTGTCGTATCTGCGCGAACGAGGAGGCTTCGGCGCAGGCCGCGAACTCCGCGCCGTCGCCGCCGACTATCGTAGTCCCGTGATCCGCACGTTCACGCTCGGCGCGTCGCTCGCGCATCGCAGCACCGTCGGAGGGCAGGGCCTCGGCTACGCGGCCACCATTGCGCACGAGCGCCCCGACCAGCGCGCCTCGCTGCGCGTGGCGCACGCGCCCGGCGGAACGGCGGCGTTCGCACGCGCGGAGGACGAGTTCCAGTTCGAGGCGTCGCGCGCACTCTCCGAGCGCTGGTGGGTCGACGCGTCGGTGCAGAAGACGACCGACCGCGGCACGGTCTTCGCCGGGATGCAGGCGAACTCGTGGTCGCTCGGCCAACGCTTCGCGCTGCGCCCCGACGTCGCGCTCACGCTGCGCGGGCAGGCGTCCGACTTCACCGTCACGTCGAGCGGCGCCGACATCGGCGACTTCGGTGCGCGCGACCGCTCCCTCGTGGGCGGCGTGGAGTGGCGTCGTGGCCTGCTCGGCGTCTCGGCCGAGGGCTCGTACGGCGACATGACACGACGCACGGAACTGTTCAGTGGCGCTCTCGACGAGGCGATCGCCGCACAGCGTGGTCTCCGCCTCACCGCGTCGCGCGCGTTCGAACGCTGGGGCTCCTTGGACCTCAACAGTTCGATCGAGCAGACCGGGGCCGGCGTCGGCGTACCGGGAACGATCCAGGCCACCGGCGCCCGCTGGAGCGAGGTGCCTCTCGGGTTCGGCACGCGACGCGCCTCCTTCACCACCGAGCTCTCGCTGCAGCGCATGGGCCAGCAGCCCACGACGCTCGTCACTCGCGCACTCCTCCGCGCCGCGCTTCCAGCCGGGCTCGACCTCACCGTCGCCGCAGAACGGAACCCGTTCTTCAGGGACGCACAGGGCCGGCCAGGGTGGATCGGCGCCGTGCGGCTCTCGGCTGCCACTCGCGTCTACTCGCCGGGGCAGCTCGGGCCCGAGGGTCTCGTATTCGAGGACCTCGACCGAGACGGCAAGTTCGACGCGACCGAACCGGGTGTGGCCGGCGTGATCGTGCGACGCGGCGACGCCAAGGCAGTCACCGACCGTCATGGCCGCTACCGCCTGCCGATCAACGCGCGCGGCCGCGCACGGATCGATCAGGGAAGTCTGAAGCCGGGACTCGTAGCGCATCCCCTGCTCGCGAGCGACCAGACCGAGCGGCTCGATCTCCCCGTGCTCCCCACGGGGAGCGTGCTCGTGGAGATGGAGCTCGTCGCCGACGAGTCTGGCCGCCTTCCCGACATGAGCCTCGAGCCGGCGGTCGTGATGCTGCGCGACGAGACGGGATTCGAGTGGGTCGGTCGGCGCGTCGGCCCAAACCTCGCGTCCTTTGATGGCGTACCCGTGGGTCGCTACACGCTCACGTTCAACTTCGCGCGCGTGCGCGAGCCGCTACGCGCCGAGGATCAGACGGTCACGGTTCGCCCGCACACGACGACGCAGGTCAGGGCGCCACTTCGCGCGCGAGTGATCCGCGTCTTCACGCCGCCGGCGCGGCGCACTGGCGGACCTGCCCGATGAGACCGGCGCGTTGGCTGGTCACGCTAGGCCTCTTGAGCGCCTGCACCCTACCCGGCGAACCCGATGCGAACGCCGCTATAGTTCGAGGGGAGTGGGAGTTCACCGGCACGCAGGCCGCGCCGCAGGCCACGATCACCGGGTATCTGACCATCCAGTCTCAGAACGGGGACCTGATCACCGGCACCGCTGGGTGGGAAGAGCGCGACGGCTTCGGTGTCGTTCGGTCCGCCGGGGGCACGGTGTCGGGCCGAGTGATCGGTGAGCAGGACGTCGATTTCGACATCACGCTCGATGGGGTCTCGCGACGCCATGTCGGGCGGATTCGCGCCGATACCATGGATGGGAGCTGGGTCCAGTTCGGCGACGGGCGGACGGGGAGCTTCCGCGCGGTCAGAGCGCGGCCATGAGCGACCGACTTCTGCGCCTCAGCCTGCTCACCGTGCTCACCGTGCTCACCGTGCTCACTGTGCTCACCGCGCGACCCGCTGAGGCGCAGGCGAGCTGCCAGCGGAACGGCGCCGGGAGCTGCACCGCAGGCAACACGGCCGCGATCTCGCTCAACGTCACCGTCACCCGGGCCATTCTCATGTCCTTGGGCTCAGCCGCGATCGTCCTGACGGCGCCCGGCGCGGCCGAGTTCGATGCCGGCTTCGGCCAGACCGCGTCGCCGACTTTGCAGATCAAGTCCAACGCCCCCTTCTCGGTGAGTCTGCGGTCGACCCAGCCGCTCTGGACGGCGTCGCCGCTACCTGCGCGCGCCAATAAGCCGACGAGCGACCTGCAGTGGGCGGTCGCGGTCGGCGGCCCGTTCACGGACATGACAACGCTGGGCACCACGATCCTCACGGGGGCCGCAGGCACCGCCGGAACCGTGGTCCCGCTGCAGTTCCGGGTGAAGTACTCCTGGTTGCTCGACACCACCGGCAACTACACGCTGCCTCTCCAGCTCACGCTCACGTCGCCCTGAGCGGGAGTGCGGGGCCATCTTCGCGAGGGTCCCCGGACTGAGCACCCGTCCGTGCCCCACCCGAATCAGCCGCCCTGAAGCCCGTCCGCGTAGCCAACAGAGAACCGAAGAGCGTCGGTCAGCCGCGCGCCGGCCGACGACCGCAGTCGGACTCGGACGCGAACCACGGTGCCGTTCGACGGGGCCATCCGGCCGATCACTCGGATCTCCGCACCCGACCTGAGCGGCGCCCACTCCCCGGCCTCGGTCCGAACGGTCGGCGATCCAAACGGTGTGGCGTCCGCGGGAAGCGCGACCGTCACCGACCAGTCCACGTTCGCCGCCACGGTGAACTCGAACTCCATCTCCACCAGATCCGCGGTTCGACCGACCACTTGAGGGGCCGCCGCCGCTGACATCTGCAGGTGCGGCCGAATGGTCATCTGGACCGGGATCGAGAGCGAAGTCCGGCCGATTCCCGCCCGCGACTGCCCCTCAGCGAGCCCGACCGGGCCTGCGAGCAGGAGCGCGACGATGATGAATCGTCTGAGAGGGCCGGGCAGGCCGCAGGACGAGGTGGGCACCCCCTCATCATCGGCGCGAGCACTCGCTTCGTTAGCGCGGCGCTAGGCGTTCGTGCGGGGCAACGCGCCTATCCGGCCGCCCGGAAATCGAGCGCTCAGCGGGCGCCGAGCCACCGGACCATGGCCTCGCCGAACTCAGGGAGGTCCTTCGGCACCCGGCTCGAGATGAAGTTCCTGTCCAGGACAACAGCTTGATCCACCCACTCAGCGCCGGCGTTCACCACGTCGTCCCTGATCCCGACGGTTGAGGTCAGGCGCCGGCCACGAACGATGCCCGCACTGATCAGGATCCACGGTCCGTGACAGATCGTCGCCACCAAGCCGCCCGCCGCGTCCACCCGCCGGACCAACTCCAGGGCGACCGGGTCGCGTCGGATCTTGTCCGGGGCCCAACCTCCAGGCGCCAGCACTCCAGCCAAAGTGGCTGGGTCTATAGATGCCAGTGGAATCTCCACCGGAGCAGGGTAACCGTGCTTTCCCTTGTAGATCTGCCCCTCGGCACCGACGAGCGGCGCTTCGAATCCGGCAGCCTCGAGCCGGAGCTTCGGGTACCAGACTTCGAGGTCCTCGTAGTCGGGACCGACCAGGATGGCGACCCGCCGCTTCGTCTCTGTCATCGAATTGTTGATAAGATGGTTGAACGGCAACTGCACTTAATACTTAAGAGTAAATAACAAACTATAACTGTATATATAATGCGTATTTAAAGAGTTTGTATTAAGTGAAGTGTTAAATGCATATTGAGGCGATTCCATGCAACTTGCATTGCATATCGCCGCAGCCAGTGTCGATGGTGGATGGAAGATCACATCCAATGCTTATCAACATCGACCAGATGTGGAAATCTAGTCTGCGGTTCGGCCGGCCTTTCGAAGGCACCTGCGGCGCCTTCGAAACAGCGGCGGACATCCTTGAGCGGCTTGATGCTCGCCGTCCCGGCGCCCAATGTGATTCTCGCTGCGCTAGCCTCTGCAATGTAGCAGACTGTCATTCAGGCGGAAGGTCACCGGTGGTCTTCGTATCCTGGAACGCCATCGCACGCAGCCGCGCCACCCGTATTGCCATGGGCGGATGCGTCGCGAGAAAGTCAGCGATCCGTCCCGACTTGGCACTCACCCTCCGGCCGAGCGGATCAGCGATGCAGAGGTGGGCCACGCCGGCCTTGATGGTCGGTGTCGGGGCCCCGGCACGTTCGATCTTGTCCAGGGCTGTAGCCAGGGACATCGGGTTTCTGGTGAACTGCGCACCCATGGCATCTGCCAGGTATTCGCGCTTGCGGCTGATTGCCATCGCGAGCATTCGGGTGACCAGAGGAGCGAGGAGCCAGCTGATGAGCCAGACCACGAGCAGCGCGAGCAACAGTGGGTTGCTGTCCTTGCCGCTCTTGCGGTCCCCGCTTCCGCCGCCTCCGCCTCCTCCGCCACTCAGTCGCGGCCCGTGTCGGAACATCCGGCCCAGTCCGTCGGCGATCAGCGCGATCGCCCCCGCTAGCCCTGCCACGAGGGTCATCAGCTGCATGTCAAGATTCTTGACATGTCCCATTTCGTGCGCGATCACGCCCTGGAGCTCGTCGCGGTCGAGCGCGGCCAACAGCCCCGTCGTCACCGCGAGGTGGGGCTTGAGGGGGTCGGTCCCCGTGACAAAGGCGTTGGGGTCCGGGTCGTCGATCAGGTAGATCGCGGGGCGAGGGACGCCGGCCGCGATCGCCATTTCCTCAACCACGTTCTCGAGGCGGCGCTCCTCGTCGGTCCCGCCCGGCTCGAGCGCTCGCGCTCCGGTGGACCAGAGGACTTTCTTCGCGCCGGTGCGCCGGATGTTCGCCACCAGTGCCGCGGCGATCAGGGTCAGGGTGATCCCCGCCCACGGAAACGAGTGGCGGTACTCCCCGGGCGGAGCGCCGATCGTGTACTGCCAGAACAGGAAGTCGCCGCCGAGTCCGAGCCAGGCGAAGAAGAGCATGAAGGCGAGGATCAGCCAGCGGGACTTCCGCCGGTTGGCCGCCTGTTGCTCAAAGAGGTTCACGGCTGGTGGTCGCCGCTAGTTCCGCCGGAACTCCACCTTGGGCACGGCCCGCTCCGAGCTGTCCTCGATCTCCCACAGCTCGGCCGGCGACGCCGTGGCCAAGCCCGCGACCAGGTTCGTCGGGAACTGCTGCTGCTTGGTGTTGTATTGCGTGGCCGTGTCGTTGTAGAGCTGTCGGGCGAACGAGACCTTGTTCTCGGTCGAGGAGAGCTCTTCCTGGAACTGTCGTACGTTCTCCGTCGCCTTGAGGTCGGGGTACGCTTCGACCACCGCCATGAGCTTGCCGAGAGCCCCCGAGAGCTGTGCCTCGGCCTGCGCCGACGCGGCCACGTGCTGAGGGTCGAGCCCCGCCGCCGCCACGACCGCGGTGTTGCGGGCCTGGACCACGGCCGCGAGCGTGTCCTTCTCGAAATCCATCGCCCCTTGCACCGCCTGCATCAGGTTGGGGATCAGATCGTGACGGCGCTTGAGTTGCACGTCGATCTGCTTGATGGCGTTCGCGGTCTGGTTCTTGAGAGCGATGAGGCCGTTGTAGGCCACGATAATCCAACCGGCGACGACTACGAGCGCGAGGATCAGGACGGGGAAGAACAGCATCTCAAGAGACTCCGTGAACGGTGTGACAACGCTCTGGTCCGGCACTGGGGCTCAGGAACCGCCGTTCAGTTCTGGCGCGCAGACATCCAAATCGTAGCACAAATCGAAGCGGGGGGTAACGCCATGGCGTCACCCCCCGCGGATCATGCGACCCGACCCGTCGGTCAGCCCTGGCGAGCTGCCTTTCGCTGAGCCATGGCGTCCTGCACCCAGGTGATCGGAATGATGAAGAACGGCGTCAGCACCACACCCAACAACATGTTGATCCACACGAGCCCGATGTAGTAGCCGCCCATGCCGATACCGGCGACCAGCGTGCCGAGGGGTCCGCCGAAGTTGGTTTCCACTGAAGGCTCCGAGAGTGCTGGTGGGACGTCGTGCGCAACGACGATATGTTAAGGGCGTGAGCACCGAAAGGGAACTGGCGCCGTCGACGGCAGTGCATGCGGCGCTCTCGGAGCTGCCTCCCGGCCGCTGGCTGGTCGCGGTGTCGGGCGGTCAGGACTCCATGGTCATGCTGCACGCCCTCGCGCGGGCGCGCGGCGCCGAGGTGGCCGCGGTCGCCAACTTCGACCATGGCACTGGGGCGTTCGCACGCCGCGCCGCGGCCCTTGTCGAGCGGGAAGCGCTACGGCTCTGCCTGCCGTCGGTGACTGGCGTGGCCGAGCCGGCGTTGCCGTTCAATGAAGGGGCCTGGCGCGCCGCGCGGCACACATTCCTCGATGCATGGGCGGCGGAACTCGACGCGACCGTGCTCACCGCGCACACACGCGACGACCAGATAGAGACCGTGGTCCAACGTCTGTTGCGTGACGCGGGGCCGCGTGGACTCGCCGGCATGCGGGTGTCGGCACCGAGCACCGGCCGGCGGGGAGCCGCGCGTTGTCGGCCGCTCCTCCGTGTGCCCCGCGCCGCCGTCGCGGCGTACGCGGCCGAGCACCGCGTCGAGTTCATCGAGGATCCGAGCAATGCCTCGCTCGCCTTCCAGCGGAACAGGGTGCGCCACGAGATCCTCCCCGCACTCGAGCGCGCTTCACCTGGATTCACGGAGTGGTGCTGGGCGCTCGGTGAACGGGCGGCCGTGTGGCGAGACGCTGTTGAACGACTTGTGGACGATCTGGGTGTGGTGGCCGCGGTGGCCCCGATGGCCCCGATGGCACCACTGGCCCTAGTGGCTCCAGCGGCCGCGGCGGTTGTGTCCGCGGCGCCGCTCGCTGAGTGTGGTGAGCGGGAGTGGGCTGTGCTCTGGCCCGCGATCGCAGCCCGCGCGCGCGTCGTGATGGACCGGCGCGGGATCGAGCGCGCGGCGGCCTGGGCACCCCGCGCGCGAGCCGGACAGGAGATCCAGCTCGCGGGTGAGGCGACGATCTCGCGGACCGCAGGGACGTTCGTCGTCAAGGGAACGACTTAGACCGCTCGTGCCTATATATTCCATACAATGACCGCATCGGCCGCCGATCCCCGTCTCAAGGGGCGCGCTCTCAAGCGCGTTGCATTCAGCGAGGAGACCATCGCACAGCGGGTCCGGGAGCTCGGCCGCGAGATCACCGCGGCGTATCCCGACGGTGACCTGCTCGTGCTCGGCCTGCTCAAGGGAAGCTTCATCTTCCTTGCCGACCTCGTGCGCGAGATCGAGCGCCCGCTGCACGTCGACTTCCTCGTGGCGTCCAGTTACGGCGACGCGACGGTGAGTTCCGGAGCGGTCCGGCTGGTGTATGACCCGGAGACGAGCCTCGAGGGCAAGCACATCCTCCTCGTCGAGGACATCGTCGACTCCGGCCGCACGCTGCAACGGTTGATGACGTTGCTGAATGAACGGAACCCGCGCTCGATCGAGATCTGCGCGTTGCTCCACAAGCACATCGCCACCGAACTGCATCACCCGACGCGCTTCATCGGGTTCGACGCCCCAAACGAATTCCTCGTGGGCTACGGGTTGGATCATGCGGAGGATTTCCGTCATGTACCGTACGTCGCGAGCCTACTGTAGGAACTGACTCACATGGCACCGCAAGCACCCCAGAAGCCCGGCGGCATGAGCCGCTTCTCCAAGACACTCTCGTTCTGGCTCATCGCCTTCCTCGTCCCGATCGTCCTCATCCAGTTCGCGATGCGGGGCACGGAACAGGTGGTGGAGGTCGACGCGTCCGTCTACTACACGCAACTCGACAGCGACAACATCGCGCGCGTGACGGTGGTCGGCGGCAAGGAGATCTCCGGAGAGTTCAAGAACCGGCTCCTCGTGAAGGGTCGTGAGATCAAGACCTTCAAGACGCTGCTGCCGATCGCGAACAACCCCGAGGACATGAAGCGCCTCGAGGCCAAGCAGGTCGTGATCAAGGCGGCCGAGCCGCGGCCGAGTCTGATCGGCGTGCTCGTCTCACTGCTGCCCTGGATCCTCATCCTCGGCATCTGGATCTTCCTCTTCCGGCAGATGCAGTCGGGCGGCAACAAGGCCTTCTCGTTCGGCAAGTCGAAGGCGAAGCTGCTCAGCGGCGACACCCCCAAGGTGACCTTCGCCGACGTGGCTGGTGCCGACGAGGCCAAGGTCGAGCTGCGCGAGATCATCGAGTTCCTCAAGGATCCGCAGAAGTTCACCAAGCTCGGCGGGCGCCTGCCCAAGGGCGCGCTGCTCGTCGGGCCTCCGGGTACCGGCAAGACGCTGCTCGCGCGCGCCGTGGCCGGTGAGGCCGCGCGGCCGTTCTTCTCCATGTCGGGATCCGACTTCGTCGAGATGTTCGTCGGCGTCGGCGCGTCGCGCGTGCGTGACCTGTTCGAGCAGGGCAAGGCGAGTGCGCCCTGCATCATCTTCATCGACGAGATCGACGCCGTGGGTCGTCACCGCGGGGCCGGACTCGGCGGCGGGCACGACGAACGTGAGCAGACGCTCAACCAACTGCTCGTCGAGATGGACGGCTTCGAGTCCAACGAAGGCGTGATCCTGATCGCCGCGACCAATCGGCCCGACGTGCTCGATCCGGCGCTGCTGCGTCCGGGCCGCTTCGACCGTCAGATCGTCGTCGATTCCCCCGACCTGCGCGGTCGCGAGGGGATCCTCAAGGTGCATGTGCGCAACAAGCCGCTCGCCGAGGACGTGGACATCCACAAACTCGCACGTGGCACGCCGGGCATGGCCGGTGCCGACCTCGCGAACCTCGTGAACGAAGCCGCGTTGCTCGCCGCGCGGCGTGGCCACGACAAGATCTACATGGTGGACTTCGAGGACGCGAAGGATCGCGTCATGCTCGGCGCCGAGCGCAAGTCGCTGGTGATGCGCGAGGAGGAGCGCCGGCTCACGGCGTTCCATGAGGCTGGCCATGCGGTGTGCGCGATCCGCGTGAAGGGCAACGATCCGCTCCACAAGGTGACGATCGTCCCTCGTGGTCGCGCACTCGGACTCGCGTTCACGCTCCCCGAGGACGATCGCGTGTCGGTGACGCGCGAGCAGATCGAAGCGCGTCTCGTGATGGCGTACGGCGGCCGTGTGTCCGAGGAACTCGTCTTTGGCCGACTGCACGTCACGACCGGCGCGGCGAGCGACATCCAGCAGGCCACGGGGATCGCGCGGCGCTATGTGTCGCAGTGGGGACTCTCCGACGCGATCGGACCGATCCTCGTGGGCGACAACGAGCAGGAGGTCTTCCTCGGCCGCGAGCTGACGAGCCGTCGTACGGTCTCGGAGCGCACGGCGCAGCAGGTGGACGACGAGGTGTCGCGCGTGATCAACGAAGCGTACAACCGCGCGATGGACACCGTGACGGCGCACCGTGACCTGCTCGAGCGGATCGCCAACGCGCTGCTGGAGCGCGAGACGCTTACGCGCGACGACATCGCGCTGCTCGAGAAGGGCGAGCCGCTGCCGCCGCGGGTCGATCCGCCGACGTCGTTGCCGGCTGCGGTACCGACGGTGGTGGCTGAGCCGCGGCGCGTGCCGCCGCCGATGCTCGGTGGGGCGGAGCCGGCGACGGCCTGACTCGGGATGGAGGCTGAAGGATGAAGGATGGAAGATCAACGGCGGTGCGAGCGTGTCTCGGGCCGCCGTTGGCAATTCCGGTCGTCTGCTTCGGCGTTACGGGGGAGTCCGAGCAGTACGGGCGCTCCCCTGTGTTCCCTGTGTCCCTGTGGTGAAAAGGATTTGTCGTTGCTCGGCCCGAGAGTACCCGCAACCGCCTCTACCACAGGGGCACAGGGGGCACAGGGAACTGCGCCTGCGGGTGAACTGCCACGGTAGCGGCGTGCAGCACAGGTGGGCGACCGCTTTTCCTCTCACTGAGGGCTTTCCCGGTCGTGTAAGCTCCTGTAATTTAAGCTGTTATGGATTTTCCAGAGCTCCCTGCGCGGTTTGCTGAGGTGCGCGGCAGGATCGCGCAGGCCGTCGCGCGCGGTGGCCATCATCAGCCGGTCCGAGTGATCGCGGTAACGAAGACGCATGGACCAGAAGCGGTCGAGGCGGCGTGGGCTGCCGGGATCACCGACGTCGGCGAGAACAAGGTGCAGGAGGCTGTGGCGAAGCAGGACGCGCTGGTGGGTTCAGAGGCAGAGCGCGGTGGTGTGTCCTGGCACCTGATCGGGCACTTGCAGTCGAACAAGGCGAAGTCGCTCACGCGCTTCGCGCTCTTTCACGGACTCGATCGCGACGGACTGGTGGATGCGGCGCGCGATGCGGCGCAAAAGGGCGGGAGGTCGATCGAGGTCCTCGTGCAGGTGAACGTCTCGGGCGAGGAGAGCAAGGGCGGCTTCGCGCCGTCGGCGCTCGCTGCGCTCGCGGCGCGGCTCGTCACGATGCCGGAACTGATCGTGCGCGGGGTGATGACGATGGCGCCGTTCGACGCCGACGAGCGGGTGCTGCGCGAGGTGTTCAGTGGGGCGCGTGCGGCGCGTGACGTGCTGCGCGCGGCGGGGCTGCCGGCCCTGGAACTCTCCATGGGCATGTCGGGCGATTACGAGCTGGCAGTGGAAGAAGGAGCGACGATGGTGCGGCTAGGGACGATCCTCTTCGGGGAACGGGAGTGATGGACATGGAACAAGACGACGCATTCCATCTCACGGCGGTCGATGTCCGCCGGTACGACTTCGCCACCGTCATGCGGGGGTACGACCGCGCGCGCGTGGACCAGTTCAGGGAGCAGGTCGCCGACGAGATCGAACGCCTCATGCGCTCCAACTCGGACTTGGAGGAGAAAGCGCGCAACTTCCACGAACAGCTGCGTGCGTTCCGTGAGCGCGATCGGGCGCTCAACGAGGCATTGGTGAGCGCGCAGCAGTTGCGCGCCGACGTCAAGGAACAGGCGACGCGCGAGGCCGATCTGATCGTGCGCGAGGCGGAGTCCGAGGCGACGGGACTCGTGGAGTCGGCGCGATCGGAGGCGAAGAGTCTGACCGACGCGTCGCAGGCGTCAGTCGCGACACTGCGCGCCGACATCGAGCAGCTCGAGCGCGTCCGTCAGTCGTACCTCTCGCAGGTGCGTGCGCTCGCAGAGCGGCAGATCGCCGAAGTGTCGGCGTTCGAAGGGCAGCGCCGCTTCGGCGAGGATCGCTAGCGTGGAGTCTCGCCGATGAGCGCGGTGTCCGTCCCCGGGTCCGAGCTGCATGCGCCTGCGCCGATCGCCGCTGCCGTGGAAGCGATCCGCGCGCAGAGCGCACTGGTACCCGACGTCGCGATCATCCTCGGCACAGGACTCGGCGGACTCGCGCAGGCCATGACGGTCGAGGCGTCGATCGCCTACGATCGCATTCCCGGCTTTCCGCTCTCCACGGTCGAGTCGCACTCGGGACGCCTGCTGCTCGGCACGCTCGGCAAGCGGCACGTGGTCGCGATGCAGGGGCGCTTTCACCGCTACGAAGGCTATTCGCTGCAGCAGGTCACGTTCCCCGTGCGCGTGCTCCGAGCGCTCGGCGCCACGACGCTCGTCGTCTCGAACGCCTGCGGCGGCATGAACCCGCTCTGGGCACCGGGCGACCTGATGCTGATCGCGGACCACATCAACCTCCTCGGTGACAATCCGCTCATCGGCCCGAACGACGCCTCGCTCGGTGCGCGCTTTCCCGACATGAGCGCGCCGTACGACGCCGGGCTGCGCGAGATCGCGCGCACGGTCGCGCGTGAGCGTGCGATGACGCTGCGCGAGGGCGTCTACGTGGCAGTGCAGGGGCCCAACCTCGAGACGCGCGCCGAGTATCGCATGCTGCGGGCGATGGGTGCGGATGTCGTCGGCATGAGCACCGTGCCTGAGGTGATCGTCGCGGTGCACGCGGGCATGCGTGTGCTCGGCTGCTCGATCATCACCGACCAGTGCCTGCCTGATGCGCTCGAAGAAGCCTCGCTCGACCGGATCCTCGCGATCGCCGGCAAGGCAGAGCCCCGGCTGACTGCGCTCGTGCAGGGCGTGTTGGAGCGCCTGTGACGGGGACGTCGCCGGCGGTGCGCTACCGGCTGCTCCCGAGTGAGATGTCGGGAGACGCGCTCGAGCGCGAAGTGATGGAGCGGTGGACGCGCGACGGCGTCTTCGCTGCGTCGCAGGCGCTGCGCGCTGATGCGCCGGCCTGGGTCTTCTATGAGGGCCCGCCGACAGCGAACGGCAAGCCGGGCATCCACCATGTGTTCGCGCGCACGGTGAAGGATCTCTTCTGCCGGCATCGCGCGATGCAAGGGTTCCACGTACCGCGCAAGGCCGGGTGGGACACGCATGGCCTCCCGGTCGAGATCGAAGTGGAGAAGGCGCTCGGTCTCTCGGGCAAGCAGGACATCGAGCGCGTAGGCGTGGCCGAGTTCAATCGCCGCTGCCGCGAGAGTGTGTGGACGTACAAGGGTGAGTGGGAAGGTGTGAGTGCGCGCATGGGCTATTGGCTCGACTACGCCGATCCGTACGTGACGTACGCGAACGAGTACGTGGAGAGTGTCTGGTGGGCGCTCAAGACGCTGCACGAGAAGAAGCGACTGTACCTCGGGCATAAGATCCTGCCGTACTGCGCGCGCTGCGGCACGGCGTTGAGCTCGCACGAGGTGGCGCAGGGGTACGAGGATGTCGAGGATCCGTCGGTCTACGTCGCGCTAGACCTCGTTGAACGGCAGAAGGGAGATGGGAGAGGTGAGATGGGGGAAACGGCTCTCACATCTCACCTCTCCCATCTCACCTCTGCAGTTCGTCGCCGCATCATCGTGTGGACGACGACGCCTTGGACGCTCGTGTCCAACGTCGCCCTCGCGGTGAACCCCGAGCTCACCTACGTCGAGCTGCGCAAGAAGAACGTCACCGACTGGACGATCATCCTCGCCGAGGCGCGCGCCGGTGCGGTGCTCGGCGCCGACTTCATCGAGCGCTGGGACACCGTGGCGACTCACACGGGCGCCGACCTCGTCGGCATGCGCTACAAGCGCCCACTCGACTGGGTCGCGTACCCTGACGAAGGCGCGCGCGAAGTGATCGTCGGCGAGGAGTTCGTCTCGGCTGACGATGGGTCCGGCGTGGTGCACCTGGCGCCAGCCTTCGGCGCGGACGACTATGCCGCAGGGCAGCGGCACGGACTCGCGTTCGTGAATCCGGTGAACGCGCGCGGCGAGTTCCCGGCCGACATGCCGCTCGTGGGCGGCAAGTTCGTCAAGGACGCCGACGCCGGGATCATCGAAGAACTCACGCGCCGCGATCAGTTGTGGAAGGCGCAGAAGTTCGTGCATAGCTATCCGCACTGCTGGCGGTGCGGAACGCCGTTGCTCTACTACGCCCGCACGAGCTGGTTCGTCCGCACCACGGCGTACCGCGACGAGATGCTCGCGCGCAACGCCGACGTGAACTGGAATCCGCCCGAAGTGGGGAGCGGACGGTTCGGCAGTTGGCTCGAGAACAACATCGACTGGGCGATCTCGCGCGACCGCTATTGGGGCACGCCGCTGCCGGTCTGGGTGAACGACGCCGATGCCGACGAGATCGAGGTGATCGGATCGTTCTCCGAGCTCGCGACGAAGGTGGGCACGGAACTGCCGGCCGACTTCGATCCGCACAAGCCGCATGTGGACCAGTACACCTGGCCTGCGCCGAGCGGGACGGGCACCATGCGGCGCGTGCCACAGGTGATCGACACCTGGTTCGACTCGGGCTCGATGCCGTTCGCGCAGTGGGGATTCCCGCACAAGCCGGGAAGCGCGGAGAAGGTCGCGCGCTACTTCCCTGCCGACTTCAACGCCGAGGGCGTGGACCAGACACGCGGTTGGTTCTATTCGCTGCTCGCGATCGCGACCGGATTGGGCGATGCGTTGCCGAACAACGGCCCTGGCGTCGCGACGCGCGGTACGTCGGATCGCGGCGTGGTCAATCGCGCGGCACCGTATCGCGCCGTCGTGGTGAACGATCTCGTGCTCGATGCGAACGGCCAGAAGATGTCCAAGTCCAAGGGCAACACGGTCGAGCCGCGGGCGGTGATGGAGCGCCACGGGGCGGACGCGGTGCGGCTCTTCCTCATGGCGAGCTCGCAGATCTGGGTGCCGCGTCGCTTCGACGAGGCGGTGATCCGCGAGACGGCTGGGCGCTTTCTCGTGACGTTGCGCAACGTGTACAGCGGGATCTTCGCGCAGTACGCGAACTTCGGCTGGGCGCCTGGCGCTGCCGATCCGGCGGTGGCTGATCGTCCGGTGCTCGACCGTTGGGTGCTCTCGCGGCTCGCGAGCGTGGAAGCCGAGGTGGACGCGTTGCTCGAGCGGTTCGACGCCACGGCCGCCTCGCGCGCGCTGATGGATTTCGTGAGCGAGGATGTCGCGAACTGGTACGTGCGGCTGTCGCGCGGGCGATTCTATGAGACGGCGAGCGCCGACAATCGCGCCGCCTTTGCCACGCTGCATGAGGTGCTGACGGTGACCTGCCGTCTGCTCGCGCCGTTCGCGCCGTTCGTGAGTGACTGGATCCACACCGAGCTCACCGGCACATCGGTGCACCTCACGAGCTTCCGTCGCGCCGGCGTTGCCGCGCCCGACGCGGCGCTCGAGCGCGCGATGCGCGCCACACGCACGCTCGCGACGCTCGGCCGCGCTGCACGCGAGACCGCCAGCCTCAAGGTGCGTCAGCCGCTCGCGGCGATGACGTGCGTGACGCCGGGAGTCGATCCCGCTTGGCACGCGATGATCGCGCCGCTCGTCGAGGCGGAGTTGAACATCAAGCGAGTGACCTTCGTCGACTCCGCCGCCGACTGGGTCCGACTCGAGGGCAAGGCCAACTTCCCCGTGCTCGGCAAGATCGTCGGCGCGGCCATGAAGGCGACCAAGCCGATCGTCGAGGCGCTGTCGCAGGAGCAGTTGCGGACGATCGAGCAGGGTGGGACGGTCGAGGTGGAGGTGCCGGGGCATGGAGCGCTCGCGCTCGATGCCACGCGTGTGGCGATCACGGCGCGCGCGTCGACGGCGCTCGTGGTGCAGCAGGGCGACGGGATGTCCGTCGCGCTCGACCCGGCGATCACGCCGGAGCTCCGCTCCGAGGGAATGGCGCGCGAGGTGGTGAGCCGCGTGCAGCGACTGCGGAAGGAAGCAGGCCTCGCGGTGAGCGACCGGATCCGGCTCGCGATCGCGGCGCCGGCGGAGGTGCAGGACGCGTTGCGGTCGCACGCGGCGTGGATCGCAGGAGAAGTGTTGGCCCGGGAGTGCGTCATCAGCGACGCATTGGCCGGGACCCCCGTGTGGCTCGCGACGGCCGAGGTGGAACTCGACGGCGCGATGGCCCGCATTGCCCTCATCAAGGACAGCTGAACATGCCGAACGCGACCCCCGGTGGCGAGAAGAAGTTCAAGCCGCTCACGAAGAAGCAGATCAGCTACTTCGAGAAGCGGCTGCTCGAGGAGCGCAAACGCGTCATCAAGGAACTCGTGCACTACGACGAGACCTTCGGCAACACGCCGCAGGGCGCCGATGGCGACTTGAGCTCGTACTCGTTCCACATGGCCGACCAGGGCACGGACGCGATGGAGCGCGAGAAGGCCTTCCTGTTCGCAAGCAAGGAAGGGCGCTTCCTCTGGCACGTGGACCAGGCGCTCCATCGGCTCTACCGCCAGCCCGAGGAGTTCGGGAAGTGCCACAGCTGCGGTGGCGAAGTCGGCTTCGACCGGCTCGACGCGTTGCCGCACGCGCGCTTCTGCATCGAGTGCAAGCAGCGTGAGGAAGATGGCAAGAAGTAGCGGCGGCGCGATGCCGCCGTCGCGGTTCCTCGGCGTCGCGGCGGTGGTCGTGG
>JANOWT010000002.1:0-3935 GCA_031418115.1 Gemmatimonadota bacterium
GATCGAGTCGCACATCGACGCGCTCGTGACGACCGACCCCGCCGGGATCATCACCGACGTGAACTCGCAGATGGAGGTGCTCACGTCGCGCACGCGCGACGAGCTCATCGGCGCGCCGTTCAAGGATCACTTCACCGCACCCGCGACCGCAGAGGCGGGCATCGCGCTCGTGCTGCGTGAGAAGAAGGTCGCCGACTTCGAACTCACCATGCGCTCGCGCGACGGGGTCGAGACCACCGTCTCGCTCAACGCGACCACCTTCTACGACCGCGACCGCGCGCTTCGCGGCGTCTTCGCGGCCGCGCGCGACGTGACCGAGCGCAAGCGCCTCGACCAGCTGCTACGCGAGAAGAATCTCGAGCTCGAAGGCGCGCGCTCGGTCGCCGAGAAGGCGAGCCTCGCCAAGTCGGAGTTCCTCTCGAGCATGAGCCACGAGTTGCGTTCGCCGCTCAATGCCATCATCGGGTTCGCACAGCTCATGGAGACCGACACGCCCCCGCCCTCGGCGGCCCAGCTTGCGAGCATCGAGCAGGTGCTGCAAGCAGGGTGGTACCTGCTGTCCCTGATCAACGAGATCCTCGACCTGGCGGTGATCGAGTCGGGCCGCATGATGATCTCGCTCGAGCCCGTGTCCGTGCGTGAGTTGCTCTCGGAATGTGAGGACATGATCGTGACGCAGGCCTCGCAGCACGGAGTGATGACGCACTTCCCCCACACCGATCTCGCGCTCACGGTCCACGCCGACCGCACCCGACTCAAGCAGGTCCTGCTCAATCTCCTCTCGAACGCCGTGAAGTACAACCGGCCGCAAGGGTCACTCAGCGTCGTCTGCAACGTGCTCGACGGGGATCGCGTGCGGATCTCGGTCACCGATACCGGAGCCGGGCTTGCCCCCGAGCAGCTCGCCGACCTCTTTCAACCCTTCAATCGTCTCGGCCAGGAGGCGCTCGGCAAGCAAGGCACCGGGATCGGCCTGGTCGTGAGCAAGCGCCTCGCCGAGGCGATGAATGGCACGATCGGTGTGAAGAGCACCGTCGGACTCGGCAGCACCTTTTGGGTCGAGCTGAGCACGGCCGAGCACTTCGAAGGGCATGACGCAGTCGAGTTGTCCGTCGCCACGCCAGCGCAACAGACCCCGACGCTCGCGAACGGGCTACGGACGCTGCTCTACGTGGAGGACAACCCCGCGAATCTCAAGTTGGTCGAACAGCTCATCGCGCGCCGCCCCGACTTGCGGCTGCTGAGCGCTGTGACCGCCACTGACGGCATCGCCCTCGCTCGCCACGAGCACCCCGACGTCATCCTGATGGACATCAATCTCCCCGGGATGAATGGGTTCGCGGCACTGCGCATCCTCCTCGCCGATGCGACGACGATGGCGATCCCGGTGATCGCGCTGAGTGCGAACGCGATGCCGCGCGATATCGCACGCGGCATCCAGGCCGGCTTCTTCCGCTATCTCACAAAACCCGTGCGCGTGCCCGACTTCTTCGAGTCGATCAACGAGGCGTTGAAGGTCGCCGAGGCCGTGGACCACTCCGATGCGCGTGCCCGCTCCACGGTCCGCGTCCCGTGATCGGCAGCGCCGAGATCCGCAACGCGAGCATCCTCATCGTCGATGACTCGGATGTGAACGTCACCATGCTCACGCGGATGCTCGCCGGCGCTGGGTATACGTCCGTCACGTCGTCGACCCGTTCGGTAGACGTCTGCGCGCTCTACCGCGAGCACCGGCACGACCTGATCCTGCTCGACCTCATGATGCCCGACATGGACGGCTTCGAGGTGCTCGAGGGGCTCAAGGCGATCGAAACCGAGGGGTATGTCCCCGTCGTCGTGCTCACCGCGCAGCCGAAGCACCGCATGCAGGCGTTGCACGCAGGCGCGCGGGACTTCATCACGAAGCCCTTCGACCAGGTCGAGGTCCTCGCGCGGATCCAGAACGTGCTCGAGGCGCGACTGCTCCTGCAGGAGTCACGCAATCACGGCAAGCTGCTCGAGCAGTACGATCAACTCACCGGACTGCCCAACCGGCGCCGGTACCGCGAGCTGCTGATCAAAGCGCTCGCGCGCCCCGAGGCTCCGACCGAGCGCGTCTCCGTGCTCTTCGTCGGCGTCGATCGCTTTCACGTCGTCAACGATGTGCTCGGCCGTACGATCGGCGCCGCGCTGCTCTCCGAGATCAGCGACCGGCTCCTCGCCTGCCTGAGCCCCATGAGCACACTCGCTCGCCTCGAGGGCGCAGAGTTCGGCGTGATCCTCGTCACGCCCGTCACGGACCCAGCGTCCGCTGAGCCGATCGCGCAGCGTCTCCGAGACGCGCTGCGCGAACCGATCTCGGTCGACGGGCACGACCTCGCCGCCACGCTCAGCATCGGCATCGCCGTATCGCCGACCGACGAGCGCGAGACCGATCCGCTGCTGATCTGCGCGGCGCGAGCCCTCACCGCGGCGCGCGCGGCCGGTGGCGATACGGTCCGCTTCTACTCGCCCGAGTCCAATCGGCTCGCGGCAGAAGCACTCTCGCTCGAGACCGCGCTCCGCGGCGCGCTCGACCGCGACGAGTTCGAGGTGCACTACCAGCCGCAGATGCGGCTGCCGGGTGGTGACTGGTCGAGCGCCGAGGCGTTGCTACGCTGGACGCGGCCCGGGGTCGGCCCCGTGTCGCCCGGCGCCTTTGTCCCGGTGCTGGAGGAGACCGGGCTCATCATCGCCGTGGGCCGATGGGTGCTCGACACCGTCTGCCGGCAGCTCGCGCAGTGGGAACAGGACGGCGTCGCCGGAATCCGCGTTGCGGTCAACGTCTCGAGCCGACAGCTCACGCAGCCGGAGTTCGTCTCCGAGGTCGCAGCGACGCTGCGTGGGCACGGCATCGCGGCAGACTCCCTCGAGATCGAGATCACCGAGAACGCACTGATGTCGCGTGCGCGCGACACCGAAGCCGCGCTCCGTGCGCTCAAGGCACTTGGCGTGCGGATCGCGCTCGACGACTTCGGCACGGGCTACTCGAGTCTCTCCTGCCTGCGACGCTACCCGATCGATGCACTGAAGATCGACGTCAGCTTCATCGGTGCGATCACGACCGATCCCGACGAGGCCGCTCTTGCGGCGTCGATCATCCAAATGGCGCGTGTGCTCCGGATGACGGTGATCGCCGAGGGCGTGGAGACCCAAGAGCAGCTGGACTTCCTGCGCGAGCACTCCTGCGACGAGGTCCAGGGCTACATCTTCTCGCGCCCACTGCCGGCCGCCGGCCTCGCGGCGCTGCGCCTCGCGCAGCCACTCGCACGCCCACTCGCACGCCCACTCGAGAAGCGACTCGCGTAGAACGAGCGACCGGGCCGCCCCCTGCGGGGCGGCCCGGTCGTCACCTGCTTGGTCCGACTGGCCTACCGCAAGTAGCGGAAGAGACCGATCAGGCCGATCACGCTACCCGACACGGCGATGATCTGGCCACCGTCGCCGCCGACGGAGAGCCCGACGATCAGCGCCGTGGCACCCACGATCATCATCGCGACATTCGTGCCGTTGCCCATCGACTGGTCCTGCGGCGGCACGAGCTCGGTCGATGCGCTGGTGGACGCGCTGGCCGAGGCGATGGTCGGTGCGATCGCCGAGGCGCTCGTCGCGACCGACGCCGAGACGCCAGCGCGCATGAGCCGCGGACCGTCCTGCTGCTGTGCGCGGAGCGCAGCCGGCGCGAGCGCGACCGCGAGGACCACACCGGCGAGTGCCAAGGCTAGGCGTTTGGAGCTATTGAACATGGGATCGTCTCCTGGCGAGCGCCGGTCGGGCCCGCCGCAGGGGTGAGGTGCGCGGCGGGCGCCCCGCACCGGGGGGACCGCGACAGCTACACGTAAAACAAAATCTACCCCCCCGGGGCGGCGGCGAAGATCGGCCCCACGCTACGCCCGGTGGTCTGGCGCCCGGCCTCG
>JANOWT010000003.1:0-28945 GCA_031418115.1 Gemmatimonadota bacterium
GACCGGGCGGGTGGCGCAGGGGGTGAAGCTCAAGAATCTCGAGCTTGGGGATGTCGTGGCGGCGATCGCGCGCGTCGTTCAGGATGACAAGGACGATGTTGAAGAGGGAGAGGCGGGGCCGGATGAGCAGATCGAGCTCACTACTGGTGACTGAGGTCGGCTGAGTTCCTGAACTGCTTTCACCACAGGGGCACAGGGGGCACAGGGAACTACGGAAGGGGGTCGAGCTCAGCGCTCGGCTCCCTTCTGCCGTATGTTCGTCGAACTTCACTGTCAGTGGTGTCGTGATCGCCGTGGGGGGCGCCGGAGTCGCGGTGCCGGAGGGTGCGCGGGACAGGCAACCCTTCGTGCGGGCCGCGGTGACTCAACGTTTGCACCCGCTGACCTGCACTTTGACAGTCACCATTCCCTCTCACGCTGTCGCCATGAGCCAACTCATCATGCGCTCGCTCGTATTCATCGTCGCGGCACCGCTCGCGCTCGCCGCCCAACAACCCCGCGCCTTCCCCGCGCCCGACAAGACTTTCGACGAGCCCTTCTCCCAAGTGGGCGCGCTTCGCGAACTCTCCAACGGCCGCGTCTACATCGCCGACCTGCGCGACAAGGTCCTCGCGCTCGTCGACCTCACCGCCGGCTCGTCGATGAAGATCGGCCGAGAGGGGAGCGGTCCGGCCGAGTACGGAATGCCGATGCGGCTCTTCACGGCGCCGGGCGACACCACGCTGCTCTTCGATCCGCTCAATCAACGCTATCTCGTGATCGCGCCTGACGGGAAGCCCACGGCGACGTTTCGCATCGAGACCCCGGCGCCCGCGAGTCGTGGGGACGGACCTCGGTTGCAGATCGGCCTCTCCATGCCGCGCGCTGCCGATGCACGAGGACGACTCTATTTCGAATCACCGGGCTTCGCGCAGAGCCCCGACGGTGCGCCGCGCGCCGCCGACTCGGCTGCGATCACGCGCTACGACCGCGCGAGCAAGAAGATGGACACGCTCACCTGGGTGAAGCTGCCGAAGAACAACACGCAGGTGAGCGGTGGCGGCGGGAACGTGCGCATGATGGTCGGCGGCTCGAATCCGCTCACCGCGCGCGATGAGTGGGCCGTGTTTCCTGACGGACGCGTGGCGGTCGTGCGGAGCGCGGACTACCACGTCGACTGGATCCTGGCGAACGGTACACGGCAGTCGTCGCCGGCGATCAGGTTCACACCGATCCGCGTGAGCGACGCCGACAAGCGCGAGGAGGAGTTGCTGCGGAACAAGAACCGCCAGAACCAGATGATGATGACGGTCGAGAATGGTCCGAACGGGACGCGCCGCAACATGCAGATGGGACCGGGTGCGAACGCGCCGCCGCTCGAGCCGCTCACCGATTGGCCCGCCCTGAAGCCGCCGTTCCGTCAGGGGCAGGCGAGTGTTTGGGCGCGGCCCAACGGCGATCTCTGGGTGCGGCGCCTTGAGCCGGCGGGCGCGAAGGGGACGCTGTACGACGTGATCAACGCGCAGGGAGCGGTCTCGTTCCAGGTACGGATCGCGGATGGGATCACGCTGGTCGGGTTCGGGAACGGGACCATCTACACGACCAAGGCGGACGAGGACGACCTGCTCTACCTGCAGCGGCACAGGGATTCGGAGCGTCGGCTGATCGGGGCGGCGCGTTGATCCTAGGATGAAGGATTAGGGAGGGGCGCCGGATACAGCCGGCGCCCCTTCTTCATGAGCTACACGAGAGGACTAGCCCGCTCGTGCGATTGTACGGGGTCCGCTCTCGTGTGAGCCTTCATGGGACGGGAGACTACTCCCGCCGCTCGTGGTGCTCATCCCGTGGGGGCCGTCCCGTGAAGACCAGATACGTTCTGTTGGCTGCCGTTGCCCTCGCCGCTCTCGTCGTGTGGGGTGTGCGCCCGGGCCAGAAGGACACTGCAGCGGCGGAGGGCGACTCTGCTCTCCTCGCAATGACGATACCAGCGGCGAATGCGTCCACGGTGATCGAGCCGCGTGACTCGATCACCGCTTTCCCAACGATCCCCGCGAGCACAACGCCTGCGTCGTCTCCGGCGCCTGTGGTGCGCAACACGAAGCCCGCGCCGGTGACAAAGGTCGTGCCGGCTACGACGCCCCCGAAGACCACGACTCCGCCTCAGCCTACCGAGCCGGAGTCGACCGCGACGCGCGTGCCCGTCGCGAGCCCTTCGCCGGCTGCACCACTCACGCCGACCCCGATCGCCGCGCCGACCACCCCGGCCCCTCGGCGGGCCGCCGTCGCCGGCGTGCTCACACTGCAGCCCGGCAGCCGCCTCTGGTTCGACGGATCGTCGAGCGTGAAGGACTTCACCTGCAAGGCCAAGACACTCACTGCGTCCGTGGTCACGTCCAGCGCCGATGCGGCAGTCGCAGTCGTGGCTGGTGAGAAATCCGTGACGAGTGTGGAGCTCACAGTGCCCGTGTCGTCGCTCGACTGCGACAACGGCACCATGAACAACCACATGCGGAACGCGCTCGACGCGAAGGCGCATCCGACGATCATGTTCGCGTTGAGCTCCTACGATCTGGTGAAAGGCGGCGAGAGCGTCGCGGTCACGCTCACGGGCTCGCTCACCATCCACGGCAAGTCGCTGCCGGTCACGCTCCAGGCGCAGGCGACCGGCGGCGCTGAGGGTGCGCTGCATCTCACTGGCGTGTACGAGCTCAACATGAAGGAGTACGGCGTGAAGCCGCCATCGCTCATGCTGGGCACGATGAACGTCCGCGAGAAGGTGAAGGTGCGGTTCGACCTGCTGCTGCGGGACTGACCCGCGGCTTGACGGTCGCCGGGCACGGGGCCATCTACAGGGCATGCGAAACCTGCTCGTCGTACTGCCTGCTCTCGCGCTCGCCTGTGGTGGCGCGCCGTCGGCCGCTTCCGATGTCATCCGCACCGACTCCGCCGGTGTACGGCTGATCACCTCCGGCGCGCGCGACACAGTGCTGCCGTGGACGTTCAAGGAGATCGACGTCTTCCGCGATTCGCTCGGGGAGCCGTGGCTCTTCACCAACGTCCTGACCTCGACCGTCCTCGCTGATCGTGCTGGGCGCACGTACGTCGTCACGCGCGACCCGTCGATCGTTCGCTTCGATCGAAGCGGACGATTCGACCGGACGATCGGTCGCAAGGGCGGTGGGCCGGGCGAGTTCGAGTTCCCCATGAGCATCGGCTCGCAGGGTGACACGATCTTCGTGAACGACTTGGCCAAGCAGGCGCTCGTGCGGTTCAATCCGGATCTCTCCCCCGCAGTCGACCGGCGGCTCGAGGGCGCCCTCACGCGCGCGAATCAGCTCTTCTTCCGGACCGGTGGGCTCTGGTACCGGCAGATGGATCTCACCGACTCGATGCACGTGTCCTCGGTATTCGCCGACACGCTCGGTAGTGCGCCGCTCCGGAGCGTGAGCAACCGGCTAGGCGTCGCAGTGGACTTCGGTTGCATGAGGGTCTCGGGGATGGCTCCGGTCTTCAGTCCACAACTTCTGTTGCATGCCAGTGTCGCGCGCCTGCTGGTGAACGCACAGCCAGCATACGAGCTCTGGCTCTACGAAGGCCCGCGCGCGCTCGCGAGCATCCGACGGCCGCTCACTCCGCGCGCGCCGACCGAGGCCGACGTGCGGAATCTCTATCCGGACGGGATGAAGTTCGCCGCGCTCGGCAGCGCCGGTCCCGGCTGCTCGATACCGGCCGAGGACGTGATCGCGAAGCAGGGCGTGGCGGCGACGTATCCGTTCGTGTTCGATGTGGTGTTGCTGCCTGATGGAACGATGTGGGCGCTGCGCTCGCCGGCCGCGCTCAAGCCGGCGGTAGTCGACGTATTCAACTCCGAGGGTGTGTACGCCGGTTCGACCACTGGCATGGGCCTGCCGCTCGCGATGCTGCCGAACGGTGAACTGCTGTTCGCGCGTGACGACGAGGAGAGCGGGGGCAAGGTGATCGTCCGCATGAAGGGCACGCGCTGATCGGCCCAGACGGCAACCTTCTGGTCTGGCGCGGGACACTAACAGAACGCATGCTCTAGTCTCACGCTCTCACCCCATGTTGCGAATGACGTCCATCGGTGCCCTCCTCCTCGCGATCTCCATCGCCAGCCTCACCGCCTGCGGCAAAGCCGACGCAGCCGGCGGGAGCACCACCGCCGCCGACTCCACCGCCGCCGACTCCGGCAACACCGGCGGCTCCTCCGCCTCCGTGAACCTCCCGGTCGTCGCCGAGGACGTCACCGAAGGCGACCTCATCCTCTCCGTCAACACCACCGGCCAGGTCCGCTCCGACGCCGAGGGCAAGCTCCGCGCCGAAGTCGCCGGCATGGTCGAACGCGTCCGCGTCCGCCCCGGCGATCGCGTCACCAAGGGCGCGCCACTCGTGGAACTCGAGATGCGCCCCTTCGACCTCGCGGTGCAGGAAGCGCAGGTCGCTGTCGACCTCTCGACGTTGCAGCACGAGGACAACTATCGCCCCGACTCGATCGCCACAGGCAAGATGCCCGCGCAATCGCGACTCGACGCCTCCGTCACACGCTCGGGTCTCGCCGCCGCTCGCGTGCGCCTCGAGAAGGCCAAGTACGACCGCGAGCGCGCCACGATCCTCGCACCATTCGACGGCACGGTCGATCGCGTCAGCGTCGTCGCAGGCGATCGCATCGCGAGCGGCGCCGAGATCACCACCATCGTCGATCTCCGCAACCTCCGCATCGAAGCCGCCGTACTCGAACACGACCTCCCACTCATCAAGGTCGGCGGCGAAGCCGTCATCACCAGCGCCGCACTCGCCGGCGTCTCCTTCACCGGCAAGGTCTCGGCGGTCCTTCCGCTGGTCGACAGCACCACACGTTCGGGTCGCGCCTACGTGCGCACCACCGGCAATGGCACGCTGCGCCCAGGCATGTACGCCGACGTCCGACTCGAGGCGCAACGGCTCACCAAGCGCCGCCTCGTCCCCACGCGTGCGATCATCGAACGCGATGGCCGTCCACTGGTCTTCGTCATCAAGGACGGACGCGCGCAGTGGACCTACATCCTCCCCGGCCGTTCGAACGGTCGACAGACGGAGGTGCTCCCCGATTCGGTCTCAGGGATCATCCCCGTGAACGCAGGCGATCAGGTGATCGTCGAGGGGCACCTCACGCTCACGCACGACGCGCCGGTGCGCGTGGTGGCGTCGCGCGAGAAGAGCCCCGGCTCGCAGGACTGACCACCCACCGCCGAGCCTCGCGTGTCACTCGTCTCCTCGGCGGTCCGTCGCCCCGTCACGACGATCGCGGCGACGATCGCCGTCGTCCTGCTCGGCAGCGTCTCGCTCTCGCGACTGCCCGTCACGCTGCTGCCCGACGTGACGCTGCCGGTGCTGACGATCCGCACCATCTACACGGGCGCGGCCGCCGAGGAAGTGTCGCGTTTCATCGCCGAGCCGATCGAGGCGGCGATCGCGGCGACGCCGGGCATCGTGGAGTTGCGCAGCGTGAGCCGCAATGGCGAAGCGGTCACGACCGCGCGCTTCGCGTGGGGCACCAAGATGCAGACCACGGTGCTGACGGTACGCGAACGGCTCGACCAGGCGCGCTCGCAGCTCCCTGAGGCCGCCGCACGCCCGACGCTCCTCACGAGCGATCCCGGCGAACGTCCCATCGCCGTGATCGGACTCACCGGCCTCAACGACATTCGACTGCTCGGCCGGACCGCCGAGGATGTGCATGCGCGGCGGTTGGAGCAGATCAGCGGCGTGTCCAGCGTGGCGGTGACGGGTGCGCCAGAGGATGAAGTGCGGATCGAGGTCGACCCCGAGAAGATGCGGTCGCTCGGCCTCAGCACCAACGACGTCGCGGTGGCGGTGCAGGCGGCCAATGCGAATGGCGCCGGTGGGACGATCCGCCGAGGACAGTTCCGGTTCTCTGTGCGTGCGATGACGGAGTTCCGTGCGCTGAGTGAGATCGCCGAGACACCGATCGGCCCGCCGAGTGCGGGCTACCGACTGCGTGACATCGCGACGATCACGAGCACGGTGGCCGAACCGCGGACGCTCACGCGGCTCGACGGCAATGCGGCGGTGGGGCTCGTGGTCTACAAGGATGCGGGGTCGAACACGGTCGCGGTCACGTCGAATCTGCGAGAGGTGATCGCGCAACTGGAGACGGAGTTTCCCGAGATCCGCATGGAGGTCGTGGCGGCGCAGGCGGATTTCGTGGTGGATGCGCTGTCGAACCTCGGGCAGGAGATCGTGCTCGGTGGCGTGCTCTCGCTGCTCATGATCCTGGTGTTCCTCAGGGATTGGAGGTCGAGCCTTGCGATCGCGGCGATACTGCCGCTGTCGGTGCTGATCGCGCTGGTGTTCCTGCAACTGTTCGATGTGACCGTGAATGTGTTGTCGCTCGGCGGGCTGGCGCTCGGTGTGGGGTTGCTCGTCGACAATGCGATCGTGGTGGCTGATGCGGTGGGGCGACGGCGTGAGGAGACCGGGCGTGACGACGAAGCCTCGGCGATCGAGGCGACGGAGGAGGTGTCGGGGCCGCTGTATGCTGGGACGTTGACGACGCTGCTCGTGTTCGGGCCGATCGTGTTCGTGAAAGGGTTGGCGGCGGCGTTGTTTCGGGATCTTTCGTTGGCTGTGGTGTTGTCCGTTGGGGGGTCGTTGATTCTTGCGCTGACTCTGATGCCGGTGATGATCGTTGGGCGGCGGCGACGGGCAACTGCCACTGCTTTCACCACAGGGGCACAGGGGGCACAGGGGACTGCTTGGGGACGGCGGCTGGACTTGATCGGTGAGCGTAGCGCTTCCCTCTACGAACGTGGTATGGAGTGGTCGCTCGGGAGTCCGCGTGCCATTCTCGGGCTCGGCATGGGGCTCTTTGCGGTCATGATCCTTCTGATCTGGAAGCTTCCCAAGGAGATCCTGCCGCAGGTCGACGAAGGCATGGTCGTCGCATCAATGCAGCTGCCGGAGGGCACTTCTATAGAAGAGACCACACGGCAGGTGGCTCGCGTTGAAGCTGCGGCGAAGGCGCTCGGGTCGAACGGGACCTACTCGCGAGTTGGCATCGCGACTGACGAGGAGGTGCTCGCCGGCGCCGAGCCGGGGACATCGGCGACGGCGCAGTTGCTGGTGCCTGTTCCAGACTCACGCGACGCCGCGGAGTTCGCTGCGGCGCTCCGCGCGGCGGTCCCGGACCTTGGCAATGGTGCGCTCGCGCTCGACCTCGCGGGGCAGTCGGAGTTCGGGTCGTTGATCGGGCGTGAGGGGCGGCTCGTGCGGGTGGAGGTCAGTGCGCGCAATCTCGCCGAGTCGCAGGTGTGGGCCGACTCGGTGCGGCGGCGGCTCGCCGGGCTCGCGACGCTCAGCGATGTGCGTGATGCCTACGCGAGCACGCAGCCGCAGATCGAGGTGCAGCTCGAACGGGATCGGCTCGCCGAGCGCGGGATCAGCGTGCAGGCGGTGCAGCGGGCGCTGCAGGGTGGACTTGGGGGTGTGCAGGCGAGCGAGCTGCGCGAGACCGATCGTCGCACGCCGATCCGCGTGCGCTTCGCCGGCAATGCCAATGAGGACCTGCTCACCGCGCTCCAGACGCCCGTGAATGGTGTGCCGCTCTCGCAGCTCGTGAGTTGGAAGGAGGTCCGCGCGCCGATCGAGGTCGTGCGCGTCGATCAACGGCCGGTGAGCATCGTCGAGGGACTCATCGAAGAGGGCGGCACGGCGCGCGCCACCAACGATGTGCGGGCGCAGCTCGACGCGCTCGCTCCACCAGCCGGGCTCACTTGGGAGATCACCGGTGCGGACATCGAGCAGAAGCGCACCACCGGTGAGCTCGCGCTGGTCGCGATGCTCTCGGTGGCACTCGTCTTCCTCGTGCTCGCCGGTGAGTTCGCGTCGTTCACGATTCCGCTGGTGGTGATGGTCACGGTGCCGCTCGCCGCGGCCGGCGGCTTCATCCTGCTCTGGCTCACCGGTCAGACGATCAACGCCGTCTCGCTGATCGGCATCGTGGTGATGATCGGCATGGCGGACAACGAAGCGGTGGTGAAGCTCGACGCCATTCGTCGCTTTCGCGAGCTCGGGCACTCGATCCACGACGCGGTGCTGCTCGGCGGGCGCCAGCGCCTGCGTGCGATCACCATGACGTCGCTCACGACGATCTTCGGTGTGCTGCCGCTGGTGTTCGGTGTGGGGAGCGGCGGTGCGCTCTACCAGCCGCTCGCTGCGGCCGTGATCGGCGGTGCTATATCGGCGCAGGTGGTGACGTTCTTCCTGCTGCCGGTCGCGTATGCGCAGCTCGAGGCGCGGACGGAGCGCCGCGCGCGTGAGGCGGCAGCGCGCATCGATCAAGCCGATTGCCATGCGACTGACGAGGCCGGCGCGTGATCCGCTGGGCCGTCTCGCGCCCCGCCGTGATCTGGGCGATCACCTGTGTGATCCTGCTCGGCGGCGCCGTGAGCTTCTCCAAGCTCGCGCTCGCCACGGCTACCGAGGTCGAACTCCCGCGACTGCAGATCAATGCGAGTTGGCCGGGTGCGTCGCCCGATCTCGTCGAGATGTACCTCGCCTCACCGATCGAAGCCGCCGCGCAAGCCGTACGCGGAGTGCGCAAGACGAGCAGCGAATCGCGCGACGGCACCGCCAACCTCACGATCGAGCTCCAGCCCGACGCCGACGTGCAGCTCACGCGTCTCGCGATCCTCGAGCGGCTGGAACTGTTGCGCCCCGAATACCCGATCGGTGTGGTGCCGCCCACGGTCGGCAACTTCGTGCCCGACGAGCTGGCCGAAGCGCCGCTCCTGCGCGTGTTGCTCTCTGGCCCGTACACGCCGGGGGCCATGCAACGCATCGCCGACGAGCAGATCACGCCGCGCGTGAGCGCGGTGCCCGGCGTCTCTGGTGTGTCGATCGGCGGGGGAACGACTTTCGGCGCGACCGTCTCGTACGACGCGCGGATGCTCCGACAGCTCGGGATCAGTCCGACCACGCTCACCGAAGCGATCGCCGGGGCGCGCGTGGTGGCGGCACTCGGCACCGAACGCATTGGCGCGAGCAAACGTGAGGTCGTTCTGCGCGACCAGCCCGGCGCGATCGAGGAGTTGGAGGAGCTGCCGATCCGCGGCCGAGGGAATCAGGTCTTTCGATTGGGTGAGCTCGCGAAGGTGCGCCCAGAGGAGGACTCGCGCGGGATGTTCTTCCGTGTGAACGGCAACACCGCGCTCGGCTTCACGGTGGTGCGCGAGGCGAGTGCCGATGCGATCGAGACCGCCGCCGCCGTGCGCGCCGCGATGAAGGCTATCGGTCCGCAACTCCCGGCCGGTGTGCGCTACCGCATCACTTCCGACGATTCGATCGAGCTCGCGAGGCAACTCAACGATCTCTTCAAGCGCGGTGCGGTCGCCTTCGCTGCCGTCATGCTCGTGCTGATCATCGCACTGCGCAACTGGCGCGCGGTCGCGCTCGTCATGGGGAGCGCCGCGGTCGCGATCGCCGGCACCGCGCTCGGGCTCTACCTGCTCGAGATCCCGGCCAACATGCTCACTCTCGCCGGACTCGGCATGGGTATCGGCGTGCTGGTGCAGAACGGACTCGTCATAGTCGAGCGGTTGCGCAGCAGTCCCGACACGCCGGAGGGCCGCGCCGACATCGCCACGCGCATGATCCCCGCGGTGCTCGGCTCGACACTCACCACGGCCGTGGTGCTCTTCCCGTTCCTCTACCTGCAAGGCAACGCACGCGCGGCCTTCTTCCCGTTCGCTGCGGCCTTCACGCTCGCACTCTTCTGCTCGATCGTGAGCGCCGTCGTCATGATCCCCGCACTCGCGGCGGGACATGGACTCACGGAGACGCACTGGCCGGCGATGCAACGCGTGTACGCGTGGATCGTGCGTGGCACCTTGCGCTACCGGTGGGTGACGATCCTCGTCACCGTCGCGAGCCTGAGCGGCCTCACCTATGTGTTCATCAAGAAGGTGCCGCGTTTCTCGTTCGGCGGCTTCGGCAATCAGCGTACCTCGCTGCAGGTGTCGATCAGCTTTCCGCGTGGCTCCGATCCCGAGAGTCTCGACGCGGCGATGCGGGAGATGGAGCGCGTCGTCGTGGGGCGCGAAGGCGTGGAGGAGGTCATCGCGCAGAGCCGCGGCGTTTCGAGCGCCGGCATGATGGTGCTCTTCAAGCGCGCGTACGACCTCAGCGCGATCCCGCTGCAACTGCAAGAGGAACTCACGTCCCGCGCGGTCTTCGTCGGTGGCGCGAGCATCTACGTGCAGGGGCAGGGGCAGGCATTCAGCTCCGGTGGCGGCATGGGCACCATGAGCACCTTCCGTATTCGCGTGCTCGGCTACTCGTACGCCGCAGTCGCCGAACTCGCGGAGGATATCCGTCTGCGGCTCGAGCGGATCACGCGCGTGCGCAATGCGATCGTGACGAGCGGGAGCTTCTTCGGAGGAGAGCGAGCCTACGCCGTGACGCTCGACCCCGACCGTGATGCTCTCGCGCGCTACGGTGTGACCGCGCAGCAGTTCACCTCGGCAGTGCAGCGCGAGGTGCGGGGCGCGGTGGGAGGCCAGCGACTCGAGATCGACGGCGACGAGATCCCGGTGAGCGTCAAGGCGCAGGGCGCGCGCGATCGCTCGCTCGACGAACTGCGTGAGGCGCTGATCACGACGCCCACCGGCAACACCGTGCGTCTGAGCGATCTCTCCGACGTGGGCGAGCGCGAACAACTGAGCACCATCACTCGCGAGGACCAGCAGTACCTGCGCGTGGTCGCCTATGAGTTCCGCGGCCCGAGCCGGCTCGCCAATCGCACGCACGACGCGTTCATGAAGAGCATCAGCGTGCCTCCCGGCTTCACCGTGCAGGACGCGAGCCAGTTCCTGCGCGAGCAGGACACGAGTCAGAAGGGCCTCTGGCTCGTCTTCGCGATCGGCATCGCGCTCGTGATCCTCTCGGTGGCGATGGTCTTCGATTCCACCTGGGGCGCGTGGATGGTCTTCCTGTCGTTGCCGATCGCCCTTGGCGGCGTGATGGCCGCCTTCTGGCTCACCGGTGCGAGCTTCACGCGCGAGGCGGCCGTGGGCGTGATCCTCGTGGTGGGACTCGCGGTGAACCAGAGCATCCTGCTCGTGGACGACGCGCTCGCGCGCAAACTCTCGGGGAGTGACCGCCGCCTGCCGCCGGGCCGCGTCTATCGCGCGGCGCTCGACCGCTCGGGTATGATCATGATGGTCACGCTCACGACGATCGCCTCGCTCATCCCGCTCGCGGTGGGCACGGGGAGCGACACACTCTTCGGTGCGATCGCGCTCGCGACGGCCGGGGGCACCGTGGCCGGTACCATCGGTGCGATGCTCGTGCTTCCCGCGCTGCTGGCGGGGCGCAGGCGGCGCGTCTAAGCTCTCTTGATGAAGGGCGCGGCCGCGCACCCCATCCGCTGGTCCACCACGTTGAGAAACCCATGCACCGCTCAGCTTTGCTGCTCGCGATCGCCGGCATCACCGCCGTCGCCATCTCTCTGGTCGCCGCGCCGATCGCAGCTCAGTCCGCTCCAACGGTCGTGATCATCGTCCGCCACGCCGACAAGGCCGCCGCGCCGGCCAACGACCCGCCCCTCACCGCCGTCGGCGTCGAAAGGGCGCAATCCCTGGCGGAGTTCCTCAAGGACGCAAAGGTCGGCGCCGTGCTGCACACGCCGACCACGCGCACTCGCGAGACAGCGCGCCCGTCCGCCGAGCGCTTCGGGATCACCCCCGAGATCATCCCGAGCGGCCCTGCGCCGGTCGTCTCTGCGGCGATCGCGAACATGGTGCAACGGCACGCCGGCCAGACGATCCTGATCGTCGGCCACTCGAACACGGTCATGCCCTGGATCGCCGCGTTGGGCGGCCCGCAGCGTGACAACCTCTGTGACCATCAGTACGACGGCATCTATACGCTCATACTCGACGGCAGCTCGGTGCGTCTCGTGGAAAGCCGGTATGGTCCGCCGAATCCGGCACAGACCGTTCCCTGTGCGAGCATGCCGGCGCGTCCCTGATCGTCGTCTGATCCAGCAGGGGCGCCACGGTGGCCGTCGCGGGGCCCGGGCCGCCGCGACAGGCTCGCAGTCCGGGGCGCGGAGGGTCGCGGATCGGTTCGCGGATCGGTTCGCAGGTCGGGTCGCGGGTCGGGTCTCAGCCACGGTCGCGAACGTTGCGGAAGTCCCTGCGGGACGGCAGATTACCCCGCGTCCGCGCCCCGCAAGACCGAAGGGTCCCGGCGCGATTCCTGACCCCCGCCGGCTGGTCCTCGGAGACCCGCATTGATGGCTCGCTTCGCCTCACCTGTCGCGTTCCTTGCCACCGCGGCCCTTCTCGCGCTCGCGCCTGCCGAACTCGCCGCACAGCGTCCTGCGCTTTCCGGTGAGAAAGCTCGCGTCGCCGAGGCCGTGAAGCGCGACCTCACGCGTCTCGCCGTGCTGCAGCGCGCGAATCTCACGCGCACGAAGACCTTCGCCTCCGACGTCAAGGATCTGAACTTCGTTCCCTCGAGCGGTGCCGACGTGAGCATCGCGTTCGCCTCGGCCACTGCGTGGGCCGCGAATGCGACGCACGCGCTGATCTCGCCGGTGAAGTGCTTCCTGATCATCTCGGCGAGTGACGCGGTGGATGCTCCGACGTCGCAGCCGTTCTGCACCGACGCTGAGCCGGGCACGGCCGCCGGACGTGTAGCGGCAGCGAATGCCGCACCTGCGAACGCAGCGCCAACGACCGCCGCACCTGCGACCATGCCCGCGGCAGCGACCAAGGCGCCCACCAAGGCTCCGGTCACAGCTCCGGCCACGACTCCGGCGCGTACGAGCGCCGCGCAGCGCCGCAACGCCGCTCCTGCGACACCCGAGCGCATGACGCTGCCCGCTACGTCCGCGCCGGTCTCACGCGCCAGCACCACCGGCGTTCGCATGATCACCCGCGACGCCGGCGACGGTGTCACGCTCGCCGATCGGCTCGAAGCGGTCTCGCCGTCGGAGTTCAGCGGCATCCTCAACGCGATGGCGCGTGAAGCCGTCGCGGTGATGGACGCACCTCCGCCCGAGGTCGTGCGCGATCCGTACGAGAGCACCGCCGAGTACGACGCACGGGTCGCAGCTGCGGCGGCCGAGTACCAGCGGCGCGAGATGGACTATTTCCGCGCCACCAAGCGGTCGTTCGTCGTGCAGCTCCCCGTGCGCGCCGTCCGCTATGACCCCGATCGCGAGACGCTCGAGTTCTCGGTCGAGGCACTTCGCATCCCGAGCACGCGCGAAGGTCGGAGTCAGCTCACCATCGCCTGCTTCACGCGCCCCGTCTTCTGGTGCATGCCCGACGCGGGGATGACCTACGACGCCAGCGACCTCTGGAAGGTGCCGCGCGCGACGGCACGTCAGTTCGACGTCCTGCGCACGCCGCTCGTGCTCACGGCACGCTTCACCGTTGGTGGCCGCCCTGATGGAGAGCGCGCCCTCGCGATCTCGCTCATCGACATGGAGCTCCAGGCGCGCAGCCAGACGGTGCAGCGCTGGACCGGTCGCTGATCCACCGTCTGACGACCTGACCGTGACCGCCGCCGCCGTTCGCACTGACACTGGGCTCGTCACGCTCGACGACCTGCGCGCGGCCCAGCGTGTACTCAAGGGTGTCGCCGTCCGAACACCGCTGCTCGGCTTCGATGCGCTCAGCGAGCGGTTCGGCGTGCCAGTCTATGTGAAGCCCGAGATGTTGCAGCGCGGCGGCGCATTCAAGTTCCGCGGCGCATACACCTTCATCGCCGGACTCTCCTCTGAAGCGCGTGCTCGAGGCGTGATCACCGCGAGCTCAGGGAATCACGGTCAGGCTGTCGCGCTCGCAGCGAAGCTCTTCGGTATCAAGGCGACGATCGTCATGCCGACCACCGTGCCGCGCGCCAAGAAGGACGGTGCGGTGCGACTGGGCGCGCGTTGCTTCTACGAGGGCGTGTCGACCGCCGAGCGGATGGCGAAGGCGCTCGAGATCCAGGAGGCCGAGGGACTGACGATGGTCCCGCCCTTCGACGACCGTACGATCATCGCGGGGCAGGGCACGCTCGGACTTGAGATCTGCGAGGACCTGCCCGATGTGGACACAGTGCTCGTCTCGATCGGCGGCGGTGGACTCAGCTCCGGCGTGGCCTCGGCGGTGAAGTTGATGGCTCCCAAGGCGCGCGTGATCGGCATCGAGCCCGAGGGCTCGCCCAAATTTTCGAAGGCGCGCGCGGCCGGCGAACCGGTCACGATCCCTCCGAATCCGAGCGGCCTCGCTGACGGACTGCTCGCGGTGCGGATCGGCACGCGCAACTTCGCGCATCTCAGCAAGTTCCTCGACGATGTCGTCACGGTGCCCGATGATGGTCTGCACTGTGCCATGCAACTGCTGCTCGACCGCATGAAGCTCGTGGCCGAGCCGAGCGGTGCGATCACGATCGCGGCGCTGCTCGAAGGGCGCGTGAGGCCGGAGGGACGCACTGTGTGCGTGTTGAGCGGCGGCAATATCGAGTGGGACGGACTGCAGGCACTGATCGGCGACGGGGGGATGCACGCATGAGCGGCAGCATGCGCTGCCCCACCTGCGGCACCATGTACGGCGCCGAGGCGCGCTTCTGCACGCGCGACGGCTCCAAGCTCAGTGTGTTCGCGCCGGGCGCCCCTCCGGCAGCGGCGGCCGCACCTGTGGCGGCACCGGCGGGAGCCAGCGCGACTGCGGTGCGCTCTACGTCATTCCGCGCCAACGAGGCCGCCAAGTCCGGCGCTGCGTCGAGCCACGCGAGCATGGCGGGCAAGGTGCTCGATCGCCGCTACCATATCGTGCGCAAGGTCGGCGAGGGCGGCATGTCGTACGTGTACCTCGCGCACGATGTCGCCACGCAGGAGCGCTACGCGATCAAGATCCTCTCGCCGGCGCTCTCCAAGGACGAGAACGCCATGGCGCGCCTGCGCCGCGAAGCCGCACTCGGCATCAGGCTCGCGCATCCGAACGTCTGTCACATCATGCGCATGGGTGAGACCGAGGACGGGCTCGTGTACGTGGTGATGCCGTACGTCGAGGGCGAGATCCTCAGCGATCGCAACTATCGGGTCAGCAAGACGACGATCGCCGACGCGGTGAAGTTCATCAGCGAGATCGCCGACGGTCTGCATGTCGCGCATCTCATGACGATCATCCATCGCGATCTCAAGCCTGAGAACATCATGATCTGCAAGCGCGCCGACGGCGTGGAGTATGCGGTCGTGATGGACTTCGGTCTCGCCAAGGAGCGGAAGGCCGGCGGCGAACTGCAGAAGCTCACGGCGACAGGGATCATCCTCGGCACACCCGAGTTCATGAGCCCCGAGCAGCTGCGCGGCAAGGCGCTCGACCCGCGCACCGACATCTACTCGCTCGCGCTCATGACGTATGAGATGCTCACGGGCAAACTGCCGTTCGAGGGGAAGAACCAGCAGGAGATGATGATCGCGCGTCTGCGGCTCGACCCGATCCCGGCGCGCAATCGGCGGCCCGAGTTGCCCGAGGCCATGGACACGGTGTTGCTCAAGGCGATGGCGCGTGCGCCTGAGGACCGGTATCAGACCGCACCGGAGTTCGCCAAGGCGCTCCGCGCCGCCGCAGGGTGATCGGCCGGCGCAACGCGCCGCTCCACGTGCGTTCCTGGATCATGGCCGCACTGGTGGTCGCGTGGCCCGTGGTGTCGCCGGTCGCCCTCCATGCGCAGCGCTCCACGACCCGCACGTTGCCCGAGGCGGCGCCGTCACGCGCGGACTCGATGCTCGCGCGTGGGCGTCTCTGGGCGGCCGAGCAGGTGCTGTATGCCGCAGTCGACGCGGCACCGCGCGCGCCGGCGGCGCGTGGTGAACTCGGGCGGTATCTCGCGTCGCGCGCGCGATTCACGATCGCCGACGTGCTCTTCCGCGAAGCGCTGCGGTTCGGCGCCGACACGGCGGGCATCGCGCAGGCGCTCATGGCGTTGGCACCGTACCGGCCGGAGGTCGATCGACGCACGATCCCCGGCGTACGGTTGCCGGCGGCGGAGTCTGCGCGCGAGAGGGCGCGGCTTGCGGCGCGTGCTGTGGACACCGCCGCCCCCGTGCGTACCGAGATGGGCACCGTCCCGTTCGCATTCGCGCGTGACGGCGGTGCGATCGGCACCTTCGAGCTGCGCGGTCCCGGTGGCGTGCGCCGCGCGGTGCTCGACTCGCGCGTTCGCGGGCTCTTGGTCGCGCGAGCCGACGACGCGGCGCTCAAGCCCCGATCATTCGGCGCGACTGGTGCGGGCGCACCGCTCCTGATAGATGAGTTGTGGATCGGTGGGCTGCGACTGCGCGGCGTCGAGGCGCGCGTGGACCCATCCGTCACCGATGGTGAAGTCCGCGTGGGGATCGACCTGCTCTGGCATCTCGGGCCGCTCTTCGACGAAGTGAAGGGCACCATGACGCTCTCCACTGCCGGAATAGCGCGGCGTATGGGTCCGACGGCCGTACAGGTCCCGTTCGCGTTGGCGTTCCCCGGCATGTGGCTCATCCCGACGGTCGGGGAATCGCCGATCGCCTTGTCGTCAGCGCGTGCGCGAGCGTTATTAGCGATGAGTCGTTGGTGGTGGGATGCAACGCAGGCCACTCTCGTCGTGGAGCGCTGAACGTCGTGCCGAGTATCGAGTCCCGCCTCCTCGCGTTCGCATCGCGTCTGCTGATCCAGCGTCCGCTCGCTGCGCCACGTCTCGACATCGCGCGCGTACGCCGGTCGACGGAGTCACGGCGATGGCTGCCGTCATTCCTGCCGAGCGGGTCGCGGATCGAGACATCGCGTGACCCGCACCTCAAGGGTGAGTGGCACACGCCGGCCGATGTCGCGCCGCGCCGTACGCTGCTGTATCTGCACGGCGGGTCGTTCGTGGCCGGTTCACCACGGGGCTTCCGTCCGCTCGCGGCATGGATCGCTGCGCGGTCGCGTGCGCGCGTGCTCGCGCTCGACTATCGTCTTGCGCCCGAGCATCCGTTCCCGGCCGCGCTCGACGACGCCGTGGCGGCGGTGCGCGCGCTCTACGCGCTCGGCGTCGACGCGCAGGCGCTTGGCATCGTGGGCGACTCTGCGGGTGGGGCGCTCACGCTTGCGACTTTGCTCGCGTTGCGCGAGGCCGGTGATCCCCTACCGGCAGCGGCGGCGCTCCTCTCGCCGATCACCGATCTCGCGGGCACCGGTGAGTCGTTGCGTACCAACGCCGAGAGTGAGTCGCTGCTCTCCAGGCGGCACATGGGTGAACTCACGCGCATGTACGCGGGGAATCATCCGGTGGAGAATCCGCTCGTCTCGCCCCACTATGCGGATCTGCAAGGGCTCCCGTCGCTGCTGATCCACGCGAGCGACACCGAGATGCTCTTCGACGACTCGCGGCGACTCGCGGAGAAGGCGAAGGCGGCGGGGATCGCGGTGGAGTTCACCGTGTGGGTCGAGCAGCCGCACGACTTCCATGCGGCGGTGCCGCTCTCGCCGGAGTCGAGGATCGCGGTGAAGGGTGTGGGGGCGTACTTCGCGCGGCGGATCGGGTAGTCACGCACGGGGTTTGGTGCCCTTGGGCATCGACCATGCGAACGGCTTTCACCACAGGGGCACAGGGAACACAGGGAACTACCTCGTTCACGGACAACGAGCGAGAGGGAACAGCAGTTACAAGTTGTCGCCTGAGGCAGTTGCAGTTCCCTGTGCCCCCTGTGCCCCTGTGGTGAACAGCAGTTGCCGTCCCCTCGGGACCCAACGAACTCACCGCCCCCGCTCCTGCAGTTCGATCATCAGGCACTTGTCCTGCACCACGTCGATCCCCGCGCGCGCGAGCCGCTCAGCGACCTCGTCATGCCGGATCCCCGACTGCAACCAGACAGCCCCCGGCCGCGCCGCGAGGATGTCATCGACGTGCGCGGGGATATCCTTGGGCCGCCGAAAGACCGTGACGAGGTCCACACGTTCACCGATCGCCGCAATGCTCCGGAACACCGGCTGCCCGAGTAGTTCGGTCAGCTCAGGATAGAAGACGGGCACGGGAATGACCCGCAGGCCTGCGCGCTGAGCGTACGCCGCGACGAAGTGGGCCGGCGCACCCGAGTCAGCCGTCTTGATGCCGAGCACCGCCACAGAGCGGACCCGCGCCAGCAGCGCCGAGATCTCGTCAGGGGACTCCAGAAGGTGGCGCTGCCAGTCAGTCATGGGAGAGGTGAAATCACGCCTCGAATGGGCTAAATTCAAAGGCTGTCAAACTTCGCTCCACCCCCGTTCGGAGAAGCTCATGAAGATGCTCGTTCTCGGTGCCGGCCTCCAAGGCTCGGCCTGCGCCTATGATCTCCTGCAGAACCCCTCGATCACCGAAGTGCGCCTGGCCGACAAGTCGGTCGAGCACCTCCCAGCCTTCCTCGAGCCATACATCGGCGGCGAGCGGCTCAAGCTGATCACGATCGACGTGAAGGACCCCGCGGCGGTGACGGCGGCGATGGCGGGCGTGAAGTCGGTGATGTGCGCGATCCCGTACTACTTCAATCTCCCGATGACCGAGGCCGCGATCGCTGCGGGGGCGCACTTCTGCGACCTTGGCGGCAACACCGAGATCGTCGAGAACCAGAAGAAGCTGAACGCGAAGGCCGCCGCCGCGGGCGTCACCGTGATCCCCGACTGTGGGCTCGCGCCGGGCATGGTGAACATCCTCGCGCAGCTCGGCATCGATCGGCTCGACACGACGGAGTCGGTGCGCATCTTCGTCGGTGGCTTGCCGCAGAACCCCGAAGGGCCGCTCAAGTATCAGATCGTCTACTCGATCGAAGGTGTGCTCGACTACTACACCACGCTCTCGTGGGTCGTGCGCGACGGCAAGCGCGTGCATGTGAAGGCGCTCTCGGAGATCGAGCCGGTGATGTTCGACGCACCGGTGGGCGAACTCGAGGCGTTCCACACCGCGGGCGGTCTCTCGACCATGGCTCATCGGTACGAGGGCAAGATCCCGACCATGGAGTACAAGACGCTCCGCTACCCGGGGCATGCGCGCATCATGGAAGCGATCCGCGAACTCGGGCTGCTCGAACTGGAGCCGGTGGACGTGAAGGGGACCAAGGTCGTGCCGCGTGAACTCGCGATCGCGCAGATGCAGCCGCGGCTCACCAAGAAGAACAGTCCGGACCTCGTCGCGCTGCGCGTGGTGGTGACTGGCACGAAGGGCGGGAAGCCGATGACGCACACCTTCGAGCTCGTCGACCGGTTCGATGCGGCGCACGGGATCTCGGCGATGATGCGGACGACCGGGTACTCGCTGTCGATCACCGGGCAACTGCAGGCCGAAGGGGCTGTGAAGGCCGCTGGGGTGCACACGCCTGATGAGTGCATGCCTGGGGAGCGGTATGTGACCGAGCTCGGGAAGCGTGGGGTGTTGATTCGGCAGGTCGTGAGCTGAGTTCTTCCTGCTACTGCCACGGCCTTCACCACAGGGGCACAGGGGTCACAGGGGGCTTCGGGGCGCGGCACTGGCTTTCGATGTCCCCGCTGTCTTTCATGGGGGAACGACAGGATCGTCGGCGCGGCAGTTGCCGTTCCAAAGGTCCTGCGCAGTTCCCTGTGCCCCCTGTGCCCCTGTGGTGAACGCCGTTCCGTCGTACCGGGAACCGCACCACCGCACAACGTGTATACTTGTGACCGACCCCCGCTCCACGAACCGCCCCTCACCACCGGATGGAGGTAGCGATGCCAGAGAACGCGTTCGTCGTCCGTACCTTCCCGAACAGTGTCGAAGCCGAGTTCGCCCGTGCGGTACTTGATGCCAACGGCATCGTGAGCATGCTGCTGAAGGACAACGCCGGCGGGATGCTCCCGTTCCTCGACGTGATCCATCCGGTGCGGTTGGTGGTGCGGCAGACTGATGTGGACACCGCGGTGCGCCTGCTCGATGCAACGGCCGCTACGGACCCCAAGGGCCCACCTCCGCTGCTCAGCTAGCGCGATCTAACGCGATCTACCGTGAGAACGACGCGAGCGTCACACCCATCGCGTCGATCGCCGCACGGGCACGCCAGAGATCACGTCCGTTGTAGATGAACGAGAACGCGAGCTGCTCGCCGTCCTTGGCCGTCACGTATCCGCCGAGCGAGGTGACGTCGTTCGTCGTGCCGGTCTTGGCGCGCAGGTTGCCCTGGGCGGCGGTGCTCCGCATGCGCCGGCGCAGTGTCTCGGTGCGTCCGGCGAGCGGGAGCGATGACCGCAGCACCTCGCCCCAGGGCGCGGCCGCGGTGTAGCCGAGCAACTGCACCATGCTGCGCGCCGTCACGCGGTCGAGTGTCGAGAGGCCGCTGCCGTCGGCCGCATAGACCGCTGCGGGATCCGCGCCCACGCGGTCGGTGAGAAAGGTGCGCAGTGATTCGTTGGCGATGTGCGCCGACCCCACCGAGCTGCCGGTGCGCGACGCATTGCGGAAGAGCAACTCAGCGAAGTGGTTGTTGCTCTGGCCGTTCATGGTGGCGATCAACTGCGCGAGCGGTGGCGAGGCCCAAGTGGTCACGCGTACAGAGTTGCTCGCGGCCTCGCCCATGCGAACCACACCGCCCACAGTGATCCCACGCGCCTCGAGCGCGGCGCGGAAGGCGGCCGCGACGTAACGCTCCGGCTGCTCGACCACGACCTGATACGTGCGCACTTTCGCCTGCGCGCCGATCCAACCGCTCACCCGGAACTGCTGCGTGAGCGTGTCCTGCCAGACGCGGATCGAGGCGCTTCGGCTGTTGGGCCGCACCGTGACCGTGTTGCGCAGCGAGAGTCCACTCACCTGCTGACTGAACGCGACCACCGCGCCGCGCGTGGAGGGACGGACCGTGATATGCGCGAGGTTCTCATTGAACGAGAGCGCGGAGACGCGCGCCGCGTAGCTCGCCTGCAGGTAGCGTGTGCGCCACCCGGCGGGAACGCGCTCGTTGTCGAACGCGCTCGCGTCGCCGATCACGTCGCCGCGCACATGCTTGATCCCCATCTTCGCGACCTGATCGGCGATCGAGTCGAGCGGTCGCACGCCCACGTTCCAGCCCGTGTAGCGCGGCGAGAGCGAGGGATCGCCCGCGCCCTTGAGCACGATGTTGCCGAGCACGACGCCCTCGGGCGAGACCATGCCGTCGCGCAGGACTTCGGTCTTGAACTGGTGCGCCGGGCCGAACCGGTCGAGCGCCACCGCGGAGGTGTAGAGCTTCATGGTCGACGCGGGGAGCAGCAGCAGGTCCGCGTTGTGTGCGAAGACGGTGTCGCCGCGGGTGAGCGAGACGACCATCACGCCCCAGTTCCCCGAGTTGGTCGCGTTGCGGACGAGCGAGGCGAGGTGCGTCTTGAGGGCGTCCCCGGAGATCGGGGTCGCGGCGCGGATCGCCGTGCGGGACGGCGCTTTCCGCGGGGCCGGCCGGTTCGCAGCGCTCGCGACCGTGGGGCGCGCCACCGTCGAGCGGGTGGGTGCCTTTGTCGTTGGCGCTTTCGTCGCTCCGGACTGCGCCACGGCTCCCGCCGGCACGAAGGCGGGCAGAAGGGCACAGCTCAGGAGGAGGATGGCGCGGCGCGACACGATGCGGATGATACCCTCGGAAGTGGCGGCTGGCGAATCAGAAGCGCCCGTCCCGTAGCAGTATCGGACGCGCACACCCGCGGCCGTGACTGGAGCAGGGGCTGACGGGGACGCAAAGGGAGGACGACGTCCCCCCTGAGGAGGTGACGCAAGAATAGATGCTGGCCGGCGTTTGTTCGGGCGACGATGGTCGCGAATCAGGCGCCGAGGTGCTCCCAACTCCTGTTCACTTCGCCTTCAATACATAGGCGGTGAATTCACCGGCGTTCACGGTGAATCAGGGTGAATTCACCGCTATCATCGCAATTCCGTTGAGGCTAACTCATTGCCAACGCGTGCGTTATCAGCCGGGCGAACACGGTACGGTCCCTGCTATCGGTGTGGGAAGGATCGCTCCCCCTCACCTGTGGTCCGCGCATCGCGCGGAGGTCGTCCGTGCCCATGTCTACTTTTGCACTCCGCACGTTCTTGCGCGCGAACCTTCGCACTCTCGCTGGCGCGTTCGCGGTTGCTGCGCTCGTGGCAGCCGCTCCGCTGGCCACTACGAAGCTGGCCCCTGAGACCGCGCTCGCGGCGATACCCGCGTTGCCGTTCGGAACGCCGATCGCGGAGGCGACCGAGACGCGCGCGAATACCGCGCCGACCATCACGATCACGCCACTCTCAGCCGAGTTCATGATCGGCGAACAGGTTGTCGTCACTGTGGAGTACTGCGACAGTCACGGGCTCAACCTCAACAGCAGGACACTCACCTACAACAACGTCGCCCAGAGTTGGCCCGTGACGTACACGATCGGCAATCCGGGACCGTGTCTGGCGCGGGCCGTGGCCACGGGTACCGTGACCGTCATGACCGGCAGCAACACGGTGCGCGCGAGCATCGAGGACGATGACTTTGTGCCGCTCTGGAGCGGATGGAAGCTTGCGACGTACACGACGCCAGTTCCGTGGTCCGGCGTGAGCGTGACGCCCGAGGCCCAGTTCGTGGACGCGCCGCCGTCGACGACTGGAGTGACCCAACGCTTCGTCGTCACGAACGTCGGGGACGCGACCACCGCCTATACCTTCGCCTCGAGTGGTTCGGTCTCCGTGACCGGCGTGAGTGCGCCGGCCCCGGCGACGGCGTCACTCAGTCCAGGCGCCTCCATAACCGTCACGACCACCGCCACCTCGCCGAGCGCGGCACTCGCGTGGGGTCGCGTCACGCTCACCGCTACGGGTGCAGGGCAGTCCGCCAGCGCGTGGACGGAGATCACGAGCGTCTCCTCGCCCAGGCTGACGAACGGTCTTGTGCTCTTGAATCCCACCGGGATCATGGAGAAGAGTCTCTGTGTCTCGATCGCCGTCGGACCGGGGGCCGCCGCCGAGTGTGGCGACCTCCGACTGGCGTACGGTCTCCCCGGCGTCATGACCAAGGGCAAGGGTCGCGCACCGACGCTCATCTACAGCGCACAGGCTGCACATCCGACGACAGTCATCCCGGCGGATCTGTCGCTCACGAGCGTCGTGATCGGCACCAATGTCACCGCAACGGTGCTCATCACCGCCGGGCCGTTCAGCGGGACGAGTTTTCCTGCCGGGACCTGGCTTGCAAACGACTGGGCGCCCAGCGGTCGTCGACGCATCCTGGCCAAGTTCGATGGCGCGTCTCTCCCGACCGGGCGGTACCCGTACCGGCTCGACATGCAGATCAACGGAGGCACGATCTACTCCGCAGCGGGCGTGCTGCTCACCGTGAATCGCGCCGACTCGTACTTCAACGCCGGTTGGTGGCTCGCCGGGCTGGAACTCCTCGTCCCCTACACAACGAGCGCGTCGGTGAGCGACACGCTGCTCTGGGTCGGCGGAGACGGGAGTGCGCGGGTCTTCACCGAGACTGCGTGGAACAGCTGCATCTTCCTGCATGAAGCACTCGACCGGCCGGACTCGATCGTCGGGACGCCGAGCCCGGGGGGGTGTGTGTCGCGGAGCCGACGCTCCTCCAACGGGACGAGGGTGGTGTTCGATGACCTGAGCCACCAGCACCGGCAGACCATCAATCGGCTCGGTGAGACGACGAACTTCGCCTACCGGTCTTCGGACGGGAAGCTCGACAGCATCACTGTGCCGTCGGGTTCAGTCGTTCGCACGTACCGGTTCCTGTACACGGGCGGTGTGCTCGACACGATCCATGCGCCGCGTGTGATCGACCCGACTCCGCGCTTCGTGACGCTGCAGACCGTGACCGGCGGAGTGATGGCGGGATCAGCCCGGTCGCGCACGGTTGCATTCCGAAGCTCCGCGCTCGACACGGTCGCGCTCGGCTACGAGGGGGGCAATGGCGCGTCGCAGGGGGACTACCGGATCGTCACCCGCCGAGACCGAATGAACGTCACGACGACGTTCGCATACGACGCAGCGTACCGGGTGGCGAGCGCGAGCGTGCCAGCCAGCGGCACCCAGACGATCACGCAGACGTTGCGAGCGGCTGAAGGGCAGGGCGTTGGCACGGGACTGGTGGGGCAGGCGATGGCGCTCGACTCCGTTTATACGCGGCTTGACGGACCTCGCGGCGACGTGGCCGACGTGAACAAGTGGTGGGTGAACCGGTACGGTGCGCCGACCCGAGTCCGCAACGCGGTGGGACTCGAGACCCGCATGACCTACGACGGTGTCTGGCCGGGCCTGCCGGCGACAGTGACCGATGCCGCGGGCGTCACGACTATGGCGACGTATCACGCGACAAGGGCGCTTGTGCTGCAGACCACAGTGAAAGCTCCCTTTGGCGGGATGGCGGACGCGAACACGTTCATCACGTGGGACAACAAGTGGGACCAGCCCACGACGACGACCGATCCGACGGGAGTGACCAGCACGCGCATGTATGATGTCGCAACAGGGAACCTCCTCTCCGAACGCGTGGGTGCCGACGTCAGTCGGACCACGACCTACACCTACGACCTGACGACGAAGCAACTCACCGAGATCCTCACGCCAGGGATCGGGGCGCCAGACCGCCTCTACTATGACATGGAACTCGGAAACGTCTCGAGCAGCAGCACGCCGCGCGGCGTGATGCAGTGGGTCTTCAAGGACCGGATCGGGCGCGACACGCTCACACGAAGCTCGGTCGACACGATCATCGGGACGACGACGAAGCTCCGGGAACAGCGTCTCTCGTACGACGTCGCTGGCCGCGTGTGGCAGTCGGTTGCGAACGCGCCGGCGATGTCGTATTCGCTCTATTCACCGGCGCAGACCGTGTTCGATCCGACGCCGGTCCTCGCCGAGTCCCTGTTCGTACGCACCACCTACGACAAGGAAGGTCGTGCGCTCACGATCAATTCCTTCAGCCGACCGGCGATCGGGAACTGGGACGTCTGCGGCGATCCCGTCGGCAAGTGCGCAGGCGTGCCGCCGGGAACCGAGGGCTCGTACGACATCCGGACGTATGACTGGGTGGGTCGTCCGCTGACCCAACGCCTCGGGTCCGGCCCGATGATGGTGACGTACGACCCCGCGGGCAACGTCGTGAGCGAAGTCTCGCGCAATGGCTACACGATCCCGGCGACCTTCGACGCGGCGAACCGGCTTGTGAAGCGCGTTGTGCCGAGCGTCACGCACAGTCCGGAGACGTGCACCGAGTATGGATTCGGCATCATGTATACGATAACTCCGTTCAGCTCCTGCTGGATGCAATTTCCGCTCTATCCGTCCGCGGGGAGCACGGGCCTGGTGATCGCGGCCGACACCACACGATTTGTGTTCGACGCAGCGGGTCGAATGGTCCGGGCGGACAACAAGGACGCCAGGATCTCCCGCTCGTACTATCCGGCTGGCGCCCTGAAGACTGATTCGCTCCGCACGCGGAGCTATGCGACGGCATCCTTCACCGCGACCGTGTTCGGCACGAACTACACGTACGACATCGGCGGTCGTCGATCGTCCCACGTGCTTCCGACGAATCTGGGCGACGGCACGATCACCTATGGATACGACGCCGACCAGGGCTTCCTGAAGGACGTTTATCACGGGACCAGCCACGCGCAGTTCCACTACGACATCGCCGGGCGGCAGGACTCGTTGCGGATCTTCAAGAACCTCGGCGGGAGCGAGACGCTGGGAGTCGTCGAGCGGCGGTCCTACGACATGGACGGCCAACTCACGCATCTGGATCGAGTGCGGAAAGAGGGGGCGGCGTTCACGCAGCTCTTGGCGAACGACATGACGTACGACGCGCGCGGCAAGGTGCGGACCGCGCAGACCTGGAGTGCGGTCGCGGAAATCAGCTCACAGACGTCGAAGGTCACTTATTCCGGCCTGGGTGCGGTCGTCTCCTCGGAGAAGTGGGTGCCGAACTCTGTTCGATGGGAAGCCGAGCAGTTCCGGACGACCGCGATGGGCGAGGTCTTCCGGTCGCGGTCGGACGTCGGCAGCCAGACGAGCCACTTCCCCGTGGTCTCGGCGTTCGACATCAACGGTGCGTTGCAAAGGAAGACCCCGGTGCTACCGGTGCCCGATACCATGTACACCGACACGACCTATGTTAAGTATGACTTGGCTGGGAACGCGATCCGATCCGGCGCGATCTACCAGAACCAGGCGCCTGGGGCGGACCGGTACTATTCTGCGACCCGCAACTACTACGCTGCTGACAATCGATTGGTGGCCGTGCAGAAGGTTCATGCAACCGACGCCGGACGTTCGGGTGCGTGGGAGGAGTTTCGCTACGATGCGCTCGGCCGTAGGGTGTTGTCGCGGTCGAGGCGCGGGGACAACGGCATCCCCGTCCTGGACCTCTGCAACATCGGAAGTTGCGATGGGTACGTCGAACGCACGGTCTGGGACGGCGACCAGGTGCTCTATGAACTCCGCGTTGACGGCGGCGATTCGCGGACGGCCATCCAACTCGACCAACTGACCAGTACGGGCGTTCTCTGGGGCAAGGCGGGCTACGTGCACGCCGGTGGGATTGACAAGCCGATCGTGACAATGGACGGGCGGGTGCCGTCGTACGACTGGCGCGGGCTGGCGGAGAGCTCGACGTGGACGGACGGGGCGAAGGCGGACTGCACGCTGGTGTTCAGCGGGTGCGTGACGATCGCGTGGTCGTCGGGGAATACCGTCTACTACAAGCCGTCACCGTTCGGGACACCCGGGGGAGCTACGCCGCAGTGGGCCGGGACCGTGCTGGTGGATGGTGCGGGGAGCACGGGGATGTTGTATCGTAGGAACCGGTACTATGATCCGGGGACAGGTCAGTTTACGCAGCAGGACCCGATCGGGATCGCGGGGGGCGCCAACGTCTACGGCTTCGCGAACGGCGATCCGTTCAACTTCTCGGACCCGTTTGGGCGGAAGGCCGAGAAGAGTGCAGCGGGCGACGGACAAGGGGAGGAAGCGGATCCCTGCGAGACCGATCCGCGTTCCGAGGCGTGCCAGGCGCGAAATCGCATGAAGGACCTCGCGGCGAGCTACTGCTCGAGCGCAAAGAAGGTTAACGCGACCATCTACTCTGGCGGGACATTTGAAGTCGCTCTAGGCTGGGGCTTGAGCGTCTCAATGGGTGCTTACGCATCGCCGTCGGAGTTCGGTACCTACGTGCGGGGAGGTTTGCACTTCGGGCTTGAGGGCTCGCTCACCTCGGAGACGGGAGTAGCATTCGGAGGCCTCTCCGGAGTCGCTCTCGCCGGCAGTGCGGGAACGACAACGGCCGTCGCCGGGGCGGTCGGGTTCTACCCGAGCCTTTCTGGGACCGCCGCCATTCAGAGCGGACCTGGTATTCCACTTTCAGGCTCGGTGTCCTTGACCTACACTCACACGTTTCCGATTGACAAATGCAAATGAGAGAGGCGCGGCGGCGCGCGAGTGCGACGTTCACCCGCCTACTGGTTATTCTGGGTCTCAGTGCCTGCACCGGAGCCGAGGACTTGCGCGCAGCTCGGGCGGTGCGGACTGCCGTTGAAGGTGATCTCCAGGGTGGAGCGGTGGCAGTCCTTCCGATTCGAGCGGACAGCGCGCTTGCGCTGACGATCACCGGATTCGGGTACGCACCGAGCGACACGACCGCTCTCGACTCGATAGCAGTACGGGTTGCTTGCGTCGCGCTCGAGACACCAGAGAGCCAAGGATTCAATGAGATTCGCGTCGTGGTGTGGGCGACCGACGCGCCAGGACTGGGCCCGCAGGTACCGACCGCGATGCGGCTCGCGCGCGGGGAGATTCCCGATCGCTGTACCGCGCCAAGTCGAGGCAATCCGTGATTGACTTGCCTGGGTCCACTTCTGTGTCACCATCACGAGAATGCTGAGGCGAGCCTAGGAGCATGATTGCGATTCGAGTCGCGGGATTTCTGATCGCCGTAGTCCTCTTCGCACGAGCGGCGCTCATCATCCGGAGATTGCGTGGAAGCTATCATTGGACCGATTCGCGCGGACTTCAACCGGAGCACCACGGCGGGAACTACCGAGGAGAGATGCGCCGGTTTCTCTGGCATCTCTTCGGTGCGCTCGGCGTGTCGTTGTTAGTAGTACTCCTGACGCTCATCGATCCGGCCTGAGAATGCCGTGGGATGGTCACTGGTGTGAACGGGGGGCGACTGAGACGAGAGGCTGAGGGCCCAACAGGGCGTTGACCCGCAGCCTCAAATGACCGTCGGCTCCAACGCGGGTTCGGCTGCGCAGCAGGTGATCTGGCGGCCTCGCGCTCGCGGCTGGCGGGCATCACGGACGCGATGCCGCCTACTCCCGAACCGCCCGTGCAACCTCGGGTGCGGCCGCGTGCCTCCTTGACGCTAAGACGTCATGACGCTATTCTTCTTCAATGCCATCAACTAAGCGTGCTACCATCTATCTCGAGGCCCCGCTGCACCGGGCCCTTCGGCTGAAAAGCGCCGAGACGGAGGCGAGCATCTCGGCCCTCGTCAACACGGCGGTGCGACAGAGTCTAGCCGAGGATGCGGACGACCTCGCCGCGTTTCAGGCGCGCGCGAAGGAGCCCCGGGTCTCCTTCGAGTCCGTGGTCCGCGACTTGAAGAAGCGTGGCAAGCTATAGCATTCTCCTGACGCGGGCCGCCGCCAAAGAACTCGATGGCGTTCCGACCAAGGATCGGCACCGGCTCGTCGCCCGCATCGCGGCGCTGGCCGATGACCCGAGGCCAATGGGTGCCGAGAAGCTAAGCGGCGAGAACAAATACCGAGTTCGGCAGGGCGATTACCGGATCCTCTACGAGATCGAGGATGCGGCGCTCGTGGTCACGGTCGTGCGCGTCGGGAACCGGCGGGACGTCTACCGCGGATAAGCCGGGCTGGGTCTGAACCGCATGCTCGTGTTCGTCCGCGCCTCGCGCTACGATGCCGGGACCGGGCAGTTTACGCAGCAGGAC
>JANOWT010000004.1:0-2771 GCA_031418115.1 Gemmatimonadota bacterium
GGAATGAGCGACGAGCTGTCCTTCACGCCCGCCTGCCTCTTGAGCATCGACTCCGCGAGGTCACCGATCTGCGCGGCGGCACTCATCGCGATTCCGAAGCTCAAGAGGCCCGTGATCGAGAGTCCGAGCTTGGCGTACGGCTGCAGCAGGAACTCGAAGTATGCCCACGTCGCGACGAGGCATGTGCCCACCGCACCGACCGCGCCGGCGACGGTCTTTCCAGGACTCACCGACGGCATGAGCTTGCGCTTTCCGAAGGTCTTGCCGAAGAAGAACGCGCCGCTGTCATTGATCCATGTCAGGACGAGCGGCAACATCACCAGCAGCGCGCCCGCGACCGCGCCGATCGCGAATCGGTGATAGCGGAGCGCGTAACCGAAGGCGAGCATGCCTCCGGTGTACCAGGCACCGAAGAGCGTGGTCGCGACTGATTCGATCGGCCGCCCGGCCACGCCGCGCGTCCAGAGCGCGACGGTGAGGAGCAACGGCGCCAGCAGCGCGACCATGCCAAGCGGCGGCACCCAGATGCCGAGTCGCACGGCGTGCGTCCCCAGCGGGACCAGCGCCGCCAGCACGACGCCCCATCCTTTCATGGGTCGCGCCCCGGCAGCCTCCGCCAGTTTCCCGTACTCCCAGGCGGCGAGCGCAGCCGCGACGGAAAGCAACGCGGCCAGCGCGGCCCCACCGAACCAGACCGCTGCCGCGACGACAGGGATCGCCGCGACGGCGAAGAGAACGCGCTTGGTCAGCTCTGACATCCGGGCGCCCTGGCTCAGGCGGTGACCCGACCGAACCTGCGGTCGCGGTTCTGGAAGTCGATGATCGCTTCGTACAGGTTCGTTCGACCGAAGTCGGGCCAGAGTACCGGCGAGATGAATATCTCGGTGTACGCCAACTGCCAGAGGAGGAAGTTGCTGATGCGCTGCTCACCCGACGTGCGGATCAGGAGATCCGGATCGGGGCAATCGGACGTGTACAGACGCTCGGCGAATGCGGTCTCATCGACCTGCTCAGGGCTCAGCGTGCCGGCGCGTACTTCCTCGGCGATGCGGCGTGCCGCCCGCACCATCTCAGCGCGCGAGCCGTACGAGATGAAGAGGTTGAGCGTGAGCTTGGAATTGTGCGCCGTCTGCGTCGTGACACGATCGACCGCGGCGCGAGCCGCCGGCGCGAGGCGGTCGATCTCTCCGAGCACCCGCACACGGACGCCCTGCCCCTCGAGCTCGTCGGCCTCGCGCTGGATGTATTCCTCGAGCAGCGACATCAATGCGCTGATCTCCACCGGCGGCCGCTGCCAGTTCTCTTGCGAGAACGCGAAGAGCGACAGGAACTCCACCCCGGCCTCGAGCGCCCCCTCGACGACCTCCCGCACCGACTTCATCCCACCGCGGTGCCCGAGGGGACGCGGCAGCATGCGCTCGCGCGCCCATCGCCCGTTGCCATCCATGATGATGGCGACGTGGCGCGGGATCGCGCCGTTCACGCGGATCTGGGAGAGGAGTTGGTTCGCGGTCATCGCAGGGATGTCGTAGCGGCGGTGCCGCTCAGACCTCCATCAGCTCCGCTTCCTTGGCCTTCATGAGCGAATCGATCTTGGCGATCTCCTCGTCATGCACCTTCTGCAGTTCCTTCTCGGCAGTCTTCACCTCGTCCTCCGAGACGCCGTCGAGCTTCTTGAGGAGATCGCGGGCATGGGTGCGCGCGTGACGCACCGCGATGCGGCCGTCCTCGGCGTACTTGTGCACCATCTTCGCGAGTTCCTTGCGGCGCTGCTCGTTCATCGAGGGCAGTGGGACGCGGATGATATTCCCCTGTACCGATGGGTCGAGGCCCATGTTCGATTCGCGGATCGCTTTCTCGATCGCCTTGGTCTGACTCTTGTCGAACGGCGTGACGACGAGAAGCCGTGCCTCGGGAGCCGAGACGTTCGCGCACTGATTCATCGACATCAACTGGCCGTACATCTCGACCTTGATGGTGTCGAGCATCGCCGGCGAGGCCTTGCCGGAGCGGACCGACGCGAACTCGCGCTTGGCCGCCTCGACACCCTTGTCCATCGCGGTACGGCTGTCCTTCAGGATCTGCTTGGTCATGAGACGAGTGTCCCCACGGGTTCGCCGCGCAGCGCCTGTTCCACGATGCCGGGCGTGTTGATGTTGAGCACGATCAGGGGAAGGCTGTTCTCCTTGCAGAGCGTGATGGCGGTCTGGTCCATCACGCCGAGCTCGCCCGCCATCACGTCGCGGTAGGAGATGCGGTCGTAGAGCTTCGCGGTCTTGTCGATCTTGGGGTCGGCCGAGTACACACCGTCGACGCTCGTCGCCTTGATGATGACGTTCGCCTTGATCTGGATGCCGCGCAATACCGCGGCGGTATCGGTCGAGAAATACGGATTGCCGGTACCGGCCGCCAGCACGACGCACCGACCCTTCTCCAGATGCCGGATCGCGCGACGCCGGATGAACGGCTCGGCGATCTCCTCCATCCGGATCGCGGTCATCACCCGGGTGTCGAGGCCCTCGCGCTCCCGTGTGTCCTGGAACGCGAGGGCGTTGATGACCGTACCGAGCATCCCCATGTAGTCGGCGGAGACGCGGTCCATGCCCAACTTCGAGATCTGCGAGCCACGCACGATGTTGCCGCCGCCGATCACCATCGCCACCTGCGCGCCGAGCGCGGAGATGGCCTTCACCTGATGGGCGAAGCCGCGGATGCTGTCGAAATCGAACCCGAATCCCTTGTCCCCGGCGAGAGCCTCGCCGGAGAGCTTG
>JANOWT010000005.1:0-6083 GCA_031418115.1 Gemmatimonadota bacterium
GAACTCGAGATGTATGAACTCGCCGGCATTCCAGCGGCGCGCGTGCTGCAGATCGCGACCATCGAAGCGGCGCGGCACATGCGCGACGAGCGCGACTACGGGAGCGTCAGCGTCGGCAAGGTCGCCGACATCCTCATCGTCACGGGGAAGCCTGCGGAGCGGATCGGTGACCTCGCGGGCATCGAGACGGTGATCCGTGGCGGGCGGCTCTACAAGGTGAGTGACCTGCGCGCGGCGGGCGCAGCGCGTGCCGCAGGGCCGTCAGGCGCCGACGGAGACGATCACCGACACTGATCGCGCCGGCGGTGGCGTTCAGGGCTCGATCAGCCCCGAGAGCCAGTGAAGCGTGTTCAACGCGAACTGGGCGTTCTGTTCGGCGAGCGGCGCGTTCATCCCCATGGGCCGCTTGTCGCGCCCAGTGACCTGCGCACTGAACATCGCCGCCTCACCGAAGAAGGCCACGCGTCCGCTCCCGACCAGGCGCGTGGCACCCTGGAGCCAACCGCCCACCTCACGTTGCTTGGTCGTTGCGTCGAACTGCCACGCATAGCGCGGTTCGAGACTGATGAAGTCCGGCGGCAGCACCATCACCGCAGCGGTGGTCGCACCGTCGACACGGAAGGCCTGCCCCGTGAAGCTGCGCACCTGCGTGACGCGTTCGGTCGAGTCGCGCCCGCGCGTGATCGGATGCTCGGGGAGTGTTCCATCGCCGCGAATGAAGATCGTGGGCGTCGCGCGCGCCGCCGTGATGGCCGCTTCCGTCGCGTCCGCGGGCGCGGCCTTGTAAGCGAAGCCGTCGGTGAACGACGCGCCGAACGCCGCCGCGAGTCTGGCCGCTGAACCGGCGAGCGGCATGTGGTCGGCGATCAACAGCAGACCGCCGCCGCGCTCCACCCACGCGCGCACGGCCGAGATCTCATCGTCGGTGAACGCGGACGGCGTTGGTGTCGGATACTTGGACCAGTCCTCGCCGCTCCACTGCGCGTTCGAGATGACGAGCAGATCGCACGCCCCGAGCGCCTGCGCAGCGAACGGTGTCCTGATCGGCCCGACTCGATACCCGTCGCGGCGTGCGAGCTCACCAAAGGCCCAGAAGCGATCCGCGAGCGTATGGAAGTTGTGATGGGCCTCGTCCAGGCAGAGCCGCGGCCCCGTGGCTGTCGCGTGCGCAGGCCGCGGGACAGGTGGGCGGAATGCACGGTCAGGGATCTGCTGGGCGCCGAGCGTGCCAGCAGCGAGGACGACCGAGGTGAGAGCGGCCACGACGACGGTGCGGAGGGGCATCGGTGGAAGCATCGGTCGGCGCATCCGGAGAAGTTGCTTCCGGCGCCGGTCACGGGCAACTTCCGGAGATGAGACCCTTCGCCCTTCGCACCGTCGCCGCTGCTGCGGCCCTCGCCGCTACGCTCGCCGTAGCCACGTCGCTCACCGCTCAGGCTCCGAACCCTCGCGCCCGCTGGGAGGCGCAGGCTCGCGCCCTGCTCAAGGAACTCGTCGAGATCAATACAACGCACAGCGCCGGCAACACGGTGACTGCGGCCGAGGCGATGGCGAAGCACATGCGCGCTGCCGGCTTCCCGTCCGAAGACGTTGTCGTGATCGAGAACGCGCCGCGGAAAGGCAACCTCGTCGTGCGATTCCGCGGCCGCAACACGGGACGCAAGCCGATCCTCCTCCTCTCGCATATCGACGTCGTCGAAGCCGATCCCAAGGACTGGACGCTGCCGCCGTTCGAGTTCATCGAGAAGGACAGCGTCTTCTACGGCCGTGGCGTCGCCGACGACAAGGACGAGGGCGCCATCCACCTGACGATCCTCCTGCGCATGAAGGCCGAGGGCGTCGTGCCCGACCGCGACATCATCGTTGCGCTCACAGCCGACGAAGAAGGTGGCTCGTCGAACGGCGTCGCCTGGATCCTGCGCAATCGCCCCGAGCTGCTACGCGCCGAGTACGCGTTCAACGAGGGCGGTGGCGGACGGGTGGAGGAGAAGAAGAAGATCTCGAACGACATCCAGGCGAGTGAGAAGAAGGTCGCCAACTTCACGGTCGAGACGACGAACTCCGGTGGCCATAGTTCGCAGCCGCGCCCCGACAACGCCATCTACCAACTGGCCGCAGCCCTCTCGAAGCTCGGGAATTACCAGAACCCCGTGCATCTCAACGAGGTCACGCGCGAGTATTTCCGCCGTCAGGCCGCGATCGTCGGCGGTGAGACCGGTGCCGCGATGCGGGCGATCGTCGCCAACGAACGCGACTCAGTTGCCGCCGCGCTCATCTCGCGCGACCCGGCGAACAGTTCGCGCCTGCGCACCTCGTGCGTGGCAACGATGCTCACCGGCGGCCATGCGTCGAACGCGCTGCCGCAACGTGCGACCGCGACCATCAACTGCCGCATCCTGCCGGACGAGTCGACCGAGATCGTGCAGCGGCGACTCGAACAGGCGATCGGCGACACCGGCGTGCATATCACCACACAGCGTGGCGCCGAGGACAGCCCGCCGTCACCGCTCACGCCCGACCTGCTGCGCACGATCGAGCAGACCACGCACGAGATGTGGCCTGGAATGCCTGTGGTGCCGACCATGAGCACCGGCGCGACCGACGGCCGCCACCTCCGCGTCGCCGGCATTCCCGTGTACGGCGTGTCGGGGCTCTTCTACGAGGGCCCGAACGCGCACGGCATGAATGAGAAGATCGAGGCGCGGGCGTTCTACGACGGGCTGGAGTTCATGTATCGGCTCGTGCGGAAGCTCTCGGCGGGACCGGGGATGTAATCAGGAGCAGAGGTGAGATGGGAGATGTGAGGAGGGCCGCCCGGTCGGGCGGCCCTTCTTGCATTCACCGTAGACGTCGCTGTCGTGAGACCGCTACCGACCCACGGCTGCCTTCTCGAGTCGTTCGATCATCCGCCGCACGGGAAGTCCCGGTTGGCCCGGCAGGATGTTCCACGCATTGAACACCACGATCAGGTCCTTCTCCGGCAGCGCGATCGGGAACTGGCCGCCGAAGCCTGAGCCCGCCCACGCGAACTTGGTCGGGTCGCTCGCGAGCGGGTAGAGCCACCATTTGTAGCCGTACTTCGCCGAAGTGGGTTGCGTCCCGGTCGCGATCTGCGGCGCGACCGACGCCTTGATCCACTCCGACGAGACGACACGCTTCCCGTTCCACAGCCCATCGTTGAGGAAGAGGTACCAGACGCGCGCGAGGTCACCGGCTTCGAGGTAGAGGCCGCCCTCGGTATCGGCCGGACCGGACGGTGTACGCTTCCAGTGCCAACGCGTGATCCCGAGCGGACCGAACAGATGACGCGCCGCGTACTCCTCGACGTCCAGGCCGGTGGCGCGCCGGAAGATGTGCGCGAGCAGTTGGCTCTCGCCGCTGCTGTAGTTGAACTGCGCGCCCGGCTCGCGCGCCATGGGACGGTCGATCGTGTAGCCGACCCAGTCGTAGGACGCTTCCATGACCGCGCCGGTATTGCGCGGGTCGATGTACGGCAGGTTCTCGTTCCAGTCGAACCCACCCGACATCGTGAGCAGGTGACGGATCGTCATGCGGCGCTTGCGGTCGTCGATGTTCTTGACCTTGGTCGTGTCGAAGAACGAGAGCACCGGTGTGTCGAGGCTCGGGAACTCGCCGCGGGTCACCGCGGTGCCGATCACAACGGACGTGACCGTCTTCGTCACCGACTGCAGCGTGTGCAGGTCGCCACGCTGGTAGGTCGGGTGCCACCACGGATTGAAATAGTTGTACGGGCTCGTGAGGTCGTGCGCACTGAGCGAGTTGGTGCGGGTAGCCGAGTCACCGTAGATGCGGTCGTAGTCCTGTGCATAATGCTTGTCGTAGGCGACGCGACCGCGCCGGATCACGAGCATACGATCCACGAAGCCGTAACGTCCGGCGGTGATCTCCGCGTCGATGCTGTCGAGCACGGCGACATTCAGACCGACGTCGGAGGGCGTCGCCGAGGGCCAGCGTTCGGCGGGGAAGCTGCGCTGCGCGCCCGCGGGAGCAGGAGCGAGAGCGGTCAACACGAGCGCAGCGAGTGCGAGGAACGGGAGCGAACGGGTCGAACACGAGGGCATGTTGGATTCCAGAGCTTGAGGTTGATCGTACGTGCTAGGGTCGAGCCGCCCGCAAGGTCGAGGCCCGTGACTGCGCCGACTTCCAACGCGCCATCACCGCAGCCGACTGAGCCCGCGCTGCGGCGCAGGCCGCTATCTGCGCCGCCGTCGGCGGCACTTCAGCGCCCTGCATCGCCATCGCGGCGGCCTGTAGCGCGTTGCTCGCCGTCTCGAGCGACGGCAGACTCACCGGTGCACCGCGTCGGCGGAACGCGCGCAGATTACGCTGCAGCCCCTGCGGCGCGAGTTCCTCCAGATCGGCCCTGAGCGTGTCCGCCGCCGGCCCAGTCAACGTGCTCACGTCGCGCGCGAGCGCTTTAGCCGCGAGGAAGGCTCGGTGCGCCGCCACCGCGCCGTCATACATCTCCATGCTCAACGAGTTCAGCTGCGTGAGCGCCACCGGTGTGATCCGGACGCGAGGATCGAGCTTCAACACGAGTGGCTGCGTCACCGCCTTGCCGTTCGCCGTCAACCGAACCGTGTACGCGCCGGGAGGCGCCCACGGCACGTTGTACGCCGGGTAGGTGCGTCCAGGCACGGCGCCCGTCGCCTCTTCATCGCCTGCGGGAATCAGGTCCTGCGGCGAGACGGGATCCATGCGCAGGTCCCAGCTGAAGCGATGCATCCCCGCCTTGGTCGAGATGATGTACTGCGGTGCAGGCCAGTAGAGTGGCAGACCACAGTACGCGGCGGTGGGGTCACGACGACAGACCTGATCGTACGCGGCCATGTCCTTGCCGGGGTCGGGATTGAACACCGGCTCAGTGCTCGAATAGCTGCGCACCACGCGCGACCGTGCATCAAGGATCTCGAGCGTCACCGGCCCGATCGCATCACTCGGCAGGTAGTAGTCGATCAATCCACCCGGCGGCGGATTCTCACCGGCGGGAAGCTCCGGCGGCCAGGGCGTGGGTTCGTTGGTCGCGAAGCGTACGCGCACGGCCGTGATCGGCTTGAACAGATACGCGCTGCCCGCGCTGAGCGCGACACGTGCTGCGGCCGCCTGACGCAACGGCGTGACATCGTCGAGGATCCAGAAGCCGCGACCATGCGTCGCCGCCACGAGGTCGGCGCAGTGACAGGTGGAGTCGTCCTTGATCTGTATGTCGCGCACTGACACTGGCGCCATCCCGTTCTTGAGGGACTGCCAATGATCGCCGTCGTCGAACGAGACCCAGACCTGCAGATCGGTCGCGGCGTAGAGCAGCCCCTTCTGACGCGGATCCTCGCGAATGGCATTGGCCACCGCGCCGCCGGCGATCCCCGTGTTGATCTCGGTCCAGGTCGCGCCGCCGTCGCGCGTGCGGAGGAAGTGCGGATTGATGTCGTCCAACCGCAGCGTGTTCGCGGCCGCGTACGCAGTGCGCGTATCGAAGTGCCCGGCTTCGATGTTGAAGATGCGCGTCCACGGCTTCATCGTCGGCGGCGTCACGTTCCTCCATGTCACGCCAGCGTCGCTCGTCGTCTGGATCTGCCCGTCGTCGGTGCCGACCCAGATCACGCCGAGGCTCCGCGGCGAGGGAGAGAGCGCGGTGATGCTGCCCGCCGGCGCCACGCGCACGGTGCTCGTGTACTTCCCGGCGGTCGTGGGGATCTCCCACGACTGCCGCGTGAGGTCGGGCGAGATACGCGTCCAACTGTGCGCCTTGTCCGTGCTCTTCCAGACCACGTTCTGCGCGTAGTACATCGTGCGGTTGTCGACCGGCGAGAAGTGCAACGGCATGGTGCGCACGTTCCGGTTCACAGCACCCCCGCCCGGCAGCGTCGCCGAGAGATCGGGGCCCACGAGCGTGGTCTGCGCGGTGCGACGATCGTAGCGCGAGACATTCGATCGCTGGCTGCCGAAGACGACGTCGGGATCCTTGGGATCGGGCGCCGCCATCCCGTACTCCTGGATGTTCACCGGGTGCCAGTCATGGAACGTGATGCGCCCGTCGTCAGAGCGGCTCTGCACGCAGGCCG
>JANOWT010000006.1:0-9643 GCA_031418115.1 Gemmatimonadota bacterium
ACCGGCGAGTTCGGTGCGATGATGGAAGTTGAGCTGGTCAACGATGGCCCCGTCACCATTCCCCTCGAGAAATGATCGCCGACGTCCCGCATGTGATTCTCGCTTCGCAGTCGCCGCGCCGTCGTGAACTGCTCGGCCTGATCGGCATTCCGCACACCGTGATGCCGGCCGATATCGACGAGACGGTGATGCCGCACGAGGAGCCCGTGCCGCATTGCGAGCGACTCGCGCGCGAGAAGGCGCATACGCTCGCGGTGCAGCATCCGGATGCCGTGGTGATTGCCGCCGACACCATTGTGGTGCTGGATGGCGTCATTCTCGGAAAGCCCGCTGACGTTGCGGATGCGCGCCGGATGGTGAAGCTGCTCAGCGGGCGGTCGCACACGGTGCACACGGCGATTGCCGTCGCGCGCGACGGGCGCACCGAGAGCGCGGTGGAGAGCGTGGAGGTGACGTTTCGCGCGCTCTCAGACGCGGAGATTGCGGCGTACGTGGCGACGGGTGAGCCGATGGATAAAGCCGGGGCGTACGGCATCCAGGGCTGGGGCGCCACGATTGTTGAGCGTGTGAATGGCGACTACTTCAGCGTGATGGGGCTCGGATTGCGGCGGCTGGTGGCGCTGCTGGAGCGCGTCGGCTTGCGGTACGATTTTGCCGAGGGCGTTACGCGCGAATAGTCGCGTTCGGCGGACTCAGCGCGTAACGCGAGTCCTTGAGCAAGCGCTCTCCGGGGTTATACTGATGGTATGAAGACGGCTATCTCACTTCCCGACGCCGTCTTTCGCGCGGCGGAGCGCCAGGCGAAACGCTCGCGGAAGTCCCGAAGCCAACTCTATTCTGAGGCGTTGGCGGAGTACTTGAGCCGTCATGCCCCGGAAGAAGTGACCGCCGCCATGAATCGCGTCGTCGACCAACTGGCTGAGACGTCCGATCCCTATGTACTCGCCGCCGCGCACTCGGTGTTGCAGCGCGTCGAGTGGTAGAGATCGCGCAGGGAGAGCTCTGGTGGGCCGACTTGCCGATGCCCCCGGGCTCAGCGCCGGGTTTTCGCCACCCGGTCGTCGTGGTGCAGGGGAATCCGTTGAACCGCAGCCGACTCGCAACCGCGGTGTGTGTGCCGTTGACGAGCAACCTGGCCTGGGAATCCGCCCCAGGATGCACGCTGGTGTCCGCGAAGGCGGCGGGCCTGCCCAAGGACTCGGTCGCGAATGCCGCCCAGCTGTTCGCCATGGATCGCAGATACTTGAGCGCGCGCATTGGACGACTGAGCCCGAAGGTGCTCGAGCAGATTCTCGCGAGCATCGACATTGTGCTTGGTCGATAGGCCGCCGAACTCTTGTTGGTGCTGACGGCTGTGCGGACGAGTTGCCGGTGCCGCACTGTGAACGACTCGCGCGGGCCAAGGCGCATGTGCTCGCCGAGCGGCATCCCGACGCGGAGGTGATCGCGCGGCTCAGCGGGCGGATGCACACCGTAAGGGAGAAGAACCGAGTCGCCATGCAGACGGGCGACGGTTACGCGAGGCGACTGGAGAGTTCCGCGTTCTTCGCGACGACGGGACGCGCGGCCGTCTCGTAGGCCCCCTCGCGTCGGTCGAGCAAGTCGCGCAGCGCCGTAGCCGCATCTCGCGTACGCGAAGTCGTAGAGCCATCCCCTGCTCTAGTCGACAGTACGTCGAGTTGTTCTGTGACCGCTTTCGAGATTCGGCCATCGCACCAGCTGCCGCCTCGCTTCATGCTGCAGCTTCGATGTCACCATCCGTCGCGCGCACGCTCGTCACGATCGGCCGGATGTGCTCTTCGAGGAATGCAGGCACCGCCACCAGCGGATCCATCACCTGCTTCTGCTTCGCGTTCATCGTGACCTCCCTTCCGATGGATGTGAGCGGACGCAATCGCGCCCGGGGGAGCACGCCATTGTGCTTCCGTCAGGGCGCCCGAACTTGTTCGTCCGCATCGCCTGCTGTCCCTGCATCGCCGGCTACTCGCAACGCGCCATCGGCTCTTGTGCTGCGTCTTCGACTGCTGGAGCTGCGTCTTCGACTGCTCGGCGTGCGTGTCAGTCCTTGACGTCCCGCACCGTCTGCTGCACTCTCGTCATCGCTTGCTCGGCGCCGGTCACCGCTTGCGACGCGTTGCTCACCGGTCGCTGGTCACTGCTCACCGCGCCAGACTCGTTGCTGTCCATCGTCTACTCGTTGGTGTCCGGCCTCTGCTCGCTGGTGTCCGACCTCGACTCCTTGGTGTCCGACCTCGACTCCTCGGTGTCCGAGCTCGACTCCTCGGTGTCCGAGCTCGACTCCTCGGTGTCCGAGCTCGACTCCTCGGTGTCCGAGCTCGACTCCTCGGTGTCCGAGCTCTACTCCTCGGTGTCCGTCTCCGAGTTGTCGGTGACCGCGCGCGACTTGCAAGTGGATGCTCGACCATCGTTGGTGGCAGCTCCTACCACGCGCTGGCGGCGCCGAACTCGGTAGTCTCCGCTCGCGGCTTGGGGGCGGTCGGCGGTGACTCACACCGCTCCGATCGCTTGACCCTTCTACTAATACATCTCCCCAGAAGGTCGATCCGTATGAATGCCCGGATGGCCGATTCAATACCGCCAATTCGGCATCAACGGAAATCGCCCTTCTCAGGTGCTGTACGATTAGCGGTACCTGATCCGACCTCAACCCACTTCCGCATGCGACTGGCATGCGACAGGATCCTATTCAATAGAAATATGCGGCTCGCCGGCGCCGTGCCGACTCCGGCGCTGCTGGTGGAGTCCGACTGAGCAGATCCTCGCTTCCCGAAGCGCACTTCGGGGGCGATGGCGCTCCGGCGGGGGTGTTCCGTCGCGTGAAACCGCACTCTCGCCGGTGCGTATCAGCGATATGCCCATACCGCGCTGGACCGTCCCTCTTGGCCCAACAGACACTGCGACTATCGCCCTGTTGTTCAGCCTGCTGCACGGCTTGGGCATCGCGTCCGCCGGCGCGCAAACGCCAAGCACGGACCGATTCCACGCGGTCGATGCCTACGTCGAGCGAGTGATGCGTGCGGACCGGACCCCCGGCGTTGCCGTCGTGATCGTGCACGGGGACACCGTTGTTCATGTGCGCGGCTATGGTGTGGACGGATACGGACGCCCGGTCAGCGACACCACCGGCTTCGTGCTCGGCTCGATGAGCAAGGCGTTCACCGCAATGGCGATCATGCAACTCGTCGAGCGCGGACTCGTGGATCTCGACGCACCGGCACAGAAGTACCTGCCCTGGTTCCGCGTCAAGGACGACGTCGCCTCGGCGCGGATCACGGTGCGGCAGCTGTTGCACCATAGCTCCGGTATCCCGACCAGGGCCGCACGCGGTTCCGGCGATTCGCTCGCGCTCGTCGATCATGTGCGCGCTCTTGCAGCAGTCGCCCTGACGCATCGACCAGGAACGACTCACCAGTACGCCAGTGCCAACTATCTCGTCCTCGGAGCCATTGTCGAAGCGGTGAGCGGTCGGTCGTACGCAGAGTACGTGGAGCGATCGATCTTCACGCCGCTGGGTATGACTCACAGTTTCACGGATCATGACCGCGCGATGCGGCACGGCATGGCCCGTGGCCATCGGTACTGGTTCGGCTATCCGGTGGCGGCCACGCTACCGCATGAATCGGATCGCCTGCCGACAGCGGCGCTCATCAGCAGCGCTGAGGATCTGGGACATTTTCTCGTGGCCCAGCTCAACGGCGGACGCTTTGACGCGACCTCCGTTCTCGCGCCGGCGATGGTCGACTCGATGCACGCGGGTGGCGTGACGGGTGATGGGTTCACCTACGCGTTCGGCTGGCGCGTGAGCCGCATCGGCGGCACGAAGGCGATTCACCATGGCGGCATCGTTCCGGATTTCCGCGGGAAGATGGTCTTGCTGCCGGAGCAGGCATGGGGCGTGGCAGTGCTGACCAACGTTTCGTCGAGCCTGCCGATGCCGCTGACGCCGACCAGCCACCGACTGGCGGACGATATCGCCGCGCACCTCGCCGGGCAGTCGCTTCCGGCTTCTGGATCGCGACATCGCCTGTACCATTTGGTCCTGTTGATCGGCGCAGTGCTTATCGTGGCTTGGCAACTGCTCGGTCTGTGGCGGCTCCGTCACCCGATCCCACGAGCGGGACCGGCGCCCGCGCGGTCACTCGGGTTCGTGCTCCGCACGATCGCGGCGGACATGGCGTGGGTGGTGTTCGCCCTGGTGGGTCTCCCCGGACTGATCGGCCTCAGTTGGCGCGAACTGTTCCGGGCCTCTCCCGATGTCGCTTGGTGGCTGATGATCAGCTTGTCGCTGACCTCGATCACGGTTGCGGCACGGGTGCGGGCAGCTCGGCGATAGCGACGTGCTAACTCGCGCTAATGCGCGTCCGCCTGCGGCATCACCGGCATCGCCTTACCCCGCGAGTTGATCTGGCGCATCTCACTGGCGTCCATCGTCCGCCAGATATTCACGACGAAGCAGGCCGCGCCCACCGCTGACGTCACTCCTCCCACCGCCACCGTCGCCGAAGCGAGCGGCCAACCATTGACCCGACTCACGAAGCCGAGCGTGAGCAGCAGGAGCCCGCTCTGCGCCGCCCAGAACTGGAGCTCCGCCATCCGCTGGTACACGAGCGGCTGACCGAAAAAGCGCGGGATCACGTGTAGGGCGACGCCGTAGATCATCTGCGTCACGAAGCCGAGCAGCGCCACATGCAAGTGCGCGGTGCGGTACACCGTGAGCATCGGGACGACCGCCATCAGCAGTGCCACGCCCACGGCCAGCGAGAACCAAACAAGGCTCGCCTTGAGGAAAGCCTTCACGAACCAGTCCATCATGTGAGCGCTCTGCGGTAGGTGTAGGTCACGCGATCAGCAGTCTCTCGAGCGCCCGCGGCTTTGCCGAGAGCTCGGCGAGCGTGTACCGATCGAGGACACCGAGAAAAGCATTGAGCGCCTCGTCGAGCGCGCCCGCGAGCACGCACACTGGCGCGATCGGGCAGCGATTCGTCGCTGGATCGAAGCACTCCACGAGTTCCAAGTTGTTCTCGGTCGCGCGCACGACCTCTCCGATGTTGATCAGCGCCGCCGGCCTCGCGAGGCGCGCCCCACCTGAGCGGCCACGCACGGTGTTCACGAAGCCGAGCTCGGCCAGGCGCGCGATCACCTTGGCCGCGTGATCCTCCGACATCCCCATTCGACGTGCGATGTCAGCGATGCGGGACGGAGCGTCATTGTGCAGTGCGAGATAGATGAGAGAACGAAGCGCGTTGTCGGTGTGGCGGGTGAGGCGCATGGGGTCAATAGTCGCGGAAGGGTTTCCCTGATACGGCGTGCGAAATTCATCCGACTTGTTAAGGTGCAAGTAGGATGCATCATTCGATCGTCCCGACGCAAGTGGCGGGACCGGCAGCCCGCCGATCGCATTCCACGCACCACGCGAGGTCCCCCATGTCCCTCCTTTCACGCTCCCGCCTGTTGCTCGGTGCCGGTGCCCTCACCGTGCTTGGCCTCGGATACGCCTGCGCCGGACGCGGGTCGTCCTCGCTCGCTGGTACCGCGGACGCTGCACAGCGCGTCTATGTCGCGCCCGGCGAGAAAGACGAACTCTACGCATTCCTCTCCGGCGGTTTTGGCGGACAGGTCGGCGTGTACGGCCTGCCGAGCGGCCGACTGCTGCGCACCATCCCGGTCTTCTCGCAGGCTCCGGAGAACGGCTGGGGCTACACCGACGAGACCAAGCCGATGCTCGAGACCTCCTACGGCTTTATCCCGTGGGACGACCTGCACCATACCGCGCTCTCGCAGACCGACGGCGACGACGACGGACGCTGGCTCTTCGTGAACGGCAACAACACGCCGCGCGTGGCCCGCATCGATCTCCGGCACTTCGAGACCACCGAGATCCTCGAGATCCCCAACGCGGCCGGCAACCATGCGTCGCCGTTCGTCACACCCAACACGGAGTACATCGTCTCGTCGACGCGTTTCTCGATCCCGGTGCCCAACCAGGACGTGCCGATCAGCGAGTACAAGAAGTACTTCAAGGGGCAGATCTCCTTCATCACGGCCGACCAGCCCGGGAAGATGGACATCGCCTTCCAGCTGATCATGCCCGGCTTCAACTACGACCTCGCCCGCGCGGGTAAGGGGCCGTCGGATGGCTGGATGTTCTTCACGTCGTACAACTCGGAGCAGGCGAACACGCTGCTCGAGGTGAACGCGTCGCAGAACGACAAGGACTACATCGCGGCGGTGAACTACCGCGCCGTCGAAGCGTGCGTGAAGGCCGGCAAGGGCCGTCGCGCCGCGGTCGACTATCGTCACAACTATATGGATGAGTTCAGCCGCGTCTCGCGGTCCGAGCGCCGCACGAGCGTGCTCCAGGTCCAGCCGACCGAGTGCCCCGGGTCGGTCTTCTTCCTCCCGACGCCCAAGTCGCCGCACGGCGCCGACGTCGACCCGACCGGTGAGTTCGTGGTCGCGGGCGGCAAGCTCGCCACGGTCATCCCGGTCCACTCGACCGTGAAGATGCTGCAGGCGATCAAGGACAAGGCGTTCGAAGGCGACCTCGAAGGCATCCCGGTGCTCAAGTACGAGGCGACGCTCGCCGGCGAGGTGAAGGAGCCGGGCCTCGGCCCTCTCCACACCGAGTTCGACGGCAAGGGCTTCGCCTACACCTCGATGTTCATTTCGTCCGAGGTCGTGAAGTGGAATGTCAAGACGCTCGAAGTCGTCGACCGCGCACCGACCTTCTACTCGGTCGGGCACCTCATGATCCCCGGCGGCGCCACGCGTCACCCGTACGGCCGCTACGTGCTCGCGCTGAACAAGATCACGAAGGATCGCTATCTCCCCACCGGTCCCGAGCTCACACAGTCGGCGCAGCTCTATGACATCACCGGCGACAAGATGCAGCTGCTCCTCGATTTCCCGACGCAGGGCGAGCCGCACTACGCCAACGCGATCGACGCCAAGAAGATCACCGACCGTCAGGTGAAGTTCTATTCGATCGCGGAGAACCGGCACCCGATGGTCGCGCGCAGCGAGAGAGAGACCGGCGTGACCCGGAGCGGCAAGGTCGTGCACATCCGTATGACGGCGATCCGCTCGCACTTCTCGCCGGACAATATCGAAGGCGTACAGCTCGGCGACACGGTGCTCTTCCATGTCACCAACCTCGAGCAGGACTGGGACGTGCCCCACGGCTTCGCCGTGATCGGCGCCAACACCTCGGAGCTGCTCATCATGCCGGGGGAGACACGCACACTGCGGTGGGTCCCAGGCCGGATCGGTGTCTTCCCGATCTACTGCACCGACTTCTGTTCAGCGCTCCACCAGGAGATGCAGGGGTACGTCCGCGTGTCGCCGGCAGGATCCACGGTGGCACTGAAGGGCAACACGCGAGTCCCAGCAGCGGCTCGCGGCTCCAACTGAGACACTCATGACGGCCCGTTCACGCTGGTTCGTGCTGGTGGCGGTCGCGCTTTTGGCGACCGCCTACGTCCTCCCCTTATGGCGCGTCGATCTCGTCGCGCCACAGTACCCGGAAGGACTCGGGATGCTCATCCGCATCAATGGCGTGGGCGGGGTCAAACCGAATGACCTCAACAGCATCAACGGACTCAATCACTACATCGGGATGAAGGTGATCGAGCCCGACGCGATCCCGGAGCTGAAGTGGATGCCCTGGATCCTCGGCGGGCTCATCGCCGCCGGACTCGCCGTCGCCGCATTGCGGCGGCGGGTCCCGCTCTACCTCTACACGGTCGTGCTCCTCGGCGTGCTCGGCTTGGGATTGTGGGACTACCGGCGCTGGGGCTATGACTACGGGCATGACCTCGACACCGAGCATGCGATCATCAAGATCCCCGGGATGACCTATTCGCCTCCGGTGATCGGACGCAAGAAGTTGCTCAACTTCACGGCGACGTCGTGGCCGTCGTACGGCGGTGTCGCGATGGCGATCGCGGCGGGCTTGGTCGTGGCCGCGTCGGTGGCCACGCTCCGAAGCGGGCGCCGAGACCCAGGACTCAAGAGCGCGTGATGGGCACCGCGCGCGCGATGCGTCGCGCATTCGGCCGCCGCGCGGCGATCGGGTTCGCGCTGTTGCTCGCCGCGTGCGGTGCGGCCGGACCGAGGCCAGTCGTACTTGGCGAGGACGAGTGCAACTTCTGCCGCATGGAAGTGACCGATGCGCGTTTCGCCGCCGAGGCGGTCACGCGCACCGGTCGCGTGCATGTGTTCGATTCGATCGACTGCCTCGCTGGTTATGCGCGCGGCGCTGAGCCCGGCGGCGTCGCCTCTCTCTGGGTGACCGATGCAGACGATCCCGGCACCTTCGTGCCAGCGGAGCAGGCGGGTTTCCTCACCGGCAGTAGCTTGCATGGACCCATGGGCAACGCCGTCGCCTTCGCCACTCCTGCCGCCGCCCGCACCGCGCAGTCGCGTCACGGTGGAGTCGTCGCCGACTGGGCCGCGGTGCTCGCGGACTCGTCAGGGCACGTCACAGGAGCGCACAGTGAGCGCTAGCGCGCCGCGCGTAGCCCGTGTCGGCCGTGTCGGCCGTGTCGGCCGTGTCGGCCGCGTGGGCTTTCTCGCCGCCGCGCTCGCCGCGCTCTTCATACTCCCCGCCTCGCTCGACGCGCAGCGCATCGTCGTGCGCGCGGGCTCCGCCGTGCCCACACTCGCGGCTGCGTTGTTGCAAGCCACACCCGGCGCGACGATCGTCGTGGCGGCCGGCACGTACAAGGGTCCGACCGTCGTCGTCACGGTCCCGCGTCTCACGATCGTCGGAGAAGGGTGGCCGACGTTCGACGGCGAGGGCGAGCGCGAGCTGCTCGTCATCCGTGCCGACAGCGTCACCGTCCGCGGACTCACATTCACGAATACCGGCGTGAGCCAGATGCAGGACCGTGCCGCGGTACGCGTCGTCGAGGCCAGTGGCTGCCTGATCGACGGCAACCGGTTCCGTGATGCCCTCTTCGCGATCTACCTGCAGCGCTCCACAGGCTGCGAGGTCCGCGGCAACGACATCCAGGCCGCCGGCCGCGAGGAGACGCGCAACGGGAACGGCGTGCACCTCTGGTACTCGCCCGACACGCGCGTGATCGACAACACCATCCGTGGCCAGCGCGACGGGATCTACTTCGAGTTCTCCGACGGGTCGCTCGCTGAGGGCAACGTGAGCGAGGGGAACCGCCGCTACGGCCTGCACTTCATGTTCTCCGACTCCTGCCGCTACGAGCGCAACACCTTCAAGGGCAACGGCGCTGGCGTCGCGGTGATGTACAGCAAGCACATCGTCATGGACGGGAACGGCTTCTTGGACGCGACGGGCAGCGGCGCGTATGGCCTCCTGCTGAAAGAGATCACCGACGGCGTCCTGGTGCGCAACCGATTCGAGGGCAACTCGACCGGACTGCTCATGGAGGGCGCCTCACGGCTCGACATCCGCGACAATGATTTCCGTCGCAACGGCTGGGCGGTGCGGCTCATGGCCGACGCCGAGGACAGTCACTTCACCGGCAACCTGTTCGCGGGAAATGCGTTTGACGTCGCGACCAACAGCCGGACGTTGCGCAGCGATTTCAAGGGCAACTGGTGGGACGCCTACCGCGGCTATGACCTCGACCGCGACGGCAGTGGC
>JANOWT010000007.1:0-4400 GCA_031418115.1 Gemmatimonadota bacterium
CTTCGAACGCGAGATCCAGACGGTCGCGGCGCTGCAGCACGCCAACATCGTCCCGGTGCACACTGCGGGTGAGACGCAGGGTCTTCCCTACTACACGATGCCGTACGTGGAGGGCGAGTCGCTGCGCGCGCGGCTCGGCAAGGGGCCGCTGCCAGTCGCCGAGGTCATTGGGATATTGCGCGACGTCTCCAAGGCGCTCGCCTACGCGCACGCGCGCGGCGTGGTGCATCGCGACATCAAGCCCGACAACGTGCTCATCTCGGGCGATGTCGCCGTGGTCACCGACTTCGGTATCGCCAAGGCGATCAGCGCCTCGCGCACCGCGAGCGGCGACGCGACGCTCACGCAGATCGGTACCTCGATCGGCACGCCGGCGTACATGGCGCCCGAGCAGGCGGCCGGCGATCCGCTGATCGACCACCGCGCCGACATCTACGCGCTCGGCGCGATGGCCTACGAGCTGCTCACCGGACAGCACGTGTTCGCGAATCGCACCGCACCGCGGATGCTCGCTGCACACATGGGCGAGGCGCCGCGGCCGGTCACCGAACTGCGGCCCGATCTACCGGCATCGCTCGCGGCGGTCGTGATGCAGTGTCTCGCCAAGGATCCGAACGACCGTCCGCAGCAGGCCGGTGAGATCGCACGCGCGCTCGAGTCGATCACCAGCGGCGGCGGTATGCCGTCGATGCCATTGGTGCTCCTCGGCGGCGCGGGGATGTTCCGCAAGGCACTCGCACTCTACGTCGGCGCCTTCGTCGCGGTCGCGGTGCTCGCCAAGGCGGCGATCGTCGTCATCGGACTCCCCGACTGGGTCTACCCTGGTGCACTGATCGTGATGGCGATCGGTTTGCCGGTGGTGCTCTGGACGGGCTACGTGCAGCGCGTCGCGCGCCGCGCGGTCTCGGCGACGCCGACCTTCACGCCCGGTGGCACGCCGAGCACGCAGGCGCATGGGATGATCGCGACGATGGCGCTCAAGTCGGCGCCCAAGATGAGCTGGTACCGCACGGCGCGCGGCGGCATGTACGCGCTCGGCGTGTTCACGGTGATGATCGCGACCTTCATGGGGCTTCGCGCGTCGGGCATCGGGCCGTTCGGCTCGCTGCTCGCCGCGGGCAAGCTCTCGCGCGCCGAACCGATCATCATGACCGACTTTCGCACGACCAACGTCGACTCGGCGCTCGGCCGCGTGGTGAGCGACGCGGTGCGCGCGGGGCTCGCGGGGTCGTCGGCGTTCACGCTCGTGCCGCCGAGCACGATCGTGGCCGCGATGGTGCGCATGCAGCGGGCTCCCACGGCGCGAATGGATTCGAGCCTGGCGCGGGAGATCGCGTTCCGCGAGGGCGTGAAGGCGTTCGTCGATGGTGAGGTCACTGGCGTCGGCGATGGCTACATCGTCTCGATCCGGCTCGTCCGCGCCGACTCAGGAATTGAGCTGGCGTCGTTCCGCGAGTCGGGTGATGGCCCGCGCGGATTGATCGATGCCGCCGACCGACTCGCACGCGCGCTGCGCGCCAAAGCCGGCGAGTCGCTGCGCGACGTCAACGCGACGCCGACGCTGGCCCGCGCGACCACCGGGTCACTCGCCGCGCTGCAGAAGTACAGCGAGGGTGCGCGGGCGAACTCGCTCGGCGACCGCCAAGCTATCGAACTCGCGCGCGAAGCGGTCGCGCTCGACTCCACCTTCGCCTCGGCCTGGAGCCTGCTCGGCGCGACGCTCAGCAACTACGGCGGCCGCGCCTCCGCGATCGACACGGCCCTCGGGCAGGCGTTCCGCTATCGCGAACGCCTGCCCGAGCGCGAGCGCGAGCTGGTCTACGCTCGCTACTACGTCATCGGCCCGGGGCGCGACCGAGGGAAGGGCGCCGCGGTGTACGAGGCCATGGTGGGGCGCGGCGACACTTCGTCGATGATCAACCTCGGCGAGGTGCTGAGGAGCCGGCGGGAGTACGCACGCGCGGAATCGCTCAACGTCGCCGCCCTCGCGAAGGGCGCCAGGAACGCGATCGCCCTCGGGAACATCGTCGACATGCAGTTGAATCAGGGGAATCTGGAAGGGGTCGCCAAGACCCTCGAGAACATTCGGGAAGTGCTGCCCGAGTATCCGTTCCAGTCGTTGCGCAATGGCTGGCTTTTGTTCGCGCAGGGGAAGTTCGACGAGTTGCGCGCGGTCGCCGACACGCTGCGCACGTCGACCAGCCCCCAGAACAAGGACTTTGGCCGTCGTCTCTCCACCGTGCTGGCCCTCAACGGACGACTGCGCGATTTCACTGCCGCGTTCGCGAACCCGACGGCCGTCACGACCGTCGCACCCGGTGCGAAGGTCGCACCGCCGCGCCTCGGGCCCACCGTGACGGCCGTGGAGCTGGCGATGCTCGGGCCATCACCGGCGCTCGCCGCCCGCATCGACTCCCTGGTCGAGTCCGTGCCGTTCGCTGCGCAGCCGATGGTGGACCGCCCCTACCTGCCGCTCGCGACGCTGCTCGCGCGGAGCGGGGACCCGACGAAGGCACGAGTCCTCATCGCGCGCTCTCGCGCCGAGGTCACGGACACGGCGCTGCGACGCGCACGCGAGGCAGATCTTCACACCACACTCGGCGAAGTCGCACTCGCCGAAGGGAAGTGGCAGGAAGCAGTCACGGAGTTCCGCCGCGGCGACGTCGGTTACGACGGCAAGCCTGCGAACGAATGCGCCTCCTGTCTTTCATACAATCTGGCGCGGGCGTTCGACGCGGGCGGGCAGGCGGATTCCGCCGCGGTGATGTTCGAGCGCTATCTCGTGACGCCCTACATGCTGAAGTCGATCCCGCTGATGGATCCGATCCGCGTGCCGGCGATCCGCGAGCGCCTCGGCCAGATCTACGAGGCCAAGGGCGACGTGGAGAACGCTGCGTTGAACTACCGCGCATTCATCGACCTGTGGAAGAACGCCGACGCCCCGCTGCAACCTCGCGTGGCCGAGGCGCGGCGCCGGCTCGAACGCTTGACGCCTGTCGAGCGATCACGGCCTTGAGCGCGTAGCACCCCAGACCCGTCCCACCCATCCGACCCACGGAGTCGATACACATGTCACTGCTCGCGCCCCAGCGCCCGCACTCCTCGCCTGCAACCTCGCCTGCAACCTCGCCCGCAGCCGGGCTGCGTCGGCTCGCATTCCGCACCGCAACACTCGCCGTCGGTGCCGCACTCTTCGCCGACGTCGCGATGGCGCAGCTCCCCGTGCCAGCCACGCGCGCCGCGACAGGCCCCGTCACCGAGGCCAACTACCGCCTCGCCGCCCGCTTCGCTCCCTATAGGATGCGCAAGCTCGTCTACTCCACCGGAGTCACACCGCGCTGGATCAAGGGCTCCGAGAAGTTCTGGTATGAGTGGGAGAGCGCGCAGGGCAAGCGCTTCATGATCGTGGACCCGGTCGCGGGGACCAAGAAGCAGCTCTTCGACAACGATCGGATCGCCGCTGAGCTCACGCGCATCACCAAGGATCCGTGGGACGGCAAGCACTTGCCGATCCGCGCGATCAGGTTCATCGACGCCAACACGCTCGAGTTCGAGGTCGAGTCGTCGCAGGACACCGTGATCGCGGACGCCGAGGCGGTGAGAGGTGATTCGCAGCAGACGCGGCAGGCCGCCGCGCGCAGGCCGCGCCCCAAGAAGAAGGTCTGGCATTTCCGCTACGATGTCGCGTCGCAGACGCTGACCGAGATCCCCGACTGGAAGGCGCCCGACAATCATCCGTCGTGGGCCAGCGTTTCGCCCGATGGGCAGACGGTGATCTACGCTCGGCGCCACAACCTCTATAGAATGTCGCGGGCCGACTATCAGAAGGTGCTCGACGCGCGCCGCGCCAAGACCGGCGCCGCCGCTGACAGTGCCGACTGGAAGGTCGTGACCGAGGAGACTCAGCTCACCACTGATGGCGTGGAGCACTACAGCTGGGCCGGCAGCGAGTTCGGACTGAGCGACGTCGAGACCGAGCGCGCCAAGGATCGTCGCAAGCGCGCGAGCGTCTCCTGGTCACGCGACTCCAAGCGCTTCACCGCGGGGCGCGACGACGCGCGGAAGGTCGGCGACCTGTGGGTGATCGCGTCGGTGGGCAACAAGCGGCCCCAGCTCGAGAGCTACAAGTACGACATGCCCGGCGACACCAACGTGACGCAGCCTGAGGTCGGCGTGTACGACCTCGCCGCGCAGAAGATGGTGATGATCCAGGCGCAGGGCTTCAAGGATCAGCAGATCGGATTGTTCAATGGCCGCCAGTTCACGTACCCTGACCTGAACGAACCGCAGCGCGCGATCTGGCTCGCCGACAACTCCAATCAGGTCTGGATGTGGCGTCGCAGCCGCGACCAGCACAAGATCGACGTGCTCCTGGTGGATGCCGCGACCGGCGTGGCGAA
>JANOWT010000008.1:0-3243 GCA_031418115.1 Gemmatimonadota bacterium
GCGCACCACCCGCCCGACCCGTTGCTCGAGTCTTGCCGGCGTCCACGGCAGGTCCGCGTGGACCACGACGCCAACGCCCTGCATCTCCACCCCTTCCGCCAAGGCGTCGGTGCTCAGCACGAGTCGGATCGCTCTCGGGTCATGCTTGTCGTGCGCGTCGTGCACCCGCGCCCGCGGGCCGATCGCTCGCAGCACGTCGTCGCGCGTCCACCGGCCCGCGGCGGCGCGCACGCGCGTGCCAACGATCGCCACGACGCCCGGCTCTCCGCGCAACGCCGAGTACAGTGCGCGCACCGTATCGGCGTGGCGCGCGAACACGATCACACGACTGCGGGGATGCGCCGCGAGCACTTCGCGCAGCGCCGAGGCGCGCCGCGCGGCATCGTCCGCGCGATGCGGTCCGATCAACGCGCGCAGTGCTTTCACCGCAGTCAGGTGACGCTCGAGCGTCGCGAGCAGAGCGTCGGTGCTCGTCGCTGCGGAGGAATCGGAGGCCGGGCTCACGAGCAGTGGCAAGGCGAGTTGGGTCGTGTCGTCGCTCAACACCCAGTATCGCAGGGCCGCGTGCGTAGGTCGCCGACCCGCGCGTAGCAGATCCGCGAGCGCGCAGCCGCGTTGCTCGCGCCGTCGGAGTGCTGCGTCTAGCGCGGCGAGGCTCGACTGCCACGCCATGGCGAGGGTCATGGCGATGAGTGCCGTCGCCGCAGCGCCCCCGGCGATCGCGATGGGAGGAGGCAACTCGCGGAGCGATTCCCCGATGCCCGCGATCTCGGTGTGCGCCGTGATCGAGCCGAGACGCCTGAGCGCCGGTCGCGTTGCCCCAGAGTCGCGCCGACGCACCACGCACCGTCCGAGCTCGGCCGGGGAGAGGTGCTCTGCGCGCGACCCCATGAAGAGCGCGAGCAGTGCATCGCGGTCGGCGGCACGGTTCACGACCGGCGTCGCCGATAGCAGCAGCACCTGCGCGCCCACGCAGACCGCCGCGGCATGGTGATAGCGTCGCGTGGTCCGGGTGCGCAGGTGGTGCGCTTCGTCGATGATGACGAAGTCGGCGACGGCGCGCGCACCGCTTCGGCTCAACGCCTCGAGGCTCACGAACGCGATCGGCACCGCGGCGCGATCGGCCGCCGAGTGCCACTGCGCTCGGAGATTCGACGGTGCGAGCACGAGCACGCGCCTCGTCCCGTGTGCTGCTGCGAGCGCGAGGATGGTCTTGCCCGTGCCGGGCGGATCGGCGAGCAGCGCGCCACCGAACTCGTTGAGTGCGGCGCGGACCGCGCTGAGTGTACGTCGCTGCACCGGCCTCAGGGTGAAGGCGCCGAGGTCAGAGGTCTGAGCGCTCTCAAGAACGAGCGACGCGATCCGTGCGCGAACCTCCGCTGCGTTCATCCTCCGCTCCAATCGAGCAGCGGCGCCACGACGGACGGATCGACGCCGAACGCAGCGCACACGACCTGTGTGAGCAGCGCATCGCTCGGTGGTGCACCGGCCGCCCCGCTACGCCCGAGCGGAGCGAGCAGCGCACGCGCGCGCGGCCAGTCCGCCGGCAGAGGCAGGCGCGCGCAGGTCCATCCGAGATAGCGATGGTAGCCGCCGCGCGCCGGCTCCGCGATCGCATTGAGCCAGGCCGCCGCGAGCGGCGAGTTGAGGAGTGCCGCGAGCGCGTGCGCGTCATCCTCGCGCGCGGCACGAACCACATAGCAGGTGTTGAGCGGGACCGTGCGATCGCCGGCGGGGAGGACCAGTGCGCGCGGCGACCGACCGATGTCGCCCCAGACGACGCGCGCGCGATCGGTGCGCGCTCCGTCGGTGCGGTAGAGCGCCCACCAGTTCGCGCCTCGGCCGTCGGCGCGCGCTTCGAGACGCCCGCGCCAGCGCGTGAGCCAGGCCCGGACGAGCGGAGGCAGCGCGCGGGCGGGCGCGCCGAGTGCGTCGTGGGTCCAGATGATCGCGGAGCGCTGCGTGTCTGCGCCGAGCGACCAGGCGCGCACATGCTCGCCGCGCGCGAGTGGGCGAAGGTGAGAGGCTTCGATGGTACCGGCGGTCTCGCCGCTTCGGATCGCGATGCCGTGGGCGATGTCCTTCGAACTGCGCTCCGTCCGAACGAGCGACGAAGTCGGCTCTGCCGTCTCGACCACGAACGCTTCATTGCAGCCACTCTTCACGCCGAGGAGCGGGCGACCGAACTGAGACTCTGCGAGCGGCGTGCCGGCCGCGGTGAGCGCGTCGAACGCTGTGCGCACGGCAGGAGGAAGCAGCAACCAGGGCGCGCCTCCACTCGAGTCGAGTGCGAGCGCCCCGCGTTGCGCGGTCCACGAAAGCGTTCCGCTCGCGCTGTGCGAAGCGCCGTGCAACCCGAGGCGCAACTCGCCCGTACCGCCGCTCTCCGCCAGCCGCGCCGCATCGGCGCGGCGCGCGAGGAGCGACGACGGATAGACCACCGCATCGAAGCCCGCCGACCCCGCGACCCACTCCTCGAGCGCGAGCAGTTCGGTGCGCTGCAGCAACAACCGACGAACGCCGCCGCCAGCGAGCGCGGACCAGAGCTTGGCAGGCAGCAGCAGCGCGATCACGCCGCCGGGGCGCGTGAGTTGCACCGCGCGCTCAGTGAAGACCGCGGCGAGATCCGCCTGTGAAGCGAAACCGCGTCCGGCTCCGGCCGACTCGGCGCCCACCTCCCACGCGGCCTGCCGAAAGGTCACGAACCGTTCGCGCAACGCCTCGCGCATCGCTGGTGCGACGTCATGTGGTCGCACCCAGGGTGGATTGCCCACGACGACGTCGAATCCTCCAGCAGACGCGACCTCGGGGAAGTGCGTCGCGAACGAGAATGGGAGCGCGCCGCCGTCGCGTAGCCGGCGCAACGACGCGCGCGCCGCGCGGAGCGCTTCGCGCACGGCCGCGAGCGCTCGTATGGCAGTGGCGGACGGCGCGCGCCGCGACTGGAAGAGATCGGGGGAGCGCGCGGCGAGCAGTAGCTCGCGCCGTTCGGCAGTATGCAGCGTGATCCGCTGCGTGACGGCGAGGACCGCACGCTTCCGCTCCGCGACGTCGAGCGCGTATGCCAACGTGCGCTTTCGAGCTCCGCTGGCGCGCACGTATCGCAGGCGCAGCGGCGCGAGGCTGGCGCCATCAGGGATGATGGCGTCCTCGAAGCCGTGACCCGACAGTGCGTCCCCTTCGCGCACGTTCCGGTCGAGGTTCGGCAGCGGAGGGAATCGCATCGGGTCGTCGCGGTCGTCC
>JANOWT010000009.1:0-12689 GCA_031418115.1 Gemmatimonadota bacterium
GCGCACAACGTGCCGGAGACGCTCGACTGGAATCTCTGGCTCGGACCTGCCGCTGAGCGGCCGTACAATCCAGCGTATGCGCCGTTCAACTGGCGTGGATGGTGGGACTTCGGCACTGGTGCGATGGGCGACATGGCCTGTCACCTGATGGACGCTGCTTACTGGACGCTCGGTCTCAAGTATCCGTCGCGCATCACGCCCGAGAGCACGCTGCTCTTCTCGGAGACGGCGCCGACGTCGGAGCGGATCGACTATCAGTTCCCGGCGATCGGGGATCGGCCAGCGGTCACGCTCACCTGGCGCGACGGATCGCTCTTCCCGCCGCGCCCCGAGGGATGGAGCGAGGCGGAGGACTGGCCATTCGATCGTGAGGGCGGTCAGGTCTGGTACGGCGACAAGGGGATGCTGCTCGCTGGGACGTACGGCGAGAATCCGCGCCTGCTCGACGCGAAGGTGGCGGCCGAGGTCGCGGCCACGCCGCTGCCGAAGAAGTATCCGCGCACGGCGGGCGTGTATCAGGAGTGGATCACGGCGATCAAGGAAGGGAAGCAGCCCGGGAGCGACTTCGCCGGTTACGCCGGGCCGATGACGGAGATGATCGTGATCGGGTGCCTCGCGACGCGCATGGGTCGCGCGTTGGAGATGGATCCTGATACGGGCATGATCAAGAATGCGACGCCGCCGAGCGAGTGGGTGAATCCGACGTTCCGCACGGGGTGGAGTCTTTGAACGGCATGCTCGTTGAAGCGTATGTCGATCAGTTGGACACGGCGCTCGCCGCTGAGCGCAACGGTGCGGGGCGCCTGGAGCTCTGCGGGCCGGGTGAAGGCGGGCTCACGCCGTCGCCCGAGTTGCTCGCGGCGGTGCTGGCCACGGTGCGGATCCCTGTGCACGCGATGACGCGGCCGCGCACGGGGGACTTCGTGTACACCGACGCCGAGTTCGCGCAGATGCGCGACGAAGTCGCGATGATCAAGGCGGCGGGGGCGGCTGGAGTGGTACTCGGGGTCTCGAACCCGGACGGCACGCTCGATGTGCCGCGGATGCGTGAACTGATCGCGCTCGCGCGGCCGATGCGCGTCGGTGTGCACCGCGCGTTCGATCGCACGCCCGACGCGGACGTGGCACTCGACCAGCTGATCGCGATGGGTGTTGATATAGTACTCGCCGCAGGACATGCCCCGACGGCCGAGGAAGGGATCGAGACACTCGCGCGATTGCAACGGCGTGCCGCTGGGCGCACGGTGATCATGCCCGGCGGGGGTGTGCGCGCGAACAATGTGGGCGCGATCATGGACCGGACCGGCTGCTCAGAGGTCCATGCCCGCGCCGCGGACCCGCAGGTGTTCGCCGAGCTTGCGGAGGCCGCGCTCGCTCGCAGCAGGCCGTGACCGTATGTTCGCACGTCTTCACTTCGCCCTCACGAGGATATTCATGACGCACCCGACCCATTCACCCGCCACCCGTACTCGCAGCCTCGCGATCCGCACGACCGCACTCGTGCTCGTGCTCACGATCGCCAGCGCTTCGATCGCCTTCGCGCACGACATGTTCCTCAAGCCGACGCGCTACTTCGCGCCGGAGAACGCCGAGGTGCGTGTTCGCGTGCTCAACGGCACCTTCACGCAGAGTGAGAACTCGATCGCGCGCGGCCGCCTCGCCGACGCGAGCGTGCTCACGCCGAGGGGCCGGACGAAGATCGACACCGCCGAGTGGTCGGTGCGCGGCGACACGAGCACGTTCCATATCCACACGCGCGCCGCTGGCACCTACGTGATCGGTGCGTCGACCAAGCCGAGCGAGATCGACCTCTCGGCGGACGACTTCAATCTGTATCTCGCGGACGACGGGATCCCCGATGTACTCGACGCCCGCCGCCGTTCCGGAGAGCTGAAGAAGCCGGCCCGCGAGCGCTACCACAAGCACATCAAGGCATTCGTGCAGATCGGCGACGCGCGCTCCGACCTCTACGCGACCCCGATGGGCTACCCCGCTGAGATCATGCCGCTCGAGAATCCGTACTCGATCGCCAAGGGTGGCACGCTCCGCGTGCGAACCCTCGTCGACGGGAAGCCGGCCGCCAACCAGTATGTGCTGTACGGCGGCACCGATGCCTCCGATGCCGGGATCGAGCAGAAGAGCGTGCGGTCGAACGCCGAGGGGATCGCGTCGATCCCGCTCCCCGTCTCAGGGACGTGGTACGTGAAGTTCATCAACATGACCAAGCTCGGCCGCGACGGCGTGGATTACGAGTCGAAGTGGGCGACGATCACGTTCCAGGTGCGCTGATCCCGTAGCAGGTCAATACATCTTCTTGAGCTCCGCGTACGCCCCACGAGTGCGTAGCGTCACTGCGATGGGGCGGTCGCCGCGGTTGCGCCAGAACCACCCGTGCGATCCGTCCATCGCGGCGACGAGTGCGCCTGAGTCCGCGCTCACTCCTGTAGCCTTGCGATAGTTGACGTAGCTGTTCGGCGCGCCGGTCGAGTCACCATGCGTGTCGTGGTTCACGACGCCGCCGACGGCTTCCCAGGCGAACTCTGCCTCGTCTCCCTTCTTCATGACGAGCTTGACCTCCTTGCCTTCGCCCGGCGCGAGCGGGATGATGGTCACGTGACGCCAGGTGGAGTCGGGTGCGGCCAGGGCACCGGCTCCGAGCTCCGCATCGGCTGCATCGGCTACGTCTGCGTCGGCGGCGTCCGCTTCGTCAGCGGCGTCGTCGGCGGCGGCCTCCTTGGCCAGCGCGACCTTGATCTCCCCCATCTGCGTGAGGCCGAGCTTCCGACCGATGCCGGTGGGGTCCACGCCGTACTCGGCGGGGAGCACGGCGAGCACGAGGATCGCCACGGCAACGGCAAGGGCGATGAGTGTGGAGCGGAGGAGATTGTCCGCTGCCGGTAGTTCGACGTCGACGTGCTGAGGTGGTTTCTTCATCGGGATCGTTTCAAACACCGTCGAGGATGAGATAGCCCGCGAGCTGGTAGCCGGCGAGCACGAAGCCAGCCGACATCATCGCGAGATTCGCGGTGATGGCGTGGCGGGAGAAGCCGGCGGTGCGCCGCCAGTGGTTCATGACGACCAGGATCGCACCGAGGGCGAGGAGCTGACCGAGCTCCACGCCGAAGTTGAAGGCGATCAGGTTCGGCACGAGTCCGTCCGGTGAGACCTCGTAGTCCAGGATCTTGGTCGCGAGGCCGAAGCCGTGCACGAGCCCGAAGCCGAGCGTGGCGATGCGCGCGTCCGGGTTGAACCCGAACCAAGCACGGAAGGCACCGATGTTGTCGAGCGCCTTGTACACGATCGAGAGCCCGATCACTGCGTCGATCAGGAATGCGCTCACGCTCACGCCCGTGAGCACGCCGCTGATCAGCGTGAGCGAGTGCCCCACGGCGAAGAGCGTCACGTAGAGTGCGACGTCCTTGAGACGGTACAGGAAGAAGATCACACCCAGCAGGAAGAGCAGATGGTCGTAGCCGGTCACCATGTGCTTCGCGCCGAGGTAGGTGAACGGGATCAACAGCACCCCGGATACCTCCTGCAGGAAGCCTTTGTCGCCGGCGGTGACGCCGTGGGCGAGCGCCTCGCTCGGGAGACCCGCGACGAGGAACACGGCGAAGGCGAGCAGGAGCCAGGGCGAGAATCGGCGCGTCGAAACGGCGGAGCTACATACACGAGGGAGCGTCGGCTCTCCCGAGCATCGGGAGAACTCGAGGTCCGTTCCGGAGGGGAAGATCGAGGCGAACATCAGGGCGCGGGACGACGGGACTTCGTGACGTCGAGCGCGGCGCGGAGCCCGCGGGCCAGCTTGAGCGCGTCGTCATGCGCCCAGAAGTGCATGAAGAACAGGCGCGGTTCGTCGTCGAGCAGGTGATTGTGAAGGCTCGTCACTGCGATCCCCTGTGACTGTAGCACGCGAATCACCGGATTCACCTCCGAGGCCAGCAATACGTAGTCACCGGTGATGGCCGCCTTGCCGTCGCCCGTCGGTTGGAAATTGATCGCGGTCGCAAGGCCCATGGACGGCGGGATCTCGAGTCCCGTCTCGCGTACGGTTTCGGCGCGCGGAACGCCGATCTGCAGCACGCCGCCATTCACTGCGCCGTGGAAGCCGAGGATGTTACCGATGGCGGCGCTGTCGATCGCGAAGGCGGTCGGCGCCGCTGCGGTGGTCACGGGCGCGCCCGCGCCTGAGGCCGTCGCCGGCACCGGCGTCCCGGTGAGCGCGAGCGCTGCGCGGACCGCGCTCGCGATCCCTCGTGCGTCGCCATGCGCATGCAGGTGCACGTAGAGCACGTGCGGCGACTCGCCGACCAGGTGGTGGTGAATCGCCGACTGCTCGATGCCACCCGCCTGCAGGCGTGCGAGCACGGGTCCGAGCTCGCTCTCGAGCAATACGAGGTCACCCATGGCGATGGCGCCGCCGGGCGCCGCCCTGAACGCGATCCACGAGCCGAGCGCGAATGTGGGGCGGATCCGCACTTCGCCGATCCGCACATCGAGGTCACTTCGGGGCATGCCGAATCGCAACACGCCTCCGGCGAGCACCGAGCCGGTCCGGCCCATGACTGTCTCGAGCGCACGACGATCGAGGCTGTCGCCTGGCGCGGATGTCGCGACCTGGGCCTGCACCGCAGTGCCGCCACCGACCGCCACGACCGCGATCGCCGCGCGCATGATCGCCACGCGGCGGAGCGGGCGCAGCACTCTACTCACGGCTTCCATGTACCCCTCGCTACCGCTGGAATGAACGCGTCCAACCCCTTCCCAGGGAACGCGACCGTGCGCCCACGCTCGGCACTCTGGTACGCCGTCATCAGCATCTTCACGACCTCGACACCATCGTCGAAGTCGAGCATCGCCTTCTCCTTGCCGAGAAAGACGCGCACGAAATGCCGATCCTCACCGGTGTAACCGTACGCGAGATACTCCTCCGGCACCACGGGCATCACGCCCTGTTCCGCGTTCTGCTTCTCCACGAGATCCTCTCCAGCGCGTCCGGTCACCTCGCGCGAGAAGAAGAGCTGCAGACCGCTGTCGAGTGAGTTCCACTTCATCGAGTACTCGGGTCCGAGCAACTCGGCCGACAGTCTCAACCCCGCGCCGACGAAGCTCCAGCTCGTCGTCGCCTCGCCGATCACCTTGTGCCCGTCGTTGGTCTCGAACTCGATCAACACGCTCGCGAAGTCCTCGCTCGGGCGCTTGGTGTAGTCCGCGCCCATGGTCGACTTGAGTTGCTTTGCGTACTTGGGTCGCGACCACTTGAGCGAGGCGATGTGCCCCGTCACTCGCACGGGTTTCACGGTGCTGAGCGGCTGGCCCGGTGCGCACAACAGATGCCGCACGACGAGCGCCGAGTGACACATCATGTCATTGAGCACGCCGCCGCCCTGCAACGCACCGTTCCAGAACCAGGGCATGTGCGGACCGGCGTGCTCCTCTGCCGCGCGCGCGAGATAGGGCCGGCCCGTGGTCGCGGCTCCGCGCGCCCAGATCAGCTTCTTGCCCGCCTCGACGTGGGGCGCGAAGAGTTGATTCTCGAGATACCCGGTCTTGAGCCCCACACTCTTCACGAGTTTCGCCACCTGCTTCGCCTCGGCCACATTGCGCGCGAGTGGTTTTTCGCAGGCGATGCCCTTGAGTGTGCCCTTGCCGGACTTGATCGCGTGCACGATCTCCTCGACGTTCTCGATGCGGGCCTGATTGGGGCCGCACAGCCAGAGCGCATCGATCGCCGGGTCGGCGACCATCGCGGTGATCGATTCGTAGGCTTTCGCCTGCCCGACGTCGAGCTTGCGTGCGAGCAGTGCGGCCGACCCGGCGTTGACCTGATTGGGTGACCAGACGCCGAGCACGTCGGCGTCGCGGACGCCCTGCCAGGCTTGGATGTGGAAGCGGGTGTTGAAGCCGGAACCGATGAAGCCTACGCCGAGTCGTGTGGTCATGATGTGCGGATTGTTAGCGGGAGAGTCGCTGCAACAGCTTTCTGGTGAACTCGACCATCTGGTCATACGCCGCGGCTGGCACCCGCTCGTCGTTGCCGTGCATCGTTCGTGTGAACTCGCCGTCGACGAAGAGGCCGATGATGCCGAGCACCTGCTGACCGGCATTGCGCAGATAGAGGCCGTCGGTAGCGCCCATCTCCATGTACGGGATCACCGGCATGACACCATAGACCTCGGCGAGCGTCTCGTCGAGCGCGCGTGCGAGCGCCGGCGGCATCGCCGAGGGCGGACTCGGGACCGGGGCCGTTGTGACGGTGACCTCGATGTCTGGCGCGTCGATCACGCGCCGGATGCGCGAGAGCACCGAGTCGGGTGCCTCGCCCGGAATGATCCGGCAGTTCACGTTCGCGGTCGCTTCGGCGGGGATCGCGTTGGGCGCCGTGCCGGCCTTGAGCAACGTGGTGATGCAGGTGGTGCGCAGCATCGCGTTGAAGAAGGGTGAGGCGCTCAACCGACGCGTCGCCTCATGGTCGCTCGGGTTGCGTGCGAGCGACGCCATCGCGACGCCATCCGGACCAGGCGTGAGCGGCGCGCGCTGTTGGAAGAAGGCGCGAACCACCGGATTCATGTTCACTGGGAACTCATAGCGCGACAGCTTGTCGATGGCCGTCGCCAGCCGGTCGATCGGCGAGCGGCCCTCAGGGATCGAGCTGTGACCACCAGGACCGCGCGCGGTGAGCGCGAAGTCCGCGTACACCTTCTCCGCCGCCTGCACGCCGAACGCGATCCGCTTGCCGTCGGCGATCTCGCCCCCGCCAGCGTCGGCGACGACCACGAACTCGCCGCGCGTGAGGTCGGGACGGTTGGCCACGAGATACTGCACGCCGTTGTACGGACCGTTCTCCTCCGCCGCCGTGAGCAGCAGGAGCAGGTCACGCGCTGGCACGACGCCGCTCCGCCTGAGGTCGATGAACGCGGCCGAGAGTGCGGCGGCCGGACCCTTGTCGTCCAGCACGCCACGGCCGTAGAGCACGCCGTCCCGCTCGGTGAGCTTCCACGGGTCGGTCGTCCAGAGTGGCGGCTCGGCCCCCACGACATCGAGATGCGCGGCGAAGATGCGCGGCGGGAGCGTCCGGTCGCGTCCGCGCACGCGCACCACGACGTTGCGGTTGCGGTCGGTCTCGCTGAGGAGCATCACGTCCTCGGCCGCGAAGCCGGCAGCGCGGAATCGCCGTGCGAGGGATTCCGCGAGCGGTGTGGTGCTGCCCACCTCGGTCGTTCGCGCCTCGACCATCTCGGCGAGGATCTCGCGTGCGAGGGGGGCGATCGTCGCGGAGGCGTTCCCCTGCGCCTGCATGCGGCCTGCGGTGAGCAGCGCGATCGCCGCAAGTGCGAGCGGGCGGCTCACGGTCGCAGCCTGAGCATGACGTCGATCGCTGAGTCGTAGGGACATCGCGGTGCCGGATACGGGTGGACTGCCGTGCGGGACATGGACGGACATAGAGATAGCGCGCATCGCCGTCGGTGACTAGCGTCCGACTACCCCGTTCACCGTCTCTATGACCGCCGCCGCACCGCCTGCCACGTCGTCCGCCACGCCGTCTGCGCCGCCGCACGGACTCCCGTCCGAGTACCGCTCGCTCCAACGCTGGCTGGTCGCCTGCATCGTCGCCGTCTTCTTCACCGTGGTCGTGGGTGGGATCACGCGGCTGACGGAGAGCGGGCTCTCGATCACGGAGTGGCGGCCGGTCTCCGGTGTGCTTCCCCCCATGAACGCGGCCGAGTGGGAGCAAGCGTTCGCGTCGTTCCAGCAGATCCCGCAGGCCGAGACGACGCACAAGGGGATCACGCTCCAAGGTTTCAAGCTGATCTACTGGTGGGAGTGGTTCCACCGCATCCTCGCGCGCGGAGTCGGCCTCGTCTTCGCGGTCCCGTTCCTCGTCCTGCTCTGGCGAGGCGGCATCCCGGCGCGCCTCCGCTATCGCCTCGCCGCGCTCCCTCTGCTCACGCTCGCCCAGGGTGCACTCGGGTGGTACATGGTGCGGAGCGGACTCAGCGTGAGGTCGTCGGTGAGCGCGTACCGCCTCACGGCGCACCTCACGCTGGCGCTCTTCATTCTCATCGTCGCGGTCTGGACGCTCGCAGATCTACGGGCACGCCGCCGAGAGGTGCCGGTATCCCCTGCCTGGCGCTGGACCGTGTCCGGTGCGGTCGGGCTCCTGTTCATCACGCTGCTCTCGGGTGGATTCGTCGCCGGTCTTCGTGCGGGCCGCATCTTCAACACCTTCCCGCTCATGGGCGGCGCGGTCGTGCCGCCCGGCTACGGACAGCTCACGCCCTGGTGGCGCGATGCCTTCGAGAACCCCGCCTCCGCGCAGTTCCACCACCGACTGCTTGCGATGTCGACCGGGGTCATCGTGCTCGCGCTCGCCTGGCGTACGTGGGCGGGCATACGGGCGGGATCACTGGGCGTCGAGGCCGCGCGCACCGTGCGAGTGATGGGTGGTGTCGTGCTCGTGCAGGTCGCGCTCGGCATCGCAACGCTGCTGTGGGCAGTGCCCACAGTGCTCGGCGTGTTGCATCAGTTCACGGGCGTGCTCGCACTCACCACGGGAGTGCTCGCGCTGCATCGCGTGACGGTCGTTCCCGACGCCTGATCGCGGCGTTTCGGTCAGAGGCCGAGTTTTCGCATCACCTCGGGAGGCGTCCCCTCCCACTTGGCCACCGGCCGGTTCCCAGCGTAGCCCAAGTCCGCGATCCCCACACGGCTCGAGAAGAATCCGCTCGCCGTGAGATTCCTGAAGCTGCTGAAGAAGTCCACTCCAGGCTTGAGCTCGGCCGCCGCCTTCTTGGGGAACGCGATCGCGTCGAGCAGCTCGCGACGCTGCGCATCGCTGCAACTCACGAATCCCTTGCCGAATCGCGTGCGGCACTCGGCGTTCATCCACCCGAGTCCGTTCTTCATCCAGGTGCGCATGCCGGCGTTCTCGCCGAGCATGAAGTCCATGAACTCGGGCACGCCGGCGTCGGTGGCGCTGCCGGAGCGCGCGTCGCGCGGGATCACGTAGTTCACGAGCAGTCGCACGAGGCGCCACTCGTCGGTGGTGAACTGCTTGGGCGCGTACGGCCGTGGGGCCGCGGGCTGCGCGGCCGCTCCCTGTGCAGGTGCGCCCTGCTCGTGCGCGTCGTGCTCGAGCGCGCTGTGCGACTCGAGCGCCTCGTGCGCGTGTGCAGCGGCGCGCTCGATCGCCTCCGGCGCCAGAGCGAGTCCAGCCGGAATGGCGAGAAGGTTCTGCAGCGCCTCGCGGCGATTCATGTCGCTCATCAGAGTGCCCCCGCCTTGCGCTGCTGCGTGATGTAGGCGCTCGCGCGCATGGAGAGCGCGAGGATCGTCCAGGTGGGATTCTTGTCGGCCTGCGAGACGAAGGGCGCGCCGTCGGCGACGAAGAGATTGTCGCAGTCCCAGGCCTGGCAGTTCTTGTTCAGGGCGGAGTCGCGTTCGCTGGTACCCATGCGCGCGCCGCCAAGCTCATGGATGATCGCGCCGCCGTTGGCGATGCCGTAGCCCTGCTCGCGCGTGGGCATGGCGCTCCAGACCTCGCCGCCCATCTCGGCGACGATCGACCGGAATGTCTCCTGCATGTGCTTCACCTGCTTGAGCTCGTGGTCCGCCCACTCCCAGTGGAACTTGAGCACGGGGATGCCGAAGCGGTCCTTCACCTGCGGATCGAGCTCGGCGAACGACTTGTCGTTGGGGATCATCTCGCCGCGACCGGAGAAGCCGACGGTCGCGCCCCAGTACTTGCGATACTGCTGCTTGAGCCCCGCGCCGTAGCCGCCGCCCTCGGGATAACTCTGGATGCCGCCCATGAAGCCGTAGCTCGGCATGCCGAGTCCGCCCCAGACCTCGATATGGTAGCCGCGCGGGAAGTCGAGCTTCTTGTTGTCGAGCCACCAGGGCATGAAGATGTGACCGCCGCCCACGCCGTCGGCATTGTGTCGTGGCACATCGACGAGACTGGGGATGAACCCCGCGACATCGGTGCCGGTGGTGTCCGTGATGTACTTGCCGAGCACGCCGCTCGCGTTGGCCAATCCATTCGGATGACGCGACGACTTGGAGTTCATCAGGATGCGCGACGACTCGAGCGCACTCGCGGCGAGCACGACGATCTTCGCGCGGACTTCGCGGTCCTCGCCGGTCTTCTTGTCGATGTACGCCACGCCGGTCGCACGGCCATCGGGGCCGGTCATCACCTCGCGCACCATCGCGTCGGTGAGCAACGTGAGACGGCCCGTCCGCAGCGCCGGCATCACGAGCACGTTGCCCGACGAGAAATTGGAGTTGGTCATGCAGCCGCGGTTGCACTGCCCGCAGTAGTGGCAGGGCGCGCGGCCGTTGAGCGGCTTGGTGATGATCGAGAGGCGCGCCGGGATGCAGGTGATGTTCATCCGGTCGCTCGTGCGCTTGACCAAGTGCTCGTAGTAGCGCGGCGCCGGCGCGTCGTGGAAGATGCCGTCGGGATCGTTGGGCAGGTTCTCTCGGCTACCGAAGATCCCGATCAGCTTGTCGACCTCATCGTAGTACGGCTTGATGTCGTCGTACGTGATCGGCCAATCGTCGCCGAGTCCGTCGAGTGTCTTACGGCGGAAATCATCGGGACCGAACCGGAGCGAGATTCGACCCCAGTGGTTGGTGCGCCCGCCCAACATGCGGCCGCGCCACCAATCGAACTTGGTCCCTTCGGCCTTGGTGTACGGTTCGCCGGGGATCTGCCACCCGCCGATGCACGCGTCCCACTCACCGAACGGACGGTCGGGAGTCGACGCGCCGCGTCTCGGGGAGTCGTACGGCATCTTGAGCATCGCCGAGTACTGCGCGCTCGAGTTGTCCCAGTAGCCACCGGCCTCGAGGAGGACGACCTTGGCACCGGCCTTGGTCAACTGGTGCGCGGCCATGCCGCCGCCCGCTCCTGAACCGACGATGGCGACGTCATATACAGTCGGCGACTGCGTCCGAGCGGATGTCTTTGGCATGCGGAGAAAATGCACGATGTGAGGGGAATCCGTCAGGGTTCGGCGTGAGTGAAATCCGGACGCCGAACCCGCACAGAGAATCGTGCCTCTCCCTACTGCGCGGCGCTGCGTGGAGTCGCACTGTGCGAGTGCCACGCAACAAGAGGAGACGATGACACTGGTAAAGAAGGAAGTACCCGTCGTGTTGGAGCGCGATCTCAATCGGATGCGGAACCGCCTGCAGCGATTCTTCGAGGAGCCGTTCGGCTTCGATCTGCGGCTACCGTTGCTGGACGAGAAGCGGCTCCATCGCATGTTCTGGACGCCGGCCGTCGAGGCCACCGAGAATCCCACCGAGTACCTGATCACCGCGGAGCTGCCGGGCATCGGACCGGAGAACGTTGAGGTCGCGGTCGCGGACGGGATGCTGACCCTCAAGGGCCAGAAGCTCGAGGAGAAGAAGGAGGGCGCCAAGGACGCGACCTTCCATCTCTGGGAGCGTAGCTACGGTGAGTTCGAGCGGACGTTCCGCTTCCCGATGCCGGTGAAGGAGGAGAAGGTGGCGGCCGAGTTCACCAACGGCATCCTCAGGATCGTGGTGCCCAAGACGGAGGTCACGCCACCGTCGTCCCGGATGGTACCGATCGCGAAGAAGTAGCGACGAGGAGTCGCGACTCGCAGTAGCGACTTGCAGTAGCGATTTGCAGCAGCGATCAGTACCCAAGCCCGCGCAGATACGCGCGGCATGACCCCGCCGATGCCCACGCGTCGGCGGGGTCATCCAAGTCGAGGGTGATGTTGGTGACGCGTTGCGAGACGCCGGTGGAGATCAGTGCGCGCCAGTCGATGATTCCCTTGCCGAGGTCCACCTGTGCGTGCGGCGCCAGCGCGGCCGCGTCCTTGAGATGCAACTGCGCGATTCGGTCCTTGTGCGCGCGGAGGAACGTGAGCGGATCCTGTCCGCCCTTGTACGCCCAGAAGCAGTCGAGCTGGAAGTCGACCGTCGCGGGATCGGAGGCGTTCATCATGAGCTCGAGCGCGGAGATGCCGCCATGCTTGTTGAACTCGCGCGAATGGTTGTGATAGCCCACGCGGATCCCGAGCGGTGCGGCCTTCGCTCCGGCGACGTTCAGCAACTCTGCCGCACGCTTCCAGCCATCGGCGTCGTCGGTGTATTCAGCGCCCATGCCGGCGCAGATCACGGTGTGGTGCCCCAGCGTCCCCGCGGCGTCGAGCGTCGCGTCGAGTTGTGCCGGGGCGAACGCATCGGAGCCGACGTGCTGCGTCGGTGCGCGGAGGCCGATCCCGTTGAGCAGCGTGCGCAGTTGCGCCGGTGTTCGACCCCATGTGCCCCACCACTCGACTTCCTCGTACCCGAGCCGAGCCACGCGCGCGAGCGAGGCGTCGAGGTCGGCCTTCATCTCATCGCGCATCATGTACATCTGGATGCCGACGCCAGTCAGGATGCCAGCGCGCGAAGTCGCGGTCATGTCATTCGGTGTCGTGTGGCGCGTGTGAGCGCGCTCATGTGCGCGCTCATGTGCGCGGAGCGCGGCGGGTGCGAGGGCGGATGCTCCGAGAGCGAGAAGAAAATCGCGGCGTGTCGTCATGCGGAGAAGCTACTCCACACCGGTGTGAGCGGCCATCTCAGGGCGCGTACTTCTCCGGATAGAACGCCATCTCGGGCCGGAAGAGGCCGCGCAGCGTCACCACGTCGGCGTCCTGGTCACC
>JANOWT010000010.1:0-6213 GCA_031418115.1 Gemmatimonadota bacterium
GGGGGGGGGGGGCGCCGGTGTGGCGCCGTGGTGGGGGGGGGGGGGGGGGGGGGCGGGGGGGGGGGCCCCCCCCCCCCCCCCCGGCTCCGTTTACTTTGCATTGCAAAGTACTTGACAACTCGGACTCCTCGGTGCATCGTCCGCTCATGGCCGCCCCACTCCGCGATCCGCCGGCGCTGCACGACCGCGCGCTGCAGGACCTCTCTTTCATCCGCCGCACCATGGAGGGGGCGTCGTCGTTCACCGACGTGCCGGGGTGGGGGCTGGTCGCCGTGGGCGTGACCGCGATCGGCGCGGCGGCGCTCGCGGAGCAGCAGCCGACGGCGGCACGATGGATCAGCGTCTGGCTCGTGGAAGCCGTGGTCGGCGTCGCGCTCGGCGGAGGGGCGATGTGGCGGAAGATCCGACGCAACGCCTCCCGCGTGGAGGGAGGACCCCTGCTCAGCGTGCCCGCGCGGAAGTTCCTCTTCGGCTTCTGGCCGGCGATCCTTGCGGGAGCCGTCATCACGTTCGCGCTGCTCGACCCCAACACGATCCTTCTCGCGTCGGGCGAAGTGCCGCGCGCGCTGCCCGGAGTCTGGCTGCTCCTCTTCGGTGTCGGCGTGCTCACGGCGGGAGCCTTCTCGGTGCGTGCGGTCCCGCTGATGGGGAGCGCGTTCATGCTGCTCGGTGTGGTCGCTCTCCTCTTTCGCGGTCTTTCAGGCGACCTCCTTCTCGCACTGGGGTTCGGTGCGCTGCAGATCGGGTTCGGCGTCTGGATCGCCCGGAGGCACGGTGGCTAAGCGTTCGGCGGTCGTGGTGACGCCAAAGTCCGCACGGGCATCGAGTGCCGGCGCGTCGCTCAGATCCATGGACGGCGATGCCTCAGCGCCGCTCTCGCTCGACCGCATGATCCACGAGCGGGTGCGGCTGGCGATCGTGAGCACGCTCGCGGTGCATGAGATGCTGACGTTCAATGAGTTGAAGACGATGCTCGATACCACGGACGGGAATCTCTCCGTCCATGCGCGGAAGCTCGAGGAGGCGGGGTACGTGTCCTGCAAGAAAGGCTATGAAGGGCGGGTGCCGCGCACGGAGTATCGGATCTCCGCGGCCGGACGTCGGGCGTTGGAGCGGTACCTCTCTCACATGGAAGCGTTGATCCGGCGGGTGGGAGGCTGAGCAGCTGCGGCATTTCGCCGTGTGGGGCGGATGGTGGGTGGTCACAGAGTCTCAGATCAGTCGGCACAGTAGCGATCAGGCGCCCGTGGGCGCCCTTTCTCGGGAGTTCAACTTTATGCAGCAAAGCACTTCGCTCTGCCCGGAACACGTCGCCATCATCATGGACGGCAATGGACGATGGGCCGAGCGGAAGGGACGCCCGCGATGGATGGGGCATGTCGCCGGCGCGCGCGTCGTGAAAGAGGTCGTCGCGCACTGCGCGCGGGCTGGCGTTGAGCAACTCACGCTCTATGCCTTCTCGTCGGACAACTGGAACCGTCCGGTCGAGGAGGTCGCCGGGTTGCTCGAACTCTTCGAGAGCCATTTCCGCACGCAGGCGGAGCCGCTCGAGCAGAAGGGGATCCGGCTCTCCGTGATCGGTCAGCGCACGCGGCTGCCGCTCACCTTGCGCCGCGTGATCTCCGACGTCGAGTCGCGCACGGCGGCTGGCCGCCGGATGCACCTCCGCGTCGCGCTCGACTACTCGTCGCGCGCCGCGATCCAGGGCGCGCTGCCAGCGCAGCAGGCGGTGCGAGGACTCGCGTGCGGCACCACGATACTGCCGCCGGTCGACCTGCTGGTGCGAACCGGAGGTGAGCGAAGGCTCTCCGACTTCCTGCTCTGGGAGTGCGCCTACGCGGAGCTGCTCTTCCTCGATGTACTCTGGCCCGATGTCACCAGCGCCGTGCTCGATGCGGCGTTCGAGGACTTCGCACGGCGTGAGCGTCGGTACGGCCATGTCCCTCAACGTGTGAGCGCCTGATGCCGATCCGGTCACGGCAGGTACTCGTCGCGGCACTCCTGCTCGGAGTGGTCGGCGACCAGATGTTGCGCGGCGGCATGCCGCGGCTCGGCTTTGCGCTGCTCGTTCTCCTCGGGATCGCCTGCGTGCTGTTCATCGGCGGACGTGCGGAGCGGGAGCGGACGTGGATCCTCGCTGGCGTCGGCGTCGCGGCGCTCGGGCTGGTGTTCCGTGATTCGGAGATGCTCTTCGGGCTGGATCTCCTCTCGGTGCTCTGCATGGGTGCGCTGGCGGTCTGGCATGGCAGTGGCCGACGCCTGTCGCAGTTCGCCCTGCTCGACCCGCCGCGCGCGGTCTTCCTCGCCTTGCTCACGGCAGTCATCGCGGCGCCCAAGGTCGTCTTCTCCGCCTCGCCTGACGCCGATCCCACCGGTGTGCGCGCGAAGCGCTTCAGGGCACTCGCGATCGGTGCCGTTCTCGCGGTGCCGCCGCTCTTCATCGTCGCGACGCTGCTCGGGTCGGCCGATGTGTTCTTCGAACGATTCCTCGAGTCTCTCGCCGACACGGCCGACCTGCTGCTCAGCAATGGGCTGGAGCATGTGGTGTTGATCGCGGTGCTCGCGTGGCTGGCCACCGGCTGGTTGCAGGGAACGCTCGGCGGACCGACTGGTGCGGCTGTTCCGGAAGTGCGGTCGCCCTCGATCGCGTTCACGAGCGTCAGCGTCGCGCTATACGGACTCGTGGTGCTGCTCGCCCTCTTCCTCGGCACACAGGCGCGTGTGCTCTTCGGTGGCGCGGCCTACCTCCAGGAGACGGCGGGGCTCACGGTCGCCGAGTACGCACGCGCCGGGTTCTTCCAACTCGTGGTCGCCGGTGGCGTGGTGATCGGGACACTGCTCGCCGCGGACTGGCTGACGGAGGAGCGGGAGGATGACCGTCGCTATCGCGCCGTCGGCACCGTCCTCGTGCTGCTCGTCACCGCGTTGCTCGGATCCGCCGTCGCGCGGATGTGGCTCTATGTGCGTAACTATGGATTGTCGACCGAACGCATGTTCGCGATCGCGCAGATGGTCTGGGTGTTTCTCGTGCTCGGCGTATTCACTGCGACCGTGCTGCGCGGCCGTCGGGTCCGATTCATGCCGGCGTTGCTCGTCGTGACGATCGCATGGGTCGCCCTGTTCAATGCGGCGAATCCCGAGGCGATCGTCGTGCGTGTGAATATCGCCCGCGCGTCGGAGGGGAACACCGGCTCGGGTCGGCGGTTCGACGCCGCGTACCACGCCAGTCTCTCTGCGGACGCGTTGCCGGCATTGCTCGCTGGCGCGCCGAGGCTCCCCGTGGCGGATTGCGAGGCGCTCGGCACCGCACTCGCGGCGGAATGGAAGCGCGTCGCGGCGAATCGCGTGGGGAAGTCGGACTGGCGTGGCCTCGACCTCCCGCTCGCGCGCGCCCTCGCGTGGAGCGAGCGCGGTGCGTTGCCCGTGTGCGGAGGTCGGGGTTAAGCTCCACTGGTGACCGGCATCCGTGAGTTCCTCCCGCTCGACCCGTTCGGCCGACGGCGCCTCAAGGTGGCGTTCGTCGGTACGCACGGGGTGGGGAAGACGACGCTCTGCTTCGACCTCGCCTCGCAACTCAAGCGACTCGATCTCGGCGTGGACATCGTGAAGGAGGTGGCGCGGCGCTGCCCGCTACCGATCAACGAGGAGACGACGCTCGACGCGCAGGCTTGGATCCTGCACATGCAGGTCGCCGAGGAGATCGCCGCGTCGGCGATGAACGAAGTGGTCATCTGCGACCGCTCGGTGCTCGACAACTATGCGTACCTCGTGGTGCGCGCCGGACGTCGTCAGTCGCTCGACGCGCTCGTTGCCGACTGGATCGGTGGCTATGACGCGCTCTTCAAAGTGCCGGTGACCGCGGCGCCGTCATTCGACGGCAAACGCGCCGTCAGCCCCGCATTCCAACTTGAGATCGACGCGACGATCGATCGGTTGATCGAGGCCTTCTCGGTGGAAGTGGTCCGGCTCGATCCGGCTGACCGAGAGGGGTGGATGGGCACTGTGATCGACACGCTGAGGCTGCCCAGCAGAGCCCCCCAAGTCGATCTCTTCGCTGGGTGACCCCTGTTGCGGTCGGCGTGGGGAGCGAATATTATCTCAAGACCGAAGAAAAGCCGAATCAAGGACCACAACCACACCGAGGTTCAGATGTCGTCCACGACCGCTCCCGTCATCACGCCCGCCGGCCTGCTCAATCACTGGCAGTCGCACCGCCGCCTCACGCGCCGAGTGATCGAGGCGTTCCCGGCCGACCAGCTGAACACGTTCGCGGTGGGCGGCATGCGCACGTTCGGCGCGCAGGTGCTCGAGATGCTCTCCATGCCCGTTCCCACGTTGGTCGGCATCACGACCGGCAAGTGGGAGATCGCGTTCGATTCGGGTACGCACCCGAAAGCGGATCTGCTCGCACGCTGGGATGCGCAGACCAAGGAGATCGACGCGCTCTGGCCGCAGGTGCGCCCCGAGGCTTGGCAAGAGACGATGGACGCCTTCGGATACTTCCAGGGTCCCGCGATCGACATCCTGCTGTATATCATCGACAACGAGGTGCATCACCGAGGGCAGGGGTACGTCTACCTGCGCGCGCTCGGCGTCGAGCCGCCCGCCTTCCACGTCAGGGACTGACCACGCAGAAACGCGAGTTCCTCCGTGCGCTCGCCGTCGCTTGACTCAGAACCAGGCGTCTTGCATCTCGAACGCGGCCGCATCGTTCCGCAACAGCAGCTCAGCATCGGCGACATGCTTCGGCAACTCGAACCCGAAGTAGAAGCGCGCGGCCTGCACCTTGCCCCGGTAGAAGTCAGCATCGTCACCACGGGCGCCGGCGGCGATCGCGCGGGTCGCGACGGTCGCCTGCCGCAGCCAGAGCCAGGCGAACACCGTGCGTGAGACGAGTTCCAGATACGCGCTCGCGTTGGAGAGCCCGCGTGCAGGGTCGGTCGTCATCGCACCCACGAGTGACTTGGTCACCGCGCTCATGCGCTCGACCGCGGAGGTGAGCTCGGCGGCGAGCGGCGAGAGCGGAAACTCCGCGTTCGCCTTCGCGCTGCCCGCGGCCCCCGTCGCATCGCTCGCCTCCTCGACCGCTCGCACCATGCTCGCCACGAGCGCCGCATACGCCGCACCCTTCTGTTGCGTCACCTTGCGCCCGAGCAGGTCGAGCGCCTGGATCGCGTTGGTCCCCTCGTGGATCTGGTTGAGGCGGTTGTCGCGATAGAGCTGCTCCACATCGTACTCGCGCGCGTAGCCGTACCCGCCGAGCACCTGGATGGCGTTCGAGATCCCGTCCTGGCAGGTCGCCGAGGGCCAGGCCTTGGCGATCGGCGTGAGCACCTCGAGGAGCAGCGTCGCGCGCTCGCGATCGGCGGCGTCGGGGGCGGTGTCCTGCTCGTCGACGAGTCGCGAGCAGGCGAGCACGAGCGCCAGTGAGCCTTCGGCAGCACACTTCTGCTGCAGCAGCATGCGGCGCACGTCGGCGTGCTCGATGATCGCGACCGGCGGCTTCTTGGGATCCTTCTCGCCCGGCAGACGACCCTGCTTGCGCGTGCGTGCGTAGTCGAGCGAATAGCGGTATGCCGCGTAGCCCATCGCCGTGGCGGCGCGGCCCACGCCGATGCGAGCCTCGTTCATCATGTGGAACATGTATGCGAGGCCGTGGTCGGCCTCGCCGATGAGGTGACCGATGCAGGGACCACGCTCGCCGAAGTTGAGCAGCGTGGAGGTCGTGCCACGCCAACCCATCTTATGGATGAGTCCGGCGGTGGTGACGTTGTTCGTTCCGCCGACCGAGCCGTCGGTGTGCACCTGCTTCTTGGGCACGATGAACAACGAGATGCCCTTGGTCCCCTCGGGCGCGCCCTTGATGCGCGCGAGCACGAGGTGCACGATGTTCGCGGTCAGTTCATGGTCGCCGGCGGAGATCCAGATCTTGGTCCCGTCGATGTGGAACGTGCCGTCGCCGACGGAGGTCGCGCGGGTGCGGATGTCCGAGAGCGATGAGCCCGCGTCCGGTTCCGTGAGCGCCATCGTGCCCGACCAGCGGCCGGCGAGCATCGGCGGGAGCCAGAATGCCTTCTGCGCTTCGCTACCGAACGCGGCGATGAGGTTCGACGCGCCGGCGGTGAGCATGGGGTAGCTCGCCGACCCGATGTTGGCGGCCTCGAGGAACGAGATGGCGGCGCCGGCGATCACATGCGGCAGCTGCATCCCACC
>JANOWT010000011.1:0-3890 GCA_031418115.1 Gemmatimonadota bacterium
CTACGCGGTACTCCGCGCCTACACCGGCAAGCAGGCGATCGAGCGCGCGCAGGCCTCGCGCCCAGACCTGATCATCCTCGACACCGATCTCCCGGACCGCGACGGGCTCGACGTCTGCCGCGAGCTCCGCGCCGACCCGAACATCAGCGACGCGACGCCGATCCTCATCACGAGCCCGGCGCACTCCAGCCGGCAGAAGCGCCTCGACGCGCTGCGCGCAGGCGCCTGGGACTTCATCGGCTCGGCGCTCGACGGCGAGGAACTCCCACTCCGGCTCGACGCCATGATGCGGGCCAAGCGTGCGGTCGACCGCGCGCACGAGGAGTCGCTGCTCGACGAGTTGACAGGGCTCTACAATATCCGCGGTCTCGCCCGTCGCGCACGCGAGCTCGGGTCGCAGTCGTTCCGACAGAAGGAGCCATTCGCCTGCATCGTCATCACGCCGCTCCTGCTCAACGACGAGGGGGCCGCGCTCTCGGCGAACCGGTCGGCTGAGATCGTGGAGACGCTCGCGCAGGTGCTCAAGGAGACCGGGCGCACTTCCGACGCGATCGGCATGGTCGGGCCCGGCGAGTTCGCCGTGATCGCGCAGGGCACGGACTCTGACGGGGCGGTCGGCCTCGCCGAACGGCTCACGCGGGCCGTATCGAACATGGGGTCCACCAAGGGGATCCGCGTGGCGGTGGGCTATGACGCAGTGCCCAACTACCATGACGCGCCGATCGAGCCGAGCGATATGTTGATGCGCGCTTCGCTGGCGATGCGCATGTCGCGGACTGACGCGGCGGGACCGAACCTGCTCAACATCCGGAAGTTCGAGGGGCAGCTGAACTGAGCTACAGGGCGTCCAGCATCCGGAGATCGTCCTTGTCCTTCTTCCGGCCGGATGCGCGCTTGTTCTTTCAGACCTCCGCCGATCCGTCGTCTTTGCCCGTAAGCCGGTACGGGAGATGAGTAAAGCGGATCGGATCCGGGCCTGCTACCTGCACGCCTGCCTGCGGAACGTGACCCGTCAGCTCATGACGAACCGGTCGGTGCGCGAGCGCTTCGGAATTGCGGAGAAGAACGCTTCGGCCGTGTCACGGCTACTCAGGGAGGCCGTCGCGGCGGACATGATCGTCGTGGAGGACCCGGTCGTGGGAACCCGGGCCCGAACCTATCTTCCCTATTGGGCTGCACCGAGATCCCATGCCGACGAGAATGCTTGATGGCAAACCGGCCCGCGCAACGCCGCGGCCGCTGAGAGATCTCTAAGCTATTGCTGCATAAGGCTTTTCAAGTAACAGGCTTGCTTCATGGTTGCTTGATAGACGGACCTTCGGGACGAAGTGCTCACGCGGCCACCGCCTTCCGCGCCATCTCGGCCATGACGCGCCGATCGCGCCGATCGAGCCGAGCGACATCAGGAAGTCGACGAAGTCCGCCGACAGCGCGTCGTTAGGTTCGCCACCGGCACGCGCCCTCATCCGCGGGTCCGTTTCTTCGCCGGAACGGCGGGACGCCCGCGTCCGCTGGATGCGACGATGTAGGCCGCCTTGGAGATCGCGGCGACTGACGCGATCCGCCGAGGCAGCGATCGCGGCGCCAGCGGAGCATCGCCGGAGTCTCGGAGGTGGACGTGGCGCCCCGTCCACGTCTCGCGACGGTGCGCCGCACGCGCGGCGCGCTCGAGGCGCGCTGACGCCGTCCCCCTGATCTCGACGGCGAGCCCGTGCGGCGCTCGCGCGACGACCGTGATCCCCACGGACTTGAAGAGACGCAGCGCCGACTCGAGGCTCACATTGCTGCGCTGGCCGCGCTCGAACTCGGCGACGAGCCGCATACTCACGTCAGCCTTCGACGCGAGTGCATCGCGACTCAGGCCGAGTTGCTGGCGCGCGCTCTTGAGCAAGGGACCAAGGCCGTGGGAAAGCATCGCGACCTCACGCGAGGGGGCAGGTGAATCTTGCCTCATGTCCAAGTTCGGACAACCCCTTTATGTGCTAGCCCCGTTGCACATCCTTCGGCGTCGCGCGAGGCGTGGTCCGCTCACGCCGCCAGCACCTGACGCACCATCTCCGCCCAGCGGATGAACCGGTGCCCGTCCACCTCTCGGAGCGTCCGCACTTCTCGCAGCGCGGAGTGCCCGACGTGGTGCACGAAGGCCGCGCACCAGGGTTGTCCCGGCGGCGAGGAGCGCGGGGCTGAAGTCCGAGCAGATGGATCAGGGGATCAAGCGCCTCTACTAGTACAACGGCTGAGCAGGCCGATTCCTATGAATGCCAAAATGGCCAGTTGAAATCGGCCATCTAGGCATTCATAGGAATCGCCTCGCTCAATCGTTGAACTAGTAGAAGGGTCGAGCAAACGATGGGGCGTGAGTCGCCGCCGATCGACCCCAAGCCGCGAGCGGAGCATGCCGATTTCGGCGCCGCCAGACGCGTGGTAGGAGCAGCCACCAACAATCGTCGAGCATCCACTTGGCAGTTGCGAGTTCACACGGAGAACTCGCGTCCGGACACTCGAGTGCAGCGACCGGACACCAGCAAGTCGAGGACGGACACCAGCGAGGAGAGAGCGGACACCAACGAGTCGAGGACGGACACCAACGAACAGAGGACGGACACCAACGAACAGAGGACGGACACCAACGAGTCGAGGACGGACACCAGCGAGTAGAGGAGGGACACCAACGAGCAGAGGAGGGACACCAACGAGCAGAGGAGGGACACCAACGAGCAGAGGACGGACACCAACGAGTCGAGGAGGGACACCAACGAGCAGAGGACGGACACCAACGAGTAGAGGACGGACACCAAGGAGTACAGAACGGGCACCAACGACGAGCGACCGGTGAGCAACGCATCGCAAGCGATGACGGGCGTCGAGCAAGCAGTGACGAGAGTGCAGCAGACGATGCGTGACGTCTAGCGGAGTGACACGCACGCCAAGCAGGCGAAGACGACGAACAAGTTCGGGCGCCCGTGACGGACGCACACGGGCGGGATCCCCCGGGAGCCATTGCGTCCACTCACATCCATTCAGAGGGAGGTTCAGATGAACAGGAAGCAGAAGCAGGTGATGGATTCGCTGGTGCGGGTGCGTGCGTTCCTCGACGCGTATCCGATGACGGGCTCGCTGAGCGCCACCAGCTCACGCGAGATGCTCGACGACGTGGTGCAGCGGCTGCGCGCGTACGCCGGCGCGCAGCACTCGGGGCGCGACGGGAGCCGCATGGAGCTCAAGCGCCAGGAGGACCAGACGGCACTGCTGCTCGACGAGTACATCCGCCCGATCGTGATGATCGCGCGGGCGCAGATCGAGTTCGGGTCGGACGTCGGTCTGCCCGCCGGTCTGCGGATGCCGAAGCTGCCGCTCGGCCCGACGAAGTTGATCGCGGTGTGCGACGGCATGATCGAGGCGGCGCGGCCGTACGAGAAGGTGTTCGTGGCGAACGGGCTGGCGGCGGACTTCCTGGTGCAGTTCGCGAGCGCGCGCGACACTCTCGAGCGGGTGATGGGGGGCCGCGCCAACCAGGTGGGCACGAAGGTGGCAGCGCGAGCGGGACTCAAGGTGCAGCTGCTGCGCGGGCGGCGGGCGATGGATCGGATCGACGCGGTCGTGCGCGCTTCGTTCCGCGGTGACTTGGTGACACTCACGGCGTGGCGCGGGGCGAAGCGGGTGCAGCAGACGGGGGGCGGCGCGGGCGGGCGCGGCGTGGTCGACGTGCCGGAGGTGCTCGTCGCGGCCTGAGCGCCGGGTCATCACTGGATCATGAACCCATTCCGAGGAGGCGATGAGCGAGACGCCGAGAATAGGACGAAGGAAGTAGGAAGAACGAAGGGCAACGGCCAGCGGGGGTCCCGCTGGCCGTTGTCGCATCACCGGACGACTCGCGCGGTCGACGAGGG
>JANOWT010000012.1:0-19136 GCA_031418115.1 Gemmatimonadota bacterium
ACGTGCCCTTGGCGACACCACGACACTCGCGGACCCCAGTGTCGTCGCGTCACTCAAGGAGCAGTACGAGGAGAAGGAGGGCTGACGGCAAACCGTTCGTGCAATCGCTCAGCGCACGACCGGCACCGCCGCCTTCTTGGCAGCATCGACCGACACCGGCTTCCCCGTCTCGAGGCTCTGGTTCGCCATGATGCGGATCTTCTCGACGTTGGCCATCTGGCGCATCTGGTCGTACGTCAAGCTCCCCGCGATGATCTGGTCACCGATCTTGAACGACGGAGTCGAACCGACGCGGAGCCGCTCACCCTCACGCCGGTTGGCGGCGATCTGGGGGAGCATACGACCGGAGTCGTAGCACTCCTCCCACTTCTTCACGTCGGTGCCAGCGTCCCCGGCGAGCTGCTTGAGTGCGCGCTTCGGCTCGCGGGTCTTCTGGCCGTTCCAGCGGTCCTGATTGCGGAAGATCGCGTCGTGCATCTCCCAGAACTTCCCCTGCTCGTTGGCGCACGCGGCGGCGTTGTGGGCCGCGACGGCGTTGAGGTGCATGCTGAGCGGGAAGTCCATGAAGCGGAATCGCACCTCGCCAGTGGCGACGAGGCGGGCCATGATGTCCGGCTCTTCGATGGTCGCGAAGTAGCCGCAGCCGGGGCACTCGAAGTCGGCGAACTCGACGACCTCGACCAAGGCAGTCGGGCTACCGACCACGACGCCAAGGGCGGTCAGGTTCCCCGCCGAGGCGGGGTCGAGGGTGATGATCTTGGGTGGGCGGGACATCACCCAGCCGATGGCGACCACGCCTGCGATAGCGACGACGGCGATGATGGCGCCGAAAGGGCTGGATTTGGAGCCTTTGAGCTTGGACACGGTCGAGAAATCTCCGCTGGGAGCAGGTGGAGTGGCGCCCCCAAAGTTACACTGGCCGAGGGTCTGGGGTAGGAGATGAGAGACCTCCCGATTAGTTTTCCTGTGCGGACGGGACGCCCGTCCACGACCCTACATCCGGACGAGATGAGCAGACAGAGAAACCGCGGCCGTCCGATGGCGGCCCCCCCGTCAGCGTTCGATCAGGCGCGCGACGAGTTGTTCCAACACATCATGCGGTGTGGAGTGATCGGGTCCGACCCGGAACACATGCGCGAGTGGTTCGACGAGACGACGGCGTACTTCGCCGGGCGGTACCACGAACTGAGCAAGAAGGAGATCACGGATCTTCGCGTCCTGGGTGAGCGCTTCGCAGCGCCGACCAAGCGACAGGAGCCCGGTGCCGCCCCCTCGGCCGAGATGCCGAGTGATGCGGCTGAGATGTCGGATGACGCGCCAGAGATGTTGAGTGACGCGGCGGAGATGTCGGGTGACGCGGCTGACGAAGCAGCGGGTTCCGCGACCGCTGGCGAGCTCGACACGGTCAGAGCGGCGTAGGCACGCGGCCGTGATCGAGATGAGGCCCCGGGGCGAAGTGCTCCGGGGCCTCTCGCGTTTCAGCGTCCCTGAGGGCGTTTGGACCGGAGTACGACGCCGAGTCGCGCACCGCCACCGAGCGTGAGCTCGACCGACGGCACAAAGCGCCCTTCACTGCGGCCTTCGACACCGACGATGCCGAGGAGCAGCCCGACGACCTCGCCCGAAGCCGACCGCTGGGCGCCGAGTCCCGCGCCAGCATAGAAGGCGCGCCGACCCTCGGCGAACGGATCGAAGAGGAACCGGGCGGTGGCGTCCAGCCGCTGGGTGGCCGCGAGGCTAGCAGAGGTTGAACCGGGGGTGGAAATGGCGCCGGCGCTGAGCGCGAGACCGAGGCGGGCATACCAGCCTGCCCGCACGTTGACGCCGACCCCTGCCATCGCTCCACCGGCGGGCGAGAGGACCGCGTCCAGTCGGGCTTCGTACTGTGGCATGGCGGTGACGCGCTGCTGCGCGTCGGCCTCTACAGGCGCGAGCGACCCGATCGTCAGTGAGACCAGAGTTGCGAGGAGTGCGGATCGCTGGCGCTGTGCGCCGGTATGGGATGCGGGCATCGGCGAATGCTAAGGCCTCGCGCGCTCCGAGCTAAGCACCGTCGAGCAGCCCCCTGTTCCAGGGCACCGCTGCCTGTTCGCCTTGCCAGCCCCCCCTGCCGTCCGGTAGCTTCGCCATAGCCCCCTGCTCTCCCGAGGATACCGATGTCCGATACGGTCGCGTTGTTGCGCGGCGTGGCGATCTTCCAGGACCTCGACGACGGCGAGCTCGCTCGCGTCGCCGAAGTCTGTCGCACGCAGGAGTTCGTCTCGGGGGAGTACATCTTCCGCGAGGGAGAGGCCGGCAGCCGGCTCTACCTGATCGTCTCGGGTGACGTGCGGATCTCGCGCGTGGTGCCGGGCAGCGGCGAGGAGGCCCTCGCGGTGCTCAAACCCGGGGCGCTCTTCGGCGAGATGTCGGTCTTCGATCGCAGCGAGCGGTCGACGGACGCGATCTCGAACGGCGGCACCAAGGTGCTGACGATCTCGCGGAGCGACTTCGATCTGCTGCTCGACTTCAACCGTGACATCGCCTACAAGGTCCTCTGGTCGTGCGTGCGCCTGCAGTCGGGGCGGCTCCGGGCGACGAACGACTCGCTACGCAGCTTCCTCGCGATGTCGATGTTCTGATCGGACCGCGCGCTGATCGAACCGCGCGCGGCTCCCACCTTGAGAATCCAATTCATGCGTAAGTCCCTCCTGCTGGCCTCGACGCTGGCCGCGACACTCGTCGCGGTCGCCGTTCCCGCTGGCGCCCAGACGCCCTCGACGCTGGGCTTCGCCAAGGACGCGCGCATCGCAGCCGCGCTGGGCGATGTCTCCGCCGCGCGGATGCGTACGCTCGACTCGACGCTCGTGGCGTTCGGCACGCGGCACACGATGAGCGACACGCTCTCGGCCACACGCGGGATCGGTGCCGCGCGGCGCTGGATCCATGCGCAACTGACGCAGTACTCGAAGGACTGCGGCGCGTGCCTGCGCGTGGAGTACGACACCGGCACGGCGACGGTCGGGCGGTCGCCGGAGCGGCCGCAGGTACGGATGGTCAACGTCGTCGCCTGGCTCCCCGGTCGCGACACCGCGCGCGTGGTCGTGATCGGCGGGCACTACGACTCGTGCATCTGCTCGACGAGTTCGATGGACTTCACCTCCGACGCGCCGGGCGCCGACGACGACGGGTCGGGTACGGTCGCGGTCATGGAACTCGCGCGCGTGGTCGGGAAGCGCTTCCCGCGCGGCCTCGACGCGTCGATCGCGTTCATCCTCTACACCGGAGAGGAACTCGGCCTGCTCGGCTCGACGCAGTTCGCCGAGCGACTCAAGCGCGAGGGGAAGCAGGTCACCGCGGCCTTCACCGACGACATCATCGGCAACGTGGTCGCGGACGATGGCCGCACGGACTCGACGTCGGTGCGCGTGTTCGCGGTGGACTCACTGGCGATCGGCGGCGGCGAGCTGGCGCGCTATGTGTGGGCGATCGGCGCACTCTACCAGCCGACGTTCGAGGTGTTGCCGGTGCTGCGGCTCGACCGACTCGGGCGCGGCGGCGATCATCGTCCGTTCGTCGAGCGCGGTGTGCCGGGGCTACGGTTCACGGAGCGCTTGGAGAACTACAAGCGTCAGCACCTCCCGACTGATTCGCTGGCCGACGTCAACTTCGGGTATGTCGCGAAGGTCGCGCGATTGAACCTCGCGACCATCGTGTCGCTCGCGGCTGCACCAGCGAGGCCGGAGCAGACCGCGTACGGTCGCGACCGGAACTCGGGCGGGCAGGCCTTCACGATCCGGTGGTCGCCGGTCGCCGGCGCTGCGGGTTATGAACTGCTCGTGCGCCGCACGACGGCGCCGACCTACACGCGCATCGTGACTGCGGCGAACGTGACCGAGTTCCTGCTTGACGAGCAACTCGATGATGTGTGGGTGGGTGTGCGCGCCGTGGGCGCCGACGGGCATCGATCGCTCACGACGGTCGTCGGCGCGCCGGGCGGTGCGCGGCTACCCGCGCCGCCGCGCCGCTGAGCAGGCCCGCATGAGCGGAATCGCATGAGCGCGTTCACGCGGTTCCGGCCGGAAGCGCTCACCTTCCTGCGCGGGCTCAAGCGTAACAACGCGAAGCCGTGGTTCGAGGAACGGCGGCCGACCTACGAACGTGAGATCCTTGGCCCGCTCAAGCTGCTCGCCGAAGAGCTCGACGTGCGATTCGCAGAGCTCGCGCCAGAGTTCGTTGCGCCGCCCAAGCGGGCGCTGTTCCGGATCCACCGGGACGTACGGTTCTCGAATGACAAGTCGCCATACAAGACGCATGCGGCGCTCTGGGTCTTTCACCGCGACGCAGGGCGCGGCGTGGGGCGAGATGCGCATGGAGGAGGCGGGTTCTACTTCCATCTTGAGCCCGGGGCCTCGATGGTCGCCGCCGGGTTCTGGATGCCACCGCGTCCGTTGCTCGGTGTGCTGCGCGAGAAACTCGTGGAGGACCAGCGGGCGTTCGAGCGGATCGTGAACGCGCCTGCGTTCACGAAGCGGTTCGGCGCGCTCAGCGATGACGAGGCGGGCGTTCGGCTCACGCGGGTGCCGCGCGGCTACGCCCCCGACCACGCGGCGGCGCATTGGCTCCGCTTCAACAGCTTCACGGCGTCGCGTGAGATCCGTGACGCCGACGCGACCTCTCCCAAGCTCGTTGACATGATCATGAAGGACTACGCCGCGCTCCTCCCGCTCGTGCGGTGGTTGAACGCCGCGCTCGGCTTCCCCGCCGCGAAGTCCCGCTAGGGCGGAGAGCCGAGCCCATGTGCGGACTCGCGGGCATTCTCACGACACGCGTTGATCGACGCGCCAGCATGGGCGAGTCGCTCCGGCGCATGTCGGCGACGCTCGAGCACCGTGGCCCCGACGACGCCGGCGAGTGGCACGATGCCGAGGCCGGAGTGGGATTCGGATTCCGCCGACTCTCGATCCTCGACCTGAGCCCGGCGGGCCACCAGCCGATGCGATCGAGCAATGGTCGGTATGTGATCGTGTTCAACGGGGAGATCTACAATCACCGAACGTTGCGCGGCGAGCTCGCCTCGCTCGGCCATGCCTTTCGCGGTCATTCGGACACTGAGGTGATCCTCGCGGCTGTCGAGCAGTGGGGCCTGCGCGGTGCCCTGCCGCGCTTCGCGGGGATGTTCGCGATCGCACTCTGGGACATGCAGTCGCACGCGCTGACACTGGTGCGCGACCGGCTCGGCAAGAAGCCGCTGTTCGTGTACCGCGCGCCGGGGCTGGTGCTCTTCGCCTCGGAGCTCAAAGCGCTTGCGGCCGACCCGGACTTCGTGCGCCGAGTGGACCTCACCCAGCTCGCGGGGTACGCGCGCTACCTCTACGTGCCGGCTCCTGGCTCGATCTATCGCGACGTGATCAAGCTCGCGCCAGGGCATCTGCTCACCATCTCCGATGCCGCCGCACCGCTGACAACGAGCGAACCCTGGTGGGACGCCGAGCGTGTGGCGGACGCGGGGGCGGCCGCGCGGATCACCGATGAAGGGGCGGCGATGGAGCGCCTGACCGAGCTGCTGCTGCTCGCGACACGCGAACGGCTCGAGTCGGACGTCCCGCTCGGCGCGCTCCTCTCGGGCGGCGTGGACTCGGCGCTCACGGTCGCACTCATGCAGCAGGTCGCGAGCGAGGCGGTGCGGACGTTCACGATCGGCTTCACGGATGACGCGATCGACGAGACGGCCGATGCCGCGCGGATCGCCGCGCATCTCGGCACCCGGCACACGTCGCTGCGGTTGGACGGCAACGAGGCCACCGCACTCGTGCCCGAGCTACCGCGGATCTTCGACGAGCCCCTCGCCGATCCCTCGGCGATCCCCACGGTATTGTTGTGCCGACTCGCGCGGCGTGACGTCACGGTGGCGATCTGCGGTGACGGCGGCGACGAGGTGTTCGCCGGCTACACGCGGTACGAGCAGGGGCGGCGCCTGATCTCGCGCGTGGCGGCGACGCCGGCCGCGTTGCGCGGCCCGATCAGCCGCGCGTTGCTCGCGTTCCCCGCCGAGCGTTGGGACGCGATCGCCAGCGTGTTGCTCGCGGCGGTGCCGCGCTCACAGCGTCCGCCGCTCATCGGCGAGCGGCTGCAGAAGGTGGGGATGCTCTTCGGTGCAGAGCGACCGTTGGAGGGCTACCGATCGCTGCGATCGGCCTGGCTCGATCCGAGAGCGCTGCTCGACATCGAGGGAGAGGCGAGCGACCGTGTGCCCGAGGTGCTCGGCCGGCACGCGCAACTCTCCTTGCCTGAACGAATGATGCTCGCCGACCAGGTCACCTATCTGCCGGACGACTTGTTGGCGAAGATCGATCGCGCGGGAATGTCGGTCGGGCTCGAGGTGCGCGCGCCGCTGCTCGATCACCGACTCCTCGAGTTCGCGTGGCGGATGCCGCACCGGATGAAGCTGCGCGATGGCGTGACCAAGTGGGCGCTGCGCGAGGTGCTCGCGCGTTACGTTCCGCGGCCGCTCTGGGAACGGCCGAAGCGCTGGTTCACGATGCCGGTGCGCGGATGGCTCACCGGACCGTTACGGCCGTGGGCGGAGGAGCTCGTCACGCCTGCGTCGCTGCGCGAGTTGCCGTTCCTGCGCGCCGAGACGGTGCACGCGGAGTGGGAGCGTGTGAAAGCGGGCCGCGCCGGGAACGGGCATGCGATGTGGAGCGTGCTGCAGTTGATCGCGTGGTGGCGGGAGTGGCGACCGAGCGTGTGAGCTGCTGAACGGAGAACGAATGCAGCCGTACAGCGAGCGGAGCTACCGCGCGCCGCTCCCGGACCGACCGCGCACGATCCCTTCCACCCGTCTGCTCGGATCGAACCACCTCGCCGCCGCTACCCGCATGCGTGCGGGCGTGACCGCCTCGAGATCGGCAGGGTAGCGCGCGATGTCCTCGAGCGCGCCGTTGATCCAGGCGTCAGCGATCTCAGCGAGCACCGATGCGCCAGACGCCTGGCGGATCTGCCACGCACCGATCGCATAGCGACGCGCGCGATCGAGCTCCTCGGCGCTCACTTCCTCGTCGACGAATCGCGCGAACTCGCGGAGCAGACTCGCCCGTGCCTGCTCCTCCTTCTCCGGCGACGTCGCGATGTACGCGGCGAACGTGCCGCTGGCCCGGCGCACGAATGGCCGCGCCATGATCGTGTACGCGAGCGATTGCCGGTCGCGCAGTTCTTCGAAGAACCGGCCACCGAGTCCGCTCGCGACACCGCTGAGCATCTCGGCGTCGAAGCGCGCGGGTTCGCCGTAGGAGGGCCCGTCGAACAACAACGAGAGTGCGGTCTGCGCCTTCTCACGCTCCTCGACGCGCACCTGCGAGAAGGCCGGCCAGGGCGGCGCGGGCAGGTCGTGCGCCGCGCTCCGCCGTAGCGCGTCGAAGCGGCTCGCGAGCGTGTCGGCGGCCTGCTGCGGATCGAGATCACCCACCGCGACGAGCACCGCCGCGGAGGTCGGTACGCACTCGGCGTGCCACTGCGCGATCCGGTCGCGTGTGATCGCGCGGATCGACTCCTCCGTGCCGAGGGTCGAGCGTCCGTACGGATGCCCCGGCCACGCGGCCCCAGCGGCGAGCCGCATGGGTTGGCGATACATGTCGTCACGGAGCGAGGCGAGTGCCGCCTGTGCCACTGCGCGCTCGGCCTCGACACCGTCGCTGGGGAAGACCGGGGACAGCACGAGATCGGCGAGCAGTTCCGCCGTTGCTCCGAACTGCCGCGCGGGCACACCGACGGACCACTGCATGGTCTCGGTGCCGACGCTCGCGGAGGGGATAGCGCCGAGGAGCTCCGCGTCCTCGGCGAGCCGCGAGGCCGATCGGGTCGTCGTGCCGCGCAGCATGACGCGCGCCATGAGCGTGCTGATCCCGCCCTCCTGTTCGCGTTCCTGCATCACACCGCCGACGATGAAGCAGCCGAGATGCGCGAGCGAGGCTCCGGGGCGACGACGGACGAGGATGGGCACACCGTGCGCGGTGCGAAAGACGTGAATGCCGTCGACGACGCGCTCGAACGTCGCGGTGGACGGCCCCGGAGTCGCGATCGTGAGCGGAGGTGCGGTCGCGTCGAGCGGCGCGGGCCGTTCGGACTCGAGCGCGCGCCTTACGGCAGCGGCATCGGCGCCGAGCGTGACGGTGCCGCGCGGACGATACGTGACGACGGATGCTTGATCGGGATCGAGCCAGCGGACCGCGACCTCGGTGAGGCGGGCCGCATCGACGGCGAACAGCGCCTCGTGATATGCGACGCCGCGATCCCAATCACCGAGCAGTTCCCAAGCACCGAGGAAGTTGGCCTGTCCGTCGGCGGACTCGAGGCGCCGCAGCCACTGCGCCTCGAGCAAGCAGCGCGCGCGCTCGACCTCGCCAGGGGTGACCTCTCCGGCGCGCACGCGGCGCAGTTGGTCCCAGATCGCTCGCGCCGCGGCGGGGAGATCATCGGCGCGCGCACCGGCGTGAACGACGAAGACGCCGAGTTCGGTCGGCGTGTAGTCGTACGCGCTCACGCTCGAGACGAGGCGTCGGTCGCGTGCGGCGCGCACGAGGCGCGAGGCGCGGCCGCCGGAGAGCACCGTGGCGAGCACGTCGAGCGCAGGCGTGTCGCGGTGCGCGAGCTCGGGGGTACGCCACCCGAATACGAGTTCGGCCTGCGCGATGTCGCCTTCCCAGTCGCGCACGCGGAACCCGGGCAGCGCGGCCTCGACGGGCCCGGGCGCACGGACGACTGGCGAGTCGGCGATCGGCCCGTAGAGCCGGGTCGCGTGCGCGATCGCCGTGTCGACATCGACGTCGCCCACGATCGCGAGGACCGTGTTGGACGGCCGATAGAAATTCCGGTAGAACTCCGCGAGCTGCTGCCGCGTGAATCCGCGGAGTGCGTGCTCGCGACCCATGCGCCAGCGTCGGATGCGGTGTTGGTCGTGCAGCAGTTCGAAGAGCGTCTCGGTGGCGAGGGCCGACGCGGTGTCGGCCTTGCGCTTGGTCTCCTCGATGATGACCTCGAGCTCGCGCGCGAGCTCTCCGGGGTCGATCACCGAGTTCGCGTAGGCATCGGCTTGCACCTCGAGTCCGGCGACGAAGCCCGAGGCGGGGAGGACCGTGTAGTAGTGTGTGTGGTCGTAGATGGTGCCGGCGTTGAGATAGCCGCCGGCGGCCTTGGTCTCTCTCGCGATCTCGCCGACACCGCGGGTGGGCGTGCCCTTGAAGTACATGTGCTCGAGCACGTGCGCGATCCCGACCACGTCGTCGGTCTCGTCGAAGTAGCCCGCCTTCACCCAGGTCACGATCGCGACGACCGGCGCTGTGGCGTCGCGGCGAGCGAGGATCGTGAGACCGTTAGGCAGGCGCACCCGGCGGACAGAGTCCGACGGCAGGAGGGCGTGAAGACGAGCGGTCATGACCGTGCGAGAGGGAGTCGTCGCACGAGGAAGAGGGCGGCCGCGAGCATCCCTATAGAATAGCCGACGACATGCATGATGTCGCCGATGGGGACGGGCTCGCCGGCGAGCCAGAGCGCGCGCATGCCGTCGGCGACGACGAACGGGGGCAGCCCGCGGGCGATCCCCGCGAGCCAGTCAGGGAGTGCACCAGCCTTGCCGAGCGTCTGGAGCATGAAGCTCGATGCGGCGACGACGATGAATGCGACACCGTCCTTGTTCACGAGCGCGCCGCAGAGCACCACCAGTGAGCCGTAGAGCAGTCCGAAGACGAGCGCCGATTTGGTGACCGCGAGCACGGGGGCCGCCGTGACGAGTGCTGTGAAACCGAGCGGCACGAGTGTCATCGCAACGACGAAGAGTGCGAGACTCACGAGGAACTGCTGCAGATAGAACGCCCACGCGACGACCGGTTTGGCGAAGAGGAACCGGAAGTACTGTTTCTCGCGGTCGGTCGCAGGGATCCCGGTCGCGAGGAGCACCGCGCCGAGCGTCATCGCGAGCGGCATGGTGTTGCCGTAGATCTGCAGCGCGAGATTCTGCGCGTCCCCGGGCCGGTCCATCGCGCCAAGACCCACGGTGCGAGTGAAACTCCAGAGTGGAACGCCACCCATTCCGGCGAACAGGATCACCGGCGTGAACGCCCGCAGAAGGGAGTCCCGCGCTTGCCAGCGCAGATACCCGGCGATCGGGCTTCCCCCGTTCATCGAACGACCGCCGTGCGGAACGCTTCCTCGAGCGAGGACTCCGCCGGCGCGACCGACGACAGGAGCGCTCCCTGCGCGATCGCGAGTGCGATCCCACGGTTGAGACCGGCGAGGTCGGCCGCGCACTCGACGATGTCCCCGTTGATCGTGGCGTCGGCGAACTGCGCCGCCAGCACGTCGGTCCCGACGAGTGCGCGCAGGCGCCAGCGGCGCGTGGCTCCGGTCGCACCAGCCACTTCGCGCACGTCGACCACGCGTTGAATGCGACCCTTGTCCATGATCACGACGCGATCGCAGAGCCGCTCGAGCTCGTCGAGGTTGTGCGAAGCGATGAGGATCGCGCGGTCCGCGCGCCTCAGCCCGGCGACGAGTTCGCGAAAGCGCGCGGTCCAGAGCGGGTCGAGGCCGTGCGTGGGTTCGTCGAAGACGACCAAGCGCCGCTCGGAGAGGAGCGCCTGTGCGAGACCGAGTCGTTGGAGATTCCCCTTGGAGAGCGCCTTGAGCCGTTTGTGTCGATGCGCGCCGATCCCGACCGCGTCGATCACGCGCTCACGGGCGCCCAACCGCTCGGCAGGCGAGATACCGCTGAGCGTCGCGAGGCGATCGAGTGCGCTCACGACCGTCCAGTGCAACGGGATCGTCATGAGCTCGGGGAGATACGCCACTCCCTCCCGCTCGATGAATGCGCGCGGATCGACCCCGTCGAGACGCACCGTGCCGCGATCAGGATCCAGGAAGCCGAGGAGCATCGAGATGAGCGTGCTCTTCCCCGCCCCATTCGGGCCGGCGATGCCGACCACCTCGCCGGCCGCGACATCGAGGGTGACACCATCGACCGCCCGGACCTCGGCGCCCCAGAGGGAGCGGTACGTCTTCCCGACGTCCTGGAACGCGATCAGTGGACGATCCGCAGGAGCCCGGCGTCGGCACTGGCACGGAGAAAACTCTCCGCGTCCCGCGTGGGGATGAGCACGCCCGTCAACGCGAAGCCGCGGCGCGCCTCGGCCTGCATGAACTCCTCGATCGAGCGCGCCTTGTGACTGGCGCTCGCGTCGCGCATCGCGCCGACGATCTCGTCCCACGCGCCGTCGTAGCGCCGTCCGTCGCGACTCACGACGCGGTGCAGGTCGGGCGCTTCCTTCTTGTCGCTGAGATCTGCGAGCAGCGCGCCGAAGAGCTCGAGCTGCGTGCGCGCCTCCTCCTGCGCGCTGTCGTTCGCGCGCGACTCGATCTCGGCTAGCATCTCCTCGAGCGCATCCGCAGGCGGCGTGAGCTCGGTGAGGCGCGCTTCCCAGATGCCGAGCGAGGGATCGTCGTCCTTGATCCGCAGGTGCGACTTCTTGAGTTCCATCAGACGCCAGATACCGAGCTCGTCCCAGTGATCCTCGGGCTTGGTCCGCTCGAGGTGGAAGAGCGCTGCCTCGAACTCCTCACGATCGTAGAGCAGGTTGCCGAGGTAGATGCGCGCCTCGCTGTGATCGGGGTCGAGTTGCAGGGCGCGCTTGAGTGTCTCCTCGGCGGCGGCATCGTCATTGAGACGATGTTGCGCATAGCCGACCATCGCCACCGCCTCGGAGTTCTCGGGCGTCTGTTGCACGGCGATGTCGAAGAACTCCTTGGCCTCGGCGACGAGGTCGTCGCGGAAGAGTGCGCGCCCCACCTGCAGCATGAGCTCGACGTCGTCCGAGTAGCCGAGCTCGAGGATCCGATTGAAGGCCTTGAGCGCCTGCGGCGTCTGCCCGAAGCGCATCAGCGTCTCCCCGAGCCCCGCGAGTGCGTCCTCATGTTCCGGATCGAGGACGAGCGCCTCCTCGAACGCTTTACGCGCCCACGCGAACTCGTCGCGCGCGAGCCGGGCGTACCCGACTCCCACATGCAGCTCCACGGCGTTGGGATAGAGGCCGAGCCCCTCGCGGAGCATCGTCAGCGCCTCGTCGTAACTCCCCTCGTTGTACAGCTCGTGCGCGCGCTCGTCGTACTCCTCAGAACTCAGGAACGGAGAGGGCATCGGGCGTCTGACCTCCGGCTCAGGGGACTGCGTGAAAAACTATAGGATGTGCCGACTGCACAACAGCGGTCGCAAGTCCGTTCAGGCACTTGAGTTCAAAGCGACAGCCACGTCGGCCGCGAGGGCAGCATTGTGCTCGAGCAAGGCGAGGTTCGCCGCGAGTGAACTTCCACCGGTATGCCGTTCCACCGCGGCAAGCAGGAACGGCGTCGCCGCCGCGCCGCGGACGTCGGCAACGCGCGCTTCGCTGAGCGCGGACTGCACGGCGCGCTCCACCAGTCGCGCGTCGAGCGCGTGCGCGGACGGAGGTGGCTGGACGACCAACACGGCGCCTGGTCGGCCGAGCGCGCGGGCCGCTCTGAGCACGGCAGCGATGTCGGCCGCGGAATCGACGCGAGCCGGCACCTTGAGCCCGGTGGTCGCCGTGAAGAAGCCCGGGAACTCGTCGGTGCGGTACCCGAGCAGGGTGACGCCGAGCGACTCCAGTCGCTCGAGCGTGGCGGGGAGGTCGAGGATCGACTTGGCGCCCGCACAGACGACGACCACGCTCGATCGGCCGAGCTCAGCGAGGTCGGCCGATTCGTCGAATGCCGGCTCGCGGTGCACGCCGCCTATTCCACCGGTCGCGAAGACGTCGAGTCCGGCGGCGGTGCAACAGGCGAGTGTCGCGGCCACGGTGGTCGCGCCGTCCCCTTTGCGCACGGACATGAGCGGGAGGTCGCGCGCCGAGACTTTCGTGACGCCGTCGCGACGCAGGAAGCGTTCGAGATCGTCGCCCTCGAGTCCGACGGTGAGGACTCCCTTGACCATCGCCGTGACCGCGGGAACCGCGCCGTGCGAGCGCACCGCGGCGCGCATGCGCCGGTCGGCCTCACGATTGGCGGGGATGGGCAATCCCTGTGCGAGCACCGAGCTCTCGAGTGCGACGATCGGGCGGCCGGTGTCGCGTGCGTCAGCGGCCTCGCGGCCCCAGCGGACGGCCACGTTCGACATCGTCTTCATGGACACGCTGGGCTGGTCCGCGGACCTCATCGCGCGCCACTCCGCCGCCAAGTGCGCACGATCGCCTCACCCATACGCGCCATCAGCAGCTGCGCCTCGTTGTCGATGTTCCAGCGCAGGTCGGCGTTCTCCTTGGTGAACACGCAGGCGACGATCCGATCCGGAAGGGTCCAGAGCGCACACTCAGTGCGGATGCCGTCGTCGGCACCGGTCTTGTGCGCGGAGCGCAGCTCGGCGACGTAGCGCTGCAGGAGTGCGCCGTCCTCGTTGTGGACGAGGATGTCGAGCATCGCCGAATCGGCGCGCGGGTTGACGGCCTGTCCGAGCGCGAGCATCTCGAACAGTCGCGCCATCTCGTTCGGCGTGCTGACACCGAGCCCGTAGCGCGCCGACGAATCGGGCGCGACCGAGGCGATCGCGCGGAGGAAGCTCTTGTGGTGTACGCGCGTGCGGCCGAGTCCGAGCGAATCCATCTTGGCCCAGACGCGGCGGATGACGATCCGATCGAGGATGAGATTGGTCGCCGTGTTGTCGCTGATCGTGGTCATGAGCCAGGCCGCGTCGCGCACCGTGACCTCGGCGCCGTCGTGCAGGAACTGGAGCTGCCCCGCCCCACCGACCTTGTCGATCTTGAGCACGGTGAGGCGGTCGCTGAGTGAGATCTGGCCGCGCTCGACCAAGTCGAAGAGCGTGACGAGGACCGGTACCTTGATGAGCGATGCCGTGGGGAACGGCTCGTCGGCGCGGCGACCGATCCGCGCGCCGGTCTCGAGGTCGCGGATCGCGTAGCCGACCACGCCGCGGTGCCGATCCGCGAGCGAGTCGAGCGTGCGGCGCAGCCCGGAGATGTCCTGGGCCGAAAGCGACGCGCCCCCCAGCGCGACAGCGAGACCGGTCGCGACCAGGGGGCGCACCACCGACGAGAGACTCACGCGTCGGGGAAGTCGTCCGACTTGCGCGTCTCGACGAGATCGCGCTCGCGCGCGTCAGGATCGAAGACGGCGAGGAGCTTGATGCTCTCGCCAGCGTAGCAATCGAAGGCCTTGCCCGTGCCACGCTTGATGACGATCTCGTGACCGTCCTCGAACTTGAGCACCGCACTGGGATACTCGTTGTTCAGGTACTGCTTGCGGAGCTTCTTGGGCGGTTGGGGCATCGGGTTCGCTCGTGTAGAGAGAAGGGTGCGCAGGCGAAACTACGGTGCCACGTGCGATGGCGAAAGGTCGGCGCGATCCATGGCGGCGCGACGCCGTGCCGGCGCGACCCTACCGTGCTCAGGTGACGGTGGGTCGGTTGCCTTCGAAGGCTCGCCAGGCTTCGGTGGTCAGGATGTCGTCGATCTCGGCGACCACGCGCTCGACCTCGTCGTCCGTCGTATAGAAGTGCGGGGCGACCCGGATCCCGGCGCCGGGGCGATAGTCGATCACCACATCCCGCGCGAGCAGCGCCTGCGCCACCTCGGCACCATGCGGCACGTCGAACGCGAGCGACCCTCCACGGCGTGCGGGATCGCGCGGCGCCGAGAGGCGGTAGCCGCGAGCATCGGCGAGGGCCACGAGGCGCGCGACCTGTCGCAGGCTCTTGGCGCGGATCGCCGGCATGCGAGCGGCGGCCACGATGCGCGGCCCCTCGATGCCCGCGTAGAGCGCCGGCACGACCGGTGTCCCGCCCAGCCACCGTTGGATCCCTGGGGCGTAGTCCATGGCGCCGTCGAACGCGAACGGCCGCTTGTGCGCCTGCCAGCCGGTGAGCGCGGGCGCGAAGCGTTCGCTCGCCGAGGGAGATGCGTAGATGAAGCAGCCACCGGGCCCGCCACAGAGCCATTTGAGCACGCCGCCGGTGTAGAAGTCCACTGCACTCGCTTTTACGTCCACGGGAACGACACCGACCGCGTGATACGCATCGAGCGACACGACGGCGCCCATGGCATGCGCGTGGCGGCAGAGCGCGTCGGCGTCGATGATATACGCGGAGCGGAAGAGCACATGCGAGACGCAGACGAGGGCGGTGCGCTCGTCGATCGCCGCATGGAGGCGCGCCTGGTCGATGCTGATACCGTCGTCGCTCGGTACGACCACGACACGCGCGCCGAGCTTCGGGGCGAGCTGTTCGACGGCGTAGCGCACACTCGGGAAGTCGAGTTCGGTCATGACGACCGTGTCGCGACCAGCCCGGAAGTCCATCGCCGAAAGCACGGCGGCCTGCGCGAGCGTCACGGTGGGTGCCATGGCGACTTCGTGTGGGCCGGCACCGATCAGCGGGGCGACCACGTCACCGACGGTGAGCGGCATCTCCCACCAGCCGCGGGCCCAGGCGCGCACGCCCCACGTCGCCCATGACTCGGCGTACTCCGCCAGGCGCTCGGGCACCGCGCGAGGCATGGCGCCAAGCGAGTTCGAGACGAGATAGGTGCTACGCGCGAGGATCGGGAACTCGTCGCGGAAACGCAGGAGCGGATCGGTCACGGCGGTCTTGGCTGGGCGCGAACGGACTCGGGGTCGACGGAAAGTTACCGGCATGGTAGGTTGACCGCAGGGTCGGACCCAACTCCACGGAGAGCACCAAGATGAGACAGCAGCGAATCCTTCCGGTCGCGGTGATCGCGCTCACGCTTAGCGCGTCGGTTCTCACGGCGCAGGGCTCGGTCCTCAACTCCGATCCGGTGGTGCTCACCGAGGTCGCGGGCGTGCCGACCTCGCCGATCGCCGAGCCGACCGTGTCGATCGCGGGCCCTCGGCTCGATCGCGCGCGGATCGGGATCGCGGTGCAGAATGAGAGTGCGAGCGGTGCGTTGGTGCCGACGCCGCAGCCGTCGATCTCTCGCAAGCGCGGCGTGCCGCAGATGATCATCGGCGGGGCCGCGATCCTGGGCGGCGCGATCGTCGGCGGCGACGCTGGTGGGATCGTCAGCCTCGCAGGGCTCGGGTACGGACTCTACGGGCTGTATCTGTACCTACAGTAGGCGCTGGTCGGGGCCAGCACTCAATAGTCGCCGGTCAGGACCAGCACTCAGTAGTCGCCGGTCAGGACCAGCAGGCGGAGTGGGCGGCACCGTTGGCGCGGACTCACCGGATGATCGGATCACCGCGCCCGCCGTCGCTCAGCGCGCCCCTCGAGAAGCCGGTACAGCGTTGGCAGCACCAGCAGCGTGAGAAGCGTGGACGTGATCAACCCACCGATCACGACCGTCGCGAGTGGACGCTGTACCTCGGCGCCGGTCCCCTGCGAGAGCGCCACGGGCAGGAAACCGATGCTCGCGACGAGCGCCGTCATCAGCACCGGCCGGAGCCGCAATACCGCGCCCTCGTGCGCTGCCGCGAGCGGCGTGGCCCCATTGCGACGCAGCCGTTGAATGGTCGAGAGCAGCACGAGGCCGTTGAGCACCGCCACGCCGAAGAGCGCGATGAAACCGATCGACGCCGACACGGAGAGGTGCAGCCCGCGCAACCAGAGCGCGAGCACCCCTCCCACGGCCGCGAACGGCAGGTTCACGAGCACGAGGCCCGCCAGCATCCACGACTGCAGCGAGACGTAGAGGAGCAGCGCGATGAGCGCGACGGAGACCGGCACGACGATCCTCAGTCGACGCATGGCGCGTTCCTGATTCTCGAACTGACCGCCGTACTCGATGAAGATGCCGGGCGGGGTCGCGACATCGCGCTCGATCGCGGCCTTGACGTCGGTGGCGAATCCGCCGAGGTCCCGACCGACGACGTTCACCTGCACGGCGACGAAGCGCTGCGCGCGTTCACGATTCACCTGTACCGGACCAGGCTCCTGGCGGATCGCCGCGAGTTGGCGCAGCGGCACTCTCGCGCCTGATGGCGTGGGCACGGCGATCGCGCCGATCGCCTCGGCCGACGCCCGCAACTCGTCGGGATAGTACACGGCGACGTCGATCGCGTAGTTGCCTTCGACGAGTGTGGAGACCGGTTTGCCACCGACGGCGGTCTCGAGCGCCTCTTGCACCTCGGACACCGGTACGCCGAATCGGGCCATAGCGCCGCGATCGAGATAGACATTGAGATAACCTTGGCCGTCGGTGGCCTCCACGCGCACTTCGGAGGAACCGGGGACGCTCGCCAGCGTTCGCGCGATGCGCTCGGCGACCTGCAGGTTCACGGCAGGATCGTCACCGAAGACCTTCACGGCGAGGTCGGCGCGAACACCGGAGATCAACTCGTCCAACCGCATCTTCATGGGCTGAGTCATGCTGAGTGCCGCACCCGGGACACGGGCGCTCACGCGGGCCGCGATCTCGTCGGAGAGGCTGTCCTTGGTGACGCCGGGGCGCCAGTCGGCGGTCGGTTTGAGCATCACGAACACATCGGCCTGATGCACGCCCATGGCGTCACTGCCGATGTCGGGACGCCCGACGCGGCTGACGGCGGTCCGCACCTCAGGGGACTCGAGGACTGCCTCCTCCATCGAGCGCTGCATCGCGAGCGAGGCCGACAGCGAGATCGCGGGGTCGCGGACGGCTTCGATGAGCAGCGAACCTTCGTCGAGCTCGGGCACGAACTCGGTACCGAGACGCGGCACGAGAAGCATCGCGCTGGCAAAGATGGCCACGGCCGCGACCACGGTGCGGAACGGATGCGGCGTGACGCGTTCGAGCGTGGCGCGATAAACACCCTCGAGCCAATGCGCCATCCGTTCGGCGAATGCCGACTCGCGCGCGCCGTTGCGGAAGAGCCAGGTTCCGACGGCCGGTACGGCGACGAGCGCGAGCAAGAGACTGCCGAAGAGCGCCATCGCCACGGTCAGCGCCATGGGGCGGAACATGCGCGCCTCGAGTCCTTCGAGGCTCATGATCGGCAGGTAGACGATCATGATGATGAGCACGCCGAAGGCGATCGGGCGCCCGACCTCGTGCGCGGCACCCATGATCCGGTGTCGCATCGCCTTCGCGTCTCCCGGCAGTCGCCCCGCCCGAGCGTCACCGTGCAGTGTGCGCACGAACTGTTCCGCCATCACCACCGCCCCGTCGACGATCATGCCGAAGTCGATCGCACCGAGGCTCATGAGGTTGGCCGAGAGTCCGAGCCAGCGCATGCCGATGAATGCGAAGAGCAGGGAGAGCGGGATGGTCGCGGCCACCAGCAGCGCCGCGCGCACATTGCCCAAGAAGATGAGCAGCACGGCGACGACGAGCAGTCCCCCTTCGATGAGATTCTTGCGCACCGTGCCGATGGTCGCGTCGACCAAGTCGGTCTGATCGTAGTAGCTGACGACCCGCACGCCCTCGGGTAGTGCGCGGTTCACCTGGACCAGTCGCTCGCGGACGCGTCGTGCGACTTCTCTGCTGTTCTCCCCACGCGTCATCATGACGATCCCACTCACCACTTCACCTTTGCCGTCGACCGACACCGCCCCCTGGCGGATCTCGGCGCCGAAGCGCACGTCCGCCACTTCACCGATGAGGACCGGCACGCCGGTCGCGCTCGCCCGGATGACGGTGCGGCGCAGGTCGTCGAGCGTGGCGGCCTGTCCGAGCCCGCGCAGGATGAACTGTTGATCATGGTGCTCGAGGTATCCGCCGGCCGCGACCGCACTGTTCGACTGCACAGCGGTGACCACGTCGTGGAGAGTGAGCCCGTAGCTGATCAGACGTTCCGGGCGCACCACCACCTGCGCCTGACGCACGAGCCCGCCAAAGCTGTTGATCTCGGTGACGCCCTCGACGCTGCGCAACTGTGGCCGCACGATCCGGTCGTGCAGCGTACGGGCAGCCATCAAGTCGAGGTCGGGGGCTTCGACGATGTACATGAACATCTCGGAGCTCGCGGACGCCAACGGTCCGAGTTGGGCATCGACGCCCGGCGGGAACTGGCCACGGACGGACTGCAGGCGTTCGTTCACCTGGGTCCGCACGCGCGGCAGGTCAACGCCATCGGCGAACACGATCGTGATCGCGGCGAATCCGTACTTGCTCAGCGATCGCACCTGCTCGACGTCGGCCATGCCG
>JANOWT010000013.1:0-14678 GCA_031418115.1 Gemmatimonadota bacterium
GCCGTGGTACGGCGGAGGTCCGAGTCGATCGCGCGCTGCGCATAGCGCGCGAGCTGGTCGGCATCCATCCGGCCGGCGCTGACGCTCAGCGCGTTGGTCTGCGCCTTGATGAACGGCAACGTGATCGCGAAGACCGCGAGCGTGAGCGTCATCGCCACGATGATCTCGACCACAGTGAAGCCGCGCCCGCGACGCCTGCTCATCGGAACGCGGCGATCACGGCCGTCTTGGCGACCGGCGCCTTGAGTACCGCCGCATTCACCGTCACCGTGACCGTGACGTAGTCGGTGCTGTCGTTCTGCGTGCGCGTCGCGGCGGTGGTGCGCGTGTACCCGACGAAACCCTCCATCGACGGGTTCGCCGCACCGGCAGAAGTCTCCGTCGTCCCGTTGAACGTCGACACGATCGTCGTGTACGTCGGGTGCCCGCGCGCGAGCTGAAGCCGCGCCGTCGCCAGATCGCTCGCGATCGCGAGGTTGGCGGCGTTGCGCGTCGCCCGCGTGAACGACTGGCCGAATCGCGACATCGCGAGCATCACCCCGGACAGGATGACGATCGCGAACATCACCTCGATGATCGTCATGCCGTAGCGGGCGCCGCAGTGGCGGGCGCCGCGGTGGCGGGATCTGCGGGCCTTCATGTCGCGCGAGTTCCGGGGCTCTGGGTGTGGTGCGGGCCAATCCTTATACGAAGCATTCCCCCATAGGACGCGGGGGCGGGAACGGGTGTCACAACGTGATGCGCAGAGGTATTGTGATGGGGTACCGACGTCCTTTAGGCGCACCCCTCCTGCCGCCGCGTACGTCCCCACCAGACCGGAGAACCCGCCGTGGCCGCGATCGCCACCATGCTCCCCGACGCCGGTGCCCTGAGCCGGGTGCACGAAGCTGTCCATGGAGAGCATCGGCTCGTACACTGCCGAACTTGGGCGGAACTCGAGGCCGCCTGCCGCGACGAGGAGGTCACGCTCGCGATCGTCGACCTATTCGGCGAGGGGCAGAGCCACTTCGACGCCGTCCGTCGACTCAAGATGCGCGCCGAACGGCTCACGCTCGTGGCCTACGTGACCCTCACGGCGGATCGCGCGCGGGACCTCTTCGACGCCGGCCGCGCCGGATTCGACGGACTGCTCCTGCTGGGCCAGGACGACACGCCGGCCGCCTTTCGCGCGGTCCTCGAGCGCGCCACCGCACGCGGTGTCGCGCAGCTGCTACGGCCTCACCTCACGCGCGTCTCGTCGGTCGCCCGCGACGCCACCATGGTCGCCGTGACGCGCGCCCACGTGCGACTCACCTCACACCGGCTCGCCGAGATCGTCGGCACGCCCAAGCGGACACTCCTGTCGTCGCTCGAGACCGACGGCTTCCCGCCGCCACAGAAGCTCCTCACGTGGGGTCGCCTGATCGTCGCAGCGCAGATGCTCGAGGACCCCAACCGTGCCGCCGACGCGGTCGCGCGGCTCCTCGACTTCCCCTCGGGCTCGGCGTTCCGCAATACCTGCCAGCGCTACCTGGGCGCCACGCCGCACGAGATCCGCGGGCACGGCGGCGCGGGCTGGGCGATCACGAAGTTCCTAGGGTCGATCGGTGAGCGGGATCGCGTGAGCTGAGCAGCGGGATCAGCGCCGCGCGGCCGCGATCGCGGCGTCAGGCGCCATCGTTCAGTTGTCGCGCCGCCGCCAGGCGCCGCCGCCGCGGGACCAGAAACCGGTGCGCGCCGTAGCACCCACGATCGACATCGCGCGAAAATCCTCGTCGCGCCGGCGCGGCGACCCGATGTACACCACCGCATCGCCCGAGAGCGATCCGTTGGGCGCGATCCGGATCGACAACTGCAGCGGATTGCCCGCCGAGATCACGCCCGGACCGGTCATGTAGACCGCCGCCACGCCGTCGACCGTATTGGGCGGCGCCTGGAACTGCGCGCCGTCGGCGAGCGGACGGTACCGCACGGTGTCGGTCACGTCCATCACGCCGTTGTTGTTGTAGTCCTGCAGCACCCGCAACCTGTGTTCGTTGGCGTCGAACATCACGTACACCGCGACATTCTTGGTGATCGCCGTCTGCTGCGCCCCGATGATCGCGTTCTGCATGAGCCGGATGTTCGCGTCCATGCGGTAGCCCCAGAAGCTCACGCGAGTGACCGTGAACCCGGCGATGATGCCGATGAGCGCGAACACCATGAGGATCTCGATGAACGTGAATCCGCGACGCGAACGACGATGAGGGGGCATTGAGGTAATTACGCGCTTCCGTGGGCGCACGTCACGCGCTTGCCACGCGCGCTGGCCTGCGGCGCGCCACCGCAATACCGTTCGGCATGCTCGTCGTCGGCCTGACCGGGAACATCGCGGCGGGGAAGAGCGCCGTCGCGGCGCGTCTCGCTTCGCACGGCGTGCCCATCATCGACGCCGACCGCCTCGCGCGCGACGCCGTGGCACCCGGCACACCTGCCCTCCGGGCGATCGTCCGCCGATGGGGACCTGACATCCTCGCCGCCGATCGAACGCTCGATCGTGCAGCGCTCCGGCGCATCGTCTTCACTGATGACGCCGAACGCAGCGCCCTCGACGCGATCGTCCACCCTGAGGTGGGTCGCCTGCGCAACGCCGCGGTCGAGGCCGAACGCGCGCGCGGCGCGCCGCTCGTCGTCTGCGACATCCCACTGCTCTTCGAAGTCGGACTCGAGGACCTGGTCGATCGCATCGTGCTCGTCGACGCGCCCGTCGCGGTCCGGCGCGAGCGCCTCGTGCGCGACCGAGGACTCACCGCCGCCGAGGCCGACGCGATGATCGCGGCGCAGATGCCCGCCGACCGCAAGCGCGCCTTAGCGCATCACCTGATCGAGAACCTCGGCACACGAGAGACGCTCCATGCGCAGGTCGATGCACTCGTCGACGAGCTTCGCGCGCTGGCGCGGTCGGCTGGAGCTACGCGCCGCAGTTCAGCTTGACCCTCGCCGCCGGCGCGGGTAGCCTTCGGTCCGAAGCGCATCCCGTTCCTCCCCCGAACAGTCCGGAGCCACGCGTGTCGTCGATCCCGCAGGACCTCCTCTACACCAATGACCACGAGTACGTGAAGAAGACCGCGGATGCCGCCGTGGTTCTCGTGGGCATCACCGATTACGCGCAGGGCGAGCTCGGTGACATCGTCTACCTCGAGATGCCGGCCGCCGGCAAGAAGTTCGGCGCGCACGACGTGTTCGGAACCATCGAGGCGGTGAAGGCGGTCTCGGAGCTCTTCTCGCCGCTCGCCGGAGAGATCGTCGAGGTCAACCCGAAGCTCGAAGGGGAGCCGGCGCTCGTGAACACCGATCCCTACGGGGATGGGTGGATGGTCAAGATGCGGATCGATCCCAAGGCGCTCGGCGGGTTGCTCGACGCGGCTGCCTACGGGAAGCTGCTCGGGCAGTAGTTCGGTGCTTGCTGTCTGACTGCGTTCACCACAGGGGCACAGGGGACACAGGGAACCCCCACGGCAACAGCGAGAACAAGAAGGGGGCTCGGCGGAGAGATTCCGCCGGGCCCCCTTTGAAATCCGGGAATGCTCTCGGTGCTTGCAGTTCCATCAGCACCTGCCGTTCCCTGTGCCCCCTGTGCCCCTGTGGTGAAAGCCGTTGCCGTTGCAGACCTCGGCCCCACGACGAGCTCAAGCCGACTGATACTCCTCGATCGGCGGACACGAGCACACCAGGTTCCGATCCCCGAACGCACTCTCCACGCGCCCCACCGCAGGCCAGAACTTCCGCTCCCGCACCCACGGCAACGGGAACGCCGCCCGCTCGCGCGAGTACGCACGTGACCACCCATCGGCGAGAGTCACCTCGAGCGTGTGCGGCGCGTTGGCCAGTGGATTGTCCTCCTTGCCCAACACGCCCTTCTCGATGTCCACGATCTCGCCATGGATCGCGATCAGCGCCTCGCAGAATCGGTCGAGCTCCGCCTTGGACTCCGACTCGGTCGGCTCGATCATGAGGGTCCCCGCCACCGGGAAGCTCACCGTCGGCGCATGGAAGCCGTAGTCCATGAGCCGCTTGGCGATGTCCTCCACTTCAACACCCGCCGACACCTTGAGCGGCCGCGTGTCGATGATGCACTCGTGCGCGACGCGGTCGTTCTTGCCCTTGTAGAGCACCGGGTAGTGCGCGCGCAGCTGGTGCGCCACGTAGTTCGCATTCAGGATCGCGATCTTGGTCGCCTCGGTGAGTCCCTCGCTCCCCATCATGTCGATGTACATCATGGAGATCGGGAGGATGCTCGCGCTGCCCCACGGTGCCGCCGAGACCGCACCGATCCCCTTCTCGCCACCGGTCTTCACGACGCCATGCGACGGGAGGAACGGTGCCAGATGCGCCACCACACCGATCGGCCCCATACCGGGACCGCCGCCACCGTGCGGAATGCAGAATGTCTTGTGGAGATTCAAATGGCAGACGTCTGCGCCGATGTCGCCCGGACGGCAGAGACCGACCATCGCGTTCATGTTCGCGCCGTCCAGGTACACCTGGCCGCCATGCTCATGGATGATCGCGCAGATGTCCTTGATGCTCTCCTCGAACACCCCGTGGGTGCTCGGATACGTGACCATGAGCGCCGCGAGGTTCGCCGAATGCTGCTCGGCCTTCGCCCGCAGATCACCGACGTCGATGTTGCCGTTCGCGTCGGTCTTCACGACGACCACGCTCATCCCCGCCATCACCGCCGAGGCGGGATTGGTGCCATGCGCCGACTGCGGGATGAGGCACACCGTGCGGTGCCCCTGCCCGCGGGCCCGATGGAATGCTCTGATCACGAGCAGCCCAGCATACTCGCCCTGCGAGCCGGCGTTCGGCTGCAGCGAGACCGCCGAGAAACCGGTCACTTCGGCGAGCGCTTTCTCGAGGCGCACGAACATCGAGGCGTAGCCCTTGGTCTGCTCGCGCGGCGCGAACGGGTGCAGCCCGCCCACTTCGCGCCACGTCACCGGGTACATCTCGGCCGACGCGTTGAGCTTCATGGTGCAGCTGCCAAGCGCGATCATGGAGTGCGTGAGCGAGAGATCGCGTGACTCGAGCTTGCGCATGTAGCGCAGCATCTCGGTCTCGCTGTGGTACTTGTGGAAGACCGCGTGCGTGAGGTAGCCGGAGGTGCGCGCGAAGCGCTCGTCGTAGCGCGCGTCGACCGACTTGGCGATCGCATCGAGGTCGAGCCCATGCGCGCGGCCGCCGTTGAACGCGTCGAGCAGGTCGCTCACGTCGGCGACGGTGGTGTTCTCGCCCATCGAGACGCCGAGTGTGCGCGCGTCGATGTGGCGCACGTTCATGCCGGCGCGGTCGAGCGCGGTGACGATCGTGCCCAGCTGCGCGCCCACGTCCACCGTGATGGTGTCGAACGTGACCGCCGGAGCCGGCGTCATTCCGAGCTTGCGCACGCCCGCCGCGAAGACCTCGGCGCGGTGGTGCACACGCGTCGCGATCCGCTTGAGACCTTCCGGCCCATGCCACACAGCGTACATGCCGGCCATCACCGAGAGGAGCACCTGCGCCGTGCAGACGTTGGACGTCGCCTTCTCACGGCGGATGTGCTGCTCGCGCGTCTGCAGCGCCATGCGCAACGCCGGCTTGCCACCCGAGTCGCGCGAGACACCGATGATGCGGCCCGCGATCTGCCGCTTGTACTCGTCCTTGGTGGCGAAGAAGGCCGCATGCGGACCGCCGTAGCCATAGGGCACGCCGAACCGTTGCGAGTTGCCCACCGCGACGTCCGCGCCCCATTCGCCCGGCGGCGTGAGCAGCGTGAGCGCGAGCAGGTCGGTCGCGACGATCACGAGGCCGCCAGCGGCGTGCACGCGCTCGCAGAGCGCGCGATGGTCATCGACCGATCCGAACGTATTCGGATACTGTAGCAGCACGCCGGCAGTCGTGGCGTCGGGCTTCATCTCGGCCGGCGCCACGATCTTCACCACCTGCCCCCGCGCCTCGGCGCGCGACTGCACCACCTCGATCGTCTGTGGATGCAGATCGCTCGCGAGCAGGAACACATCGCGCCCATCCTTGCCGACGATCCCATGGACCATCGTCAGCGCTTCGGCGGCCGCGGTGCCCTCGTCGAGCAGCGAGGCATTGGCGATCGGCAGGCCGGTGAGGTCGCTCACCACCGTCTGGTAGTTGAGCAGCGCCTCGAGGCGTCCCTGCGCGATCTCCGCCTGGTAGGGCGTGTAGGCCGTGTACCAGCCGGGATTCTCGAGGATGTTGCGCTGAATGACCGCCGGCGTGTGCGTGTCGTAGTAGCCCATGCCGATGAAGGCGCGACGCACCTCGTTCGCGCTCATCTCCACGCGAAAGGCCTCGAGCGCTTCCTCCTCCGACTTGGCACCCGGGATCGCGAGCGGGCGGCGAAAGCGGATGTTCTCGGGGATCGTGTCGTCGATGAACGCGTCGAGCGTCGGATATCCGAGCGCATCAACCATCGCAGTGACGTCGGCGGTCGACGGACCGATGTGACGCGAGATGAAGGTGTCCGGCTGCGGATGAGCGGAGGTCGGCACGACGAGATCCTCGCAGGGGCGCACAGGCCCCGATGGGTGCGGAAGAGTCAGGACTCACATGAGACGCCGGCACTGGGCCGGACACGAAAACTACACAGGGACGATAGCCTCCGTACATTCCCACCATGTCGGAAATCCTCAACGGTCCCCCACCCCGCGTCCCCATGGAATCCTCGACCCGTGTCCAGGTCACGCGCGCCGGCGTCAGCTTCGGCGCGACCCTCGCGATCGCCATCTCGTGGAGCGTCAACCACTCGATCCTCTGGGCCTGCATCCACGGGATCCTGAGCTGGATCTACGTCCTCTATTTCGCCATCACGCGCTGAGCAGGGTCCGGACCGTACTCCGTTCGTCCCGGTGAGCGCCGCCCCGCTCCTCGCGCTCGCGCCGCGTTGGCGGTTCCTCGACTCGGGCGCCGCCGACGGCACCACCAACATGGCGACCGACTCTGCGCTCATGGCGCACGCTCGCCGCACGGGCCTGGCGACCTTTCGCGTGTACGCTTGGGATCGACCGACGCTCTCGCTCGGCCGGCACGAGCGCGCGCGCGACCGCTTCGACCCCGCGCGCATCACGGCGCGCGGCATCGGCATCGTGCGACGCCCGACCGGAGGGCGTGCGCTGCTGCATCACCGTGAAGTCACCTATTCGGTCATCGCACCGGTCGGCCCGCTCTCGCTCGGCGAGAGCTACGCCGTCATCAACACGCTGTTGCTCCAGGCGCTCGCGGGACTCGGCGTGGCGGCGACCGTCGTCACCGCTGCGCGCAGGCCGCTCCGGCCGGAAGGCGCGGCCTGCTTCGCCGAGCCCGGCGCCTGCGAGCTCGCGGTCGGCGGTGCGAAGCTCGTGGGGTCGGCGCAACTTCGGGAGGAGGGCGCGCTGCTTCAGCACGGCTCCATTCTCCTCGCCGACGATCAACGCACGATCGACGCACTCCGCTCGGGCGACGCGGCCGCACTGCCGGTGACCGCGAGCGCCGCTACGCTCGGTGCGATCCTCGGTCGCGAGGTCGGCTACGGCGAGGTGCGGGACGCGTTGGCGGGCGCGTTCGGGCGTGCAACGGGCGCTCAGCTCGACTCAGCGATCGCCGACCAGACCGCGACCGAGTCCGCGTCACTCCGGGCGGACATCGCGCGCCTGACGATCGCGTTCGCCGCGCCCTCCTGGACCTGGCGGCGCTGAGCCGCGCGTTTGCGCAGAGCGCTTGGCTGTCAGATACTTCCCGAGTCGCATCTGAGTCCCTGATCCTGACTTCTTCCGGAGAGGCCGCATGGCCGATCGATCGCCCGCCGCAGCAGACGCGCTGCCACCATTCAAGCAGGTACTCGGCCATCCAGCGCCACTCTGGATGCTGTTCATGTCCGAGTTCTGGGAGCGCTTCGCGTTCTACGGCATCCGCTGGGCGCTGGTGCTGTACATCGTCGATCAGTTCCACGGCGGTGCGGCCAGCGGACAGGCCGACGCGAATCTCACGTATGGGTCGTATTTGGCCCTCGTGTACGCGGGCGCGATCTTCGGCGGCTACGTCGCCGACAAGGTCATCGGGTACCAGCGCGCGATCCTCACCGGCGCCGTGTTCATGGCGTGCGGGCTCTTCATGATCTCGCTTCCTGATCCGACCCTCTTCAAGCTCGGCCTTGCGACGATTGTCGTGGGCAACGGCATGTTCAAGCCGAATATCTCGACGATCGTCGGGAAGCTCTATGCCGTGAGCGACGAGCGACGCGACAGTGGTTTCACGATCTTCTATATGGGTATCAACGCCGGTGCGTTCGTGGCGCCGCTCCTCACGGGGTGGCTGGCGAACTCGGTGTTCGGCAGCGAAGGGATGCCCGCGTACAAGGTCGTCTTCATCGCCGCCGGCGTCGGCATGCTGGTGAGCACGGTCTGGTTCTACATCGGCCGTCAGCAGCTCGCCGGCATCGGTTCGGCACCGCCCGAGGCACAGAGCATGACGCGGGTGGCGTACGTGGTCGGCGGCGCGATCCTCGCGATCCCGGTCGTGTACCTGTTGCTCGCCGTGGGCGCCCAGGTCCTGCAGTCGGTGCTCACCGTGATGTTCCTCGCGTTGGCAGTGATGCTCATGCTCGAGGGCATTCGCGACGGCAAGGTCGCACGCGACAAGACGATCGCGATGTTGATCATCTTCACCTTCAACATCCTGTTCTGGATGTTCTTCGAGCAGGCCGGCAGTTCGTTCACCTTCCTGGCCGACCAGATCGTGAACCGCAACTTGGGCGGATTCATCTTCCCGACCGGTTGGTTCCAGAGCGTCAACTCGGTCGCCATCATCTTGCTGGCGCCGGTGATCGCCTGGATCTGGGTCTGGATGGCGCGCAAGAACATCAACCCGAGCATCCCACGCAAGTTCGGGCTCGGCCTGCTCTTCAACGGCCTCGCGTTCCTGCTGCTGATGTTCGCGCTCTCGAGCCTGCTCAGTGTCGACAACAAGATCCCGTTCTGGACGCTGGTGGCGGTCTACTTCATCCAGTCGGTCGGCGAACTCTGCCTCTCGCCGATCGGACTCTCCATGGTGACCAAGCTCGCACCGGTGCGCCTGGTGGGCTTCGGCATGGGCGGCTGGTTCCTCTCCACCGGCATCGGCAACAACCTGTCGGGGATCTTCGCGAGCGCGGTTAGTGGCGAGACCGGCATGTCCGCCGCGTCGGCGCTGAGCGGCTACACCTTCGGCTTCTGGGCGTTGCTCTCGGCAGGGCTCGTGCTCTTCCTCGCCGCACCGGCGATCAACAAGCTGTTGCACGGCGTGAAGTAGCGGCCCGCGGCGGCGCACCGCGCAGAACATCACCACGGAGCACCGCAACAGCGCACCATGCACCACGCAACGAGAACGGCGACCCGAGCGGGTCGCCGTTCTCATTGCAGGCGGGCACGACGCCGAACGGGCGCTACTCGCGTCCCATCTTCTTCTTCAACGCCTCGAGCGCCGCATCAGCCCCGGCCTCGCGGTCCGCCCGCTGACGCGAACGCGCCAGCCCGTCGAGTTCCGATCGGAGCGGCGCGTCGTTGGGCAGACCGAGCTCTTCGTCGGTCGGACCGCGCGAACTCGCGTTGAGCCCCGAGCCCGCACCGGCGTTGGCCTGCTTGAGCTGAGTGACCATCTCATCATAGTCGCGTTCGGCCAGACCGAACTCCGCTTCCTGCGCTTCGAGCTTTCGCTCGAGCACCGCGAGTCGTTCGGCGAACTGTGCCTCGAACTTCGTGGCGACCGCGACCGTCTCCACGTCGTTGATCCCTTCGGCGAGCGTGCGGCGGCGCGTCGCGGTGGCGAGTTGCTCGCGTTCGGCCACGACACGGCGGCGCGTGATATCAACGCCTTCGCGCAGGTCCTCCACGCCGAGCTTGGCCAGCGTGAGCGCCTGCTTCATGTCCATGATGACGGCGCGGCGATCGGCGGGCGCGATGCGGCCACCCAAAAGGTCGCCGATCGTCGCGCGGAGGGATTCGAACACCTGTCTGGCTCCGGTGACGGGTACCCGCCGAATCTACTCGGCGTGCCGCCAGCGTGCCTCGTCCTTCACCTGTCGCATGAGCCGCTCGGGCGAATGCTGATGGGGGAAGAGCAGCGTGTCGCTCAACCGGTTGAGCGCGATCCGCAGCACCGGGAAGCGCTCCGCTACATGCGTGAAGAGCAGTGCGAGACCCTGCTCGTTCGCGAGCCGATGATTCGCCGCGAGTTGGAAACCGCGACTGCCGAGTCGCTCGAAGTACGCGAGGTCCGGACCACCCCGCTTCCAGCGCCGGTGCTCGATCCGGTCGGGAAAGAGTCCGCTCATCCAGAGGGCGTAGTTGCCGAGGTGCGCCTGTACGAGGAAGGCACGGCGCGGGTCCGGACCTTCGGCGGCCGCGAGCAGGTCGGCGAGCGTGTCGAACGTCTCGTCGTCCGTGTCGGCCACGCGCTCGGCGCGGTCGCGCAGGCCGAAATGCAGGAGGATCGACGCCGCGTAGTCAGCGAGCATCCGCTCGTGCTCGCCCGAGCGTAGCAGCGCCTGCCGCACGGTCACGTAGGCGAAGAGCGGGAGCGAGGCATGCGCGCCGCGCGGCGTCGCGAGGAGCCCTTCGTGCAGGGCCGGGTCGTCGAGCAGCGGGTCGATCCCCTGCTCGTGGAGCGTCCGCTCGCCGCGCTCACGAGCCGCGCTACCCTGCTGCGCGATGAGGGCGAGCGCGAGCGCAACATCCTCGCGGGTCAACTTGGAACGGACATCGGCGACGATCACCCTGTCTTCCTCCAGTCGAATGGCGCGCTACTATACCGCCCGTGACCTTGCCGTCCAAACCCGTCAACGCGCCGCTGGTTCCGAAACACCTGCGCGTACTGCATATCGACGCCGCCCGGCACTGGCGTGGCGGAGAGCGGCAGTTGCTGCTCCTGGCCGCCGGAATGCGCGCGCGTGGTGCCGAACCGCTCGTTGCCGCGCGGCCGGGTTCGCCGCTCCTGCAGAAGCTCAAGGCCGAGGGGATCGCCACCGCCGCATTCGCGATGCGCAGCGACCTCGACCTCCTTGCCGTGCGACGACTCAGGCGACTCATCGCCACCTGGCGCCCCGACCTCGTGCATGCGCACGACCGCCGCGGACACGCACTCGCGCTCGCCGCGCTCATCGGACGGCGCGGCACGGTCCCACTCATGGTCACCTGCCGCGTCGTCGCCCGGCCGCGCGGACTCGTCCGCTTCGGGCCGCGCGTCGCGCGCTTCATCGCCATCTCCGCCGCGGTCCGCGATGCGCTCGTCGGCGGTGGCATCGCCGTCGACCGCATCACCGTGGCCTACCCCGGAGTATCGGCCGCTCGCCCCGAAAGCCCACGCGAGTGGAAGCGCGAGTGCGGTTGGGCGCCTGAGACGTTGCTGGTCGGCGTCATCGGGCCACTCACGGGTGACCACCAGAGCGCGCGCCTCACCGCGCTCATTGGTGCGATCCCGCGCGCCACCGCCCAGCGGATCGCGCTCGTCGTGCTCGGCGGACATGCGAGCGGGCATGGCGAGATCGGCGGCGTACGCGCCTTTCGCGCTGGATTCGTGCACGATGTCCCTCAGGCACTCGCCGGCCTCGACCTCCTGCTCCATCCTGGCGGCGCCGACGGACTCGGCACCGCGGTGATCGAGGGAATGGCGCTCGGAGTCCCGACCATCGCGGTCGCCGCGGGCGGACTGGGGGAGATCATCGAGGACGGCCGCAACGGCCTGCTGTTCGCTCCCGACGACGATGCCGCATTCGCCGTCGGAGTCTCGGGACTCGTGGGCGACGCCACGCGTCGGCGCGCGCTCGGCGCCGCCGGTCCCGAGCGCGCGAGGAGCTTCGGCCCAGACCAGATGGTGGAGTCCGTCCTGGCCGCGTACCGTGACCTGTTGGAGCGTTCCACGGTCTGACGGGATATATCGGTGTGGTCCCGTGCAGCACCTACGCCTAGCTTTCGACCGTGCTCTATATCTGCATTCCGACCTTCGACGAGGCCCCGACCGTGGGCGTCCTCCTGTGGCGCATCCGCAAGGTGTTCCAGGAGTACACGCGCGAGTACGAGATCCTCGTCTACGACGACGCCAGCACCGACGCCACACGCGAAGTGCTCGAGCCGTACACCAAAGCCATGCCCCTCACGGTGATCGGCGGACGCACGCGTGTTGGCTACGCGCGTGCGGTCGACGCGCTCCTGCGCGAGGCGTCCAACCGCACCAAGTATCCCCGCCGCGACGCCGTGGTCCTGCTTCAGGCTGACTTCACTGATCAGCCAGAGGGGATTCCCGAGCTCGTGAAGCGCTTCGAGGGTGGCGCTGACGTGGTGGTCGCCGAGCGCGAACTACCGACGGAAGCGCCGGAGTCGGTGCGCAAACTGCACAAGCTCGTCGGCTGGCTGCCGAAGCTCTGGCCGATCCGCCGCGCGGTGACCGTGGCCGGAGTGAAAGATCCGTTCGGGTCGTTCCGACTCATTCGGATCGCGGTCGTGCGCGACCTGCTCAAGAAGGCGGGCGATCTGCCGGTGACGCAGGCCGCTGAGCCGTGGCAGGCGAATCTCGACTATCTGCACGCCGCGGTCGCCGAGGCGCGTCGGGTCGAGACCGTGTCGCTGCCGCTACGCTTCGATGTGCGGCTCCGCGCGACGCGGCGCGATCCCTGGCCGGACGCCATGGCCCTCGTGCGCGCCGGATGGGCGGCGCGAGGACGCGCGCGCACCCGTCCGGTCGCGTGAACCGGCTCGTGGCCGTCCTGCTCTCCGCCGTTGCCGTGTGGGGCGCGCTCGCGCAGCCCGGCATGGCGCAAGGGAACACGATGCCCACCGGAGCAGCAGCGGTCCCGTTCCTCGCCGGCGAGAACCTCACCTATGACGTGCGCTTCGGCGCGATCAAGGTGGGCACCGCGCGCATGCGCGTCATGGGGATCGAGTCGATTCGCGACCAGCGGGCGTGGCACGTGCTGTTCACGCTCAGCGGTGGCACGATCTTCTACAAGGTCGACGACGTCTACGAGAGTTGGATGGACGTGACGACGCTCAACTCGCTGCGTTATGTGCAGCGATTCGACCAAGGATCGCGCGAGGGCATTCGCCAATACGAGATCTTCCCCGAGCGTTCGGTCTTCCAAGAGGTCTTCAAGAAGAACCGCATCATGCCTTCGGTCGCGGATCCGCTCGACGACGGCTCGTTCCTGTTCTTCATCAGGACCGTTCCCCTCGAGGTCGGCCAGACGTACCAGTTCAATCGTTACTTCAAGCCCGATCGCAACCCGGTGACCATCCGCGTACTGCGCCGCGAGCGCGTGCGCGTCCCCGCGGGCGCGTTCGACGCGATTGTCATTCAGCCGATCATCAAGACCTCGGGCATCTTCTCCGAGGGCGGCGCCGCCGAGATCTGGCTCAGCGACGACGACAAGCGGATGATGCTACAGATGAAGTCGCGACTGTCGTTCGGGTCACTCAATCTCTTCCTGCGATCATACCGCTGGTCCGCCGACTCCACTCCGCCCGGTGCCGTGCCATGAGCCAGGATCGCCGCGTGCCGCGTGAGATCGATCTTGCGCGAGTGAGGACCGTGCCGATCGCCGTCCGCCCCAACAAGGTGCGCGCCGAGGAGTTCGCGACCGCGCCCGGTGCCGATCGTTCGTTCGCCGGATTCATGAAGGCCCTGCCGGACGTGCTCAAGGCGCAGGACTTCCGGAAGGTCGTCGACGCCGTCGTGCGCGCCGCGACCCGCAAGCGCGCGGTGATCGTGATGCTCGGCGGCCATGTCGTGAAGACCGGTATCGCGCCGATCCTCGTGGACCTCATGAAGCGCGGCGTCATCACGCATCTCGCCATGAACGGCTCGGCCGCGATCCACGACTATGAGATCGCCAGCTTCGGCGGTACATCGGAGGACGTGGCCGCCGGCCTCCTAGACGGCTCGTTCGGCATGGTCGAGGAGACGGGGCGCGGGTTGAACGAGGCGTTCATCGCCGGACAGACCCACGGCTGGGGCATGGGCGAGTCGGTCGCGCGCGCGCTCGAGGGCACGAGCACGCTCGCGCACGCCGAGCACTCGATCGTCCTCGCAGCGTACCGGCAGTGGATCCCCGTCACCGTGCATGCGGCGCTTGGCGCCGAGATCATCCATCAGCATCCCGCGGCGAACGGTGCCGCGATCGGCGACACGAGCCACCGCGACTTCAGGCGCCTCGCTGCGAGTTGCGAGGACCTGCACCAGGGCGGCGTCGTGCTCAACCTGGGGAGCGCGGTGATCATGCCCGAGGTGTTCCTCAAGGCGCTCACCGTCGCACGCAACGTGAATAGCGGTAAGCCGACGGACTTCACGACCGCCGACTTCGATATGCAGCGCCACTATCGACCCACGGTGAATGTGGTGCAGCGCCCTGTGCTGGCGGGCGGCGAGGGCTTCGCGATCACCGGGCACCATGAGCTGATGATCCCGCTGTTGGGTTGGGCGGTGGCGGAGGCGCTCGACTCGCGCTGACGTGGGAGGTGGGAGGTGAGAGGTGAGAGGTGGGAGGTGGGGGGTGGGACGCGACACGAGAAGCGGCGGCGCTCCGAAAGGGAGTGCCGCCGCGTCTGTACATCTTCGCTCGACCGGGCCTTCGTCGCACACGCTACCGACGCTGCACGCGCGGGGTCGAGACGGCGTCGCTGCGACCGCGGGAGTGCACGCGC
>JANOWT010000014.1:0-2611 GCA_031418115.1 Gemmatimonadota bacterium
TGATGGAGAAGGACTATGCGGTCGGGTTCGATACGCTTGTGGCGGTGTTGAGTGCGCTGCTCGCGTTGACGGCAGGATTGTTGTTCGGAGCGCTGTTGGTGCCGCCAAGGAGGCATCTGTGATCGGAACTGCCACTACAACAGATCTTCACCACAGGGGCACAGGGAACGCAGGGAGAAGCCTGCTTCTCTTGTTGGCGCTCTCGACCGCTGGACTCGCCCAAGCGCCGCCGCGCACGGTGCCACTCACCGCGGGGATGACGATCACGTCGTCGGTGCGGATCGCGCCGGGAACGTACCGGTTGCCGGCGAACGCGTCGCTCGACTCGGCGTTGGTGACCGTGCGCGGTGACGGGATCACCGTGGACATGCGCGGCGTACGGCTCGAGGGCACGGCGCCTGACGCGCTCCCGGACGAGGGGCAGGGTGTGGCGGTGCGCATCGACGGCGGGAGCGACGTCACGATCAGGGGTGCGACGATCCGCGGGTATAGGATCGCGGTGCTCGCGCGCGGCACGCGCAAACTCTCGCTCACGGACAACGACCTCTCGCACAACTGGAAGCCGCGGCTCTTCTCGCTCGTGGGGCACGAGAGTCTCATCGACTGGCTCTCGTACCACCAGAACGAGAAGCGTGAGTGGATGCGATTCGGTGCGGCGATCTACCTCGAGGGAGTGACCGGCGGCGAGATCAGGGGCAATCACGCCGAGCAGGGGATGAACGCGCTGTTGATGACGCGGACCGACAGCGTGACCGTGCGCGACAACATCTTCGCGTTCAACTCCGGGCTCGGCATCGGTATGTACCGCTCGAGCTGGAATGTGGTGGTGCGCAACAGGGTGGACTACAACGTGCGCGGCTATTCGCACGGCTGGTACCGTCGCGGACAGGACTCGGCGGGGCTCCTCATGTACGAGCAGAGCAGCAACAACGTGGTCGCGTGGAACTCGGTGACGCACAGCGGCGACGGGCTCTTCCTGTGGGCCGGGCAGAGCACCATGGACACCGGCGCGGGCGGTGCCAACGACAACATGTTCTTCGGCAACGACTTCTCGTTCGCGCCGACCAACGGGATCGAGGCGACGTTCAGCCGCAACCGGTTCGTGGCCAACACGGTCGAGGGGAACGATCATGGTGTGTGGGGTGGCTACAGCTACGAGAGCGAGATCACCGGCAACTGCTTCGCCCGCAATCGGGTGGCGATCGCGATCGAACATGGGCAGGACAATGCGATCACACGCAATGTGTTTCGCGGTGACACGACGGCGATCTACCTCTGGGCGAACGCGATCGAGCCGTCGGACTGGGTCTATCCCAAGAAGCGCGACACGCGCAGCCGCGACTATCGCGTGACCGACAACAGGTTCGCCGCTCACCGCACCGTGGGGAGCGTGACGAAGACCGAACCGTTCCGATTCGAGCAGAACATCATCTCGACGAGCGAGGGGCTGTATAAAGCAGCCGTCGGTCGCCTCGCGATCGTTGGGATACCAGACCCTGGCGACTCGCTGGCCCTGGACGGCGGGTGCGACCCGCGAGTGCGTTTGGGTACCGCCTATGATTCGCTCGCGCCCAAGCTTGACGCGCGCTTCGCCGGCGTGCCGCGTGCGATCCCGGGTGCACCATGGCCGCGCCGCGACCGCTCAGCGATCGTCGTCGATGAGTGGGGCCCGTTCGATTGGCGCTCGCCCAAGCTCTGGCCCGTCGACACCCTGCGTGATGCGGTGCAACTGCGCACGCTCGGCCCCGCCGGTCGGTGGCGGGTCGTGACGATGGACGGCGTACGCGGCGTCTCCGCGCGCGCGGGCACGATCGGCGACACGTTGGTCGTGCGACCATTCGCCGCCAGAGAGCATGACTGGATGATCACGCTTGAGTACGTAGGTGCCGCGACCATCTCGCCGCGTGGCGCGCGCAGTGCCGCTGGCACTCCGGTGCGTTTCACATTCGAGCGCCGCGAACCGCGCCTGACGTGGGACGTCCGCTACTTCGCGTGGAGCGACACGCTCATGGACCCCGATCGCTCGAGAGGGAATCTCGATGCGATCGTCGCCGGCACGCCGTTCATGTCGCGGCGCGAAGCGCGACTCGACTACCAGTGGTACCGGCCGCGCTTCGGATTGCCGCAGGACCGATGGGCGCTCGATGCACGCGCGACGGTGGACGTGCCCGACGGTGCGCACTCACTGCGTGTGATCAGCGACGACGCAGCGCGGGTCTGGGTCGACGGACGGCTCGTCATGGAGCGCGCGCAGCCAGGCGGGTCGGAAGTGATGTACGCAGGGATCGCACCAGGGCCACATGCGGTGCGCGTTGCGTTCTATCAGCTCACCGGCTGGACCGAGTTGCGAGTAGAGGTCGTGCGAGGCAGCGCGCGGTCAGTCGGATCGGCGGGACCGCACTGAGCGCGCCTCTGCCACGCCACTCGAAGGCGGTGCACCAGGGCACCCCTGCACCTGCCCCCGGGTGGACGGGTATCATTCTCCCTCGACCACCTCAGCCCTCCGATCCGTCCAATGCGCCGCCTCCTCGCACTCTTGCCGCTCCTTCTCGTTGCCGTCGCCTCCTGCTCCGACAGCGCGCCGTTCGTGCCGAACATCGACACGACCAAC
>JANOWT010000015.1:0-9821 GCA_031418115.1 Gemmatimonadota bacterium
TTCACCACCGAGTCGGTGTCGCCGATGGACGCCGAGAGCAGCGCCGCCATGAACTCGGGAGTGTAGTGCGTCTTGAGCCAGGCGGTCTGGTACGAGAGGATCGAGTAGGCGACCGAGTGCGACTTGTTGAACCCGTAGCGACCGAAGGTCTCGATCTGCGCCGAGATCTCGTCGATGACCTTGGGCGGGAAGCCCTTGGCGACGGCCTTCTCGACGAACTTGCTGAGCTCCTTCTTGATGAGATCCGAGTCCTTCTTGCCCACGGCCTTTCGCAGCACATCGGCTTCGGCGAGCGAGATGCCCGCGAGCCGCTGCGCGATGCGCATCACCTGTTCCTGATAGGTGATGACGCCGTAGGTGGGCGCGAGGATCTCCTCGAGCTCGGGGAGCTGGTAGCTCACCGGCTCCTCGCCCTTCTTGCGGCGCTGGTAGACCTTGTGCATCCCCGCGTCGAGCGGGCCCGGACGCATGAGTGCGTTGGAGGCGACGAGGTCGTCGAAGCGGTCGGCGCGCATGGCGCGCACCATGTCGGTGGCGAGCGCTGACTCGAACTGGAAGACGCCGGCGGTACGGCCGGCGCGGAGCTGACGGTAGGTCGCGTCGTCGTCGAGCGGGAGCGCGTCGACGTCGATGTCGATGCCGCGGCGCGCCTTGATCGCCTTGACCGTGTCGCTGATGATCGTGAGCGTCGTGAGGCCGAGGAAGTCCATCTTGAGCATCCCGGCCTTCTCGAGCGCGTTCATGTCGTACTGCGTGACGACCACGCGCTCGTCGTCGCCGGCACCGGAGCCCTTGGAGTCGGCGGTGCAGATCGGTACGTAGTCGTCGAGAGGTCCCGGTGCGATCACGATGCCGGCCGCGTGCACGCCAGCATGACGCGAGAGCCCTTCGAGTGAGATCGCGAAGTCGAAGAGTTGCTGGTGCCGATCGTCCTGATGATAGAGCTTCGCGACCTCGGGGACCTTCTCGATCGCCTCGGCGACCGTCAGCGAGAAGTTGGGCGCGTTGGGGATCAGCTTGGCGATCGCGTCCGTTTCGGCCGGGGAGAAGCCGAGGACGCGACCGACGTCCTTGATGCAGGCGCGCGACTTGAGCGTACCGAAGGTGATGATCTGTCCGACCGAGTCGCGCCCGTACTTGTCGCGCACATACTCGATGACCTCGCCGCGTCGCTCCTCGCAGAAGTCGACGTCGATGTCGGGCATCGAGACGCGTTCCGGATTGAGGAAGCGCTCGAAGAGCAGGTCGAACTTGAGCGGGCAGACGTTGGTGATGCCGAGCGAATAGGCGACGAGCGAACCCGCGGCAGAACCGCGGCCAGGCCCGACCGGGATTCCACGATCGCGCGCCGCCTGGATGAAGTCGGCGGTGATGAGGAAGTAGCCGGCGTACCCTGTCTTGGTGATGACGCCGAGCTCGAAGCGGAGGCGCTCCTCGACCTCGTTGGGCAGAGGAGAGCCGTAGCGCTTGGCCGCGCCGACTTCCGACAGCTGCACGAGGAGATCGTTCTCGCTCGTGACGCCCGCGGGGAGCGGAAAGGCCGGCACGTGGTACTTCTTGCCGAACTGCACGTCGACCGTGTCGGCGATCGCGAGCGTGTTCTCGAGTACGTCGGGGCGGCCCTTGAAGTGCGAGGCGATCTCGGGGGCGCTCTTGAAGAAGAGCCCGCGGTCGTACTTCATGCGGTCAGGGTCGAGGCGATCCTTCTTGAGGCCGATGCAGAGGAGCACGTCGTGCGCCGCGTGGTCCTCGGCCTTGAGGAAGTGCGCGTCGTTGGTCGCGACGACCGGGAGCGAGAGATCCTTGGCGAGCTTGAAGATCTGCTCATTGAGCTTGCGCTGCTCGCCGGCCTCGTGGGCCTGGACCTCGAGGTAGTAGCGGTCCTTGAAGACATCGGCGTACCACGAGGCGGCGGACTTGGCCTGCTCGTACTCGTCGTTGAGCAGGTGGCGAGCGACCTCGCCGGCCATGCAGGCGCTCGAGACGATCAGGCCCTCGCTGTACTTGGCGAGGAGTTCACGATCGACGCGCGGCTTGCCGTAGAAGCCCTCGGTGTAGCCCAGCGACGTGAGCTTCACGAGGTTCTTGTAGCCCGTGAGGTTCTGCGCGAGGAGCACGAGGTGGAAGTAGTTCTTCTCGCCTGGCGTGGCGCGGGACTTGAGGCGGCGGTCGCCCGGAGCGACGTACGCTTCCATGCCGATGATCGGCTTGAGTCCGGCCTTCTTCGCCTTCTCCTGGAACTCCCACGCGGCGTGGACGTTGCCGTGATCGGTGATCGCCAGCGCCGGTTGCTCGAACTCCTGGGCGCGACGGATCAGGTCATCGATCCGGTTGGCACCGTCGAGGAGCGAGTACTCGGAATGGCAGTGGAGATGGACGAAGGACATGGACCGTGAAGGATAGCGCGGACCGAGCGCGTGCGCCACGCGGTACAGTCGCACGATCACTCGCCTAAGCCCTTGACATCAAATGGGTTGGGCGCGGTCGGCTTCCCGGCGCGATCCATTGGTCTAGATTCCGCTCAATGCGTCACCGATTCGCGAGTTCAGCACTCCTGCTCGTCGCGGTCGTCGGGCGACTGGCCGAGGCGCAGACGTCCGCCCCCCGTTCAGTCGATCCGGCCACACAGCAGAGTCGCTATGAGGAGCGGTGGGCGATCGCGCCAGGCGGGAGCGCGCTCTGGCGCGAGCTCAAACACCTTCCGCTCGCGGCGAACGACCTGGCTTGGATCACGCTCGGTGGTTCGTTCCGGCTCCGCGGTATCGAGACGCTTGGATTCCAGTTCTCCGACGCTGACGCGATGAGCGACGACTACACTGAATCGCGATTGCTCGCGAGCGCTGACGCCTGGGTGGGCCGGAGCGCAGGTTGGCATGTGCGCGCGTTCGCCGAGTGGCGTGATGCGCAGGGGTTCGGCCGCACGTTGCCGGGTGGAGTGCGGCCCGCGGAGGCCGATCGCTCCGACTGGCAGGATCTGTTCGCCGAGGTCGGACATGCGCGGAACGGTGTGCGAGTCGGTCGGCAAGACATCGCGCTGGGACGTGAGCGGTTGGTCGGCATTGCGGACTGGACGAACTCCCGGAGGTCGTTCGAGGGTACGCGACTCCTCGCGGGTCGCGGACGATACCAAGTCGATGGGTTCGATGGTCGAGTCGTCCGGGTCCGCACGAGTGCGCCCGACCGTGCGGACGCGTCGTCGCACCTGCGGTTCGCGATGCTGTCGTATGCTGCGCCGCCTCCCTCGCCGAAATCCGCGCCGCCCGCGACGCGCGAGCGTTCCCGCTGGAGACTCGCTGGTTGGCAGGCGTACGCGATGGACGCCGAGTCGCAGTCGGGTGCCGCGCGACGAGTGACTGCGGGAGGCCGCTCGTGGTTCGACCGACGCGCCGCCACGACCGATTGGAGCGTGGAACTCGAGGCCGCTGCACAGCGGGGAGACGTCGGCGCTCGAGACCTGCGCGCCTGGTTCGCCGTGGCCGAAGGGTCGGTCACGTGGCGCGGACGCAGGTGGACGCCGTCGTTCAGCGCTGGCGTTGACGTCGCGAGCGGCACGAGCGCGGCCGACAGCGCGACGCGTGCGGGGACGTTCGCACCACCCTACGCGACGGCGCACGGGACGAATGGGATCGCAGACGTGTTCGGGCGCGGCAACCTGTTCGAGCGCCGCGTGGGGTTGGGGGCTCGCCCATCTGCGCAGATCCAGCTCGCCCTCACGGCGCGCCGTTTCGCCAGAGTGCGCACGGATGACGGAGTGTACTCCAAGCAGAACACGCTGCTGCGTGGCGTGGGAGGGAGCGACGCCCGCTGGATCGCCGACGAGGTCGATCTCACCGCGCAGTGGTCGCCGCGCTCCCGATTGCGCCTGCTGGGCGGGGGGGCCTGGGTCGGCGCCGGGGACTTCATCCGCGAGACAGGTTCTGCGGCACCGGTGCGATGGGCATTTGCCTCGGTGACCGTACTATTCTGACTCATGGACCACGTCACTCGATGGCATTCGTGCGCGCGCGCTTAGGCGGCGTCGCGCTCATCCTGCTCGCGATCGCGGCGGGTGGGGCACTGCTCGTCGCAGCCACGCCGCTCGGCCGTTACCTCGTTCGCGCGGCATGGGAGGAGGGGAAGATCCTCCGGGGACGTCGCTCGATCGCCGCGCTGGTGCGCGATACCACTACTGCGCCCGCGACGCGCGCGAAGCTCGAACTCGTGCTCGACGCGCGTGCCTTCGCGCGAGACTCGCTCGGGCTCCCGGCGAAGGACGCGTTCACGCAGTTCACTCAGCTCGAGAGCGACACGCTGGTGCTCGTGCTCTCCGGGGCGCGTCGGGACTGGCTCGAAGGGAAGAGCTGGTGGTTCCCGGTCGTGGGGCGCGTGCCGTACAAGGGATTCTTCGATGTCGCTGACGCGCAGCGCGCCGAGCGAGCGCTGGCGGCGGACGGCTACGACACCTACCTGCGGCCGTCGCCGGCATTCAGCACGCTGGGGTGGTTCAACGATCCGCTGCTCTCGACGACGCTCGGTGCGGACTCGGTGGATCTGGTGAACACCGTGATCCACGAACTCACGCACAATCGCTACTACGCGAAGGACGGAGCCGTCTTCAACGAGTCGTTCGCGAACTTCGTGGGCGCGCGGGGATCGGAGCGGTTCTTCCTCTCGCGCGGGGATCCGTCGAGTGCGGCGCGGGCCGTGGATCGGTGGGCGGATGACCGGTTGCTCGCTGCCTACTGGGCAACGCTCTATACCGGACTCGACTCGGCGTTCCGCTCGGCGCCCGGGGATTCGTTGCGCGCGCGGCGGTTGGAGATCCGTGATTCGGTCTATGCGGTGGCGCGGACGGTGCTCGTGGATTCGATCGGACCGCGGTTCAGGACGATCCCGGTGGCGTATGCGGCGAGGGTGCGGCTCGACAACGCGGCATTGATGGCGCGACGGATCTATCTCACGGACCTCGAGATGTTCGAGCGGACGTACGAGGCAGCCGGTCGCGACCTCGAGGCGGCGATCCGCCGACTCATCGCCGAGCACGAAGCCGGGGCCAGTGGTGCCCGCCGCAAGTGAGTCGTTGAAAGGCTTCATTGCGTCCGTCCGCGGCCGATACTAGGGTTCAACCCATGACGTCCTTCACCCTGATCGTCCGTCGCCGCAACAATAACGCCAACTCGCGCCAGCGGGTCGGCATCTAGTCGCGTTCACGGCAGCAGCGACGAGGTCCCGAGGCCCGCATCGACCGATGCGGGCCTTTTCATTCTCTCCCAGTCCATCACGAGGGTGTCCCGATGTGCGGAATCGTCGGTGTGTTCGATCTCAAGCCGGGTGACGATGTCGAGGCGTTGCGGCGACGGGCCGTCGCGTCGTCGTCGAAGCAGCGGCACCGCGGGCCCGACTGGAGCGGTGTGCACGCCGATGCGGGTGCGGTGCTCGCGCACGAGCGGCTCGCGATCGTGGGCATCCACGACGGCGCACAACCGATCGCGAGCGCCGACGGCGCGCTCGTGCTCTGCGTCAACGGCGAGATCTATAACCATCGTGAGCTCAAGGCCGCGCTGGACATGCCGTACGAGTTCGTCGGCGAGTCGGACTGCGAAGTGATCAACGCGCTCTGGCGCGCGCACGGACCGGGCGCGGTGGCGATGCTGAACGGCATCTTCGCGTTCGCACTATGGGATGCAGCGCAGCAGCGCTACCTGATCGCGCGCGATCCCATCGGCGTCTGTCCGCTCTATCATGGGCGCGACGCCGAGGGGCGGCTCTGGATCGCGTCGGAGATCAAGGCGCTGGTCGGCGTGTGCGGGACGATCGGGACCTTCCCGCCGGGCCACCTGCTCGACAGCGCGGACGGGGTGATCCGCCCGTACTACGCGCCACGATGGCGCGAGTACGAGGCGGTCCGCGGACACCTGACCGAGCCCGCGGCGGTGCGCGAAGCGTTGATGCAGGCGGTGCGTCGCCAGCTGATGTCGGACGTGCCGTACGGCGTGCTCCTGTCCGGTGGACTCGACTCGTCGGTGATCGCCTGGTGCGCGCAGCAGTACGCTCGGCGCCGCGTGGAGGAGGACGGGAAGAGCGAGGCCTGGTGGCCGCGCCTGCACTCGTTCGCGATCGGACTCGACGGCGCACCCGACCTCTTGGCAGCGCGGCGGGCGGCAGAGGCGATCGGGACGGCGCACCACGAGTTCCATTTCACGATCGACGAAGGGATCGACGCGTTGTCGGAGGTGATCCGGCATGTGGAGACGTACGACGTCACGTCGATCCGCGCATCGACGCCGATGTTCCTGCTCGCGCGCCGGATCCGCTCTATGGGGATCAAGATGGTGCTCTCGGGCGAGGGATCGGACGAGTTGTTCGGCGGCTATCTGTACTTCCACAAGGCGCCGTCGGCCGAGGAGTTCCATGCGGAGACGGTGCGCAAGCTCGGGGCGCTGCATCTGTACGATTGCCTGCGCGCCAACAAGTCGATGGCGGCATGGGGAGTCGAGGCGCGCGTGCCGTTCCTCGACCTGGAGTTCATCGAGACGGCGATGATGATCGACGCCGAGCAGAAGCGGGTGCGTCCGCGGGTGCCGGGTGGCAGGCCGATCGAGAAGCACCTGTTGCGCATGGCGTTCGAGGGGACGCTGCCGGACGAGATACTGTGGCGGCAGAAGGAGCAGTTCAGCGACGGGGTCGGCTACGCCTGGATCGACGCGCTCAAGGCGACGGCGGAGACGAAGGTCAGCGATGCGGAGCTTGCCGCGGCTGCGGAACGGTTCCCGGTGAACCCGCCGCTCACGAAGGAGGCGTATGTGTACCGTACGCTCTTCGCGCAGCACTTCCCCGGCGATTCGTGTGCAGCGACGGTTCCGGGTGGGAAGTCGATCGCGTGTTCCACTCCGGCGGCGATCGCGTGGGATGCGGCGTTCTCGGCGGCAGCGGATCCGAGTGGGCGGGCGATCGCGGGGGTGCATGAGGCGGCGGTCTGAATGGGCTGGACGGTGTAGCCCCTCAGAGGCGATCAGCCGCCGAATCGATTCCTGAGCATCGCGCGCAGGTCGACGACGGGTCTCGCTCCTCCTGACGGCTCGTCCGGCGGCAACGAGTCAGTGCGCTCCAGCACCACCTGCTGGAATGTCCGCACCACCCCGCGGTCGAGGAACCGGCTCATCTGCGAGAGCGAGTAGTTCGCGCCGCGCCGCGTCTCGTACACGTTGAACGGGAAGCTCACCGCGAGATGATCGCGCGCCCTCGTGAGCGCGACGTACATCAGGCGCCGCTCCTCGTCGATCTGTTCGTCGTCGCCGAGCGCGCGCGACATGGGGAACCATCCATCCACCGCCCAGATGAGAAAGACCGCGTCCCACTCCTTTCCCTTGGCGCTGTGTGCGGTGGAGAGGATCAGTGTATCGTCCTCGCTCTCGCTGCCGAAGCCCAGGTCAGTGGACGATGCCGGCGGATCGAGCGAGATCGCCGTGAGGAAATCGGCGCGCGTGCCGTGGCTGTCGGCGATCGCCTGCAGCCGTTCGAGATCGGCGAGGCGCGGCTCCTCGCGATCGTAGCGGGCGCGGAGGATGTCGTCGTACAACGTGCGCACGCGCGCGATGTCGCGCGCCACGCTCCCGTTCCCCTCGAGGTCGCTGCGGCGGAGTGCGGCCAGCACCTGCACGAGGTTCGTGTGCGCTTCGCGGGCGCGCGGCGGGGGCGTGAAGCGTGCGAAGGCCTCGGGATCCCAGTTCTCCGCGGCGATCGCCTCGATCACGCGCCGCGCGGTGGTCTCGCCGATGCCCGGCATGAGCTGGAGGAGCCGATACCAGCTGACCTCGTCGCGCGGGTTCTCCAGCACTCGCAGGAAGGCGAGCACGTCCTTCACATGCGCTGCCTCGAGGAACTTGAGCCCGCCCCACTTCTCGAACGGGATGTTGCGAGCGGTGAGTTCGACCTCGAGGTCGGCGCTCATGTAGCCGGCGCGGAAGAGCACGGCCATCTCACGCAGGGGCGTGCCTTCCTCGTGGAGCTCGAGGATCCGGTCCACCACGAAGCGCGTCTGTTGTTGCTCGTCCTGCGCGGTGACCAACCAGGGCTTCTCGCCTCCTGCACGCTTCGTGTAGAGCTCCTTGGTGAATCGCTCCTCGGCGCGTGAGATCAGCGTGTTGGAGGCGTCGAGGATCGGCTGCGTGGAGCGATAGTTCTGTTCGAGCGTGACGACGGACGCGCCGGGGAACTCGCGAGGGAAGTCGAGGATGTTGCGGATGGTCGCACCACGAAAGGCGTAGATGCTCTGCGCATCGTCGCCGACGACGGTGATGTTGCGGTGCACACGGCACATCCCCTTGAGGATGCGCGCCTGCAGGACGTTGGTGTCCTGGTACTCGTCGACGAGGATGTGGTCGTAGAGCGCTCCGATGCGGTCACCGATCGCGCGCGCCGCCTCGGTCTCCAGCAGCATCGCCCAGTAGAGCAACAGGTCGTCGTAGTCGACGAGGTTACGGTTCTGCTTGCGCGCCGTGTAGTCCGCGAAGACGCGGGCCATGTCGTCCTCGAACTCGATGAAGCGCGGGTACTCGTCGCGGAGGATCGCCCCCACCGGGAACTCGGTGTTCACATGCCGCGAGTAGACATGGTGGAGCGTCTCCTTCTTGGGAAAGCGCTTGGTCTTGTCGCCGAGGCCGCAGGCGGTGCGAGAGAGCGCCATGAGATCGGCGGCGTCGCCCTGGTCGAGGATCGTGAAGTCGCCCGGGAGCCCTGCCTCGGCGCCGAAGCGACGGAGCAGGCGGTGGGCCGTGCCGTGAAAGGTGCCGCCATGCACGGCGCGGCTCTCGCTGCCGACGAGCTTCTCCGAGCGCGCGAGCATCTCCTGTGCGGCGCGCCGCGTGAAGGTGAGCAGGAGGATCCGCTCAGGGCGGATGCCGCGCTCGATCAGGTGCGCGACGCGATAGACCAGCGTGCGCGTCTTGCCCGTGCCGGCCCCGGCGACGATGAGGAGCGGGCCGTCGGCGTGCGTCGCTGCCGCGCGCTGCGCGTCGTTCAGCTCGGCGGCGAAGTCCACCACGCGGCGCGGGGCGACCTCGCGCACGCGGGCAGGGTAGGCGATCGGCTCGCTCGACATGGACTGAATATATCCCGAAGCCCGGGGCGTGATGGCATCGCCGCGCGGCACTCAGTGGCGTAGCGCCGCGGCTGGTCACCGCGCGCCGAAGTCACCTCTCGATCAGATCAGCGGAACCGCCAGAAGATCGATCCGTCAGCCCGGCGCACCTGTAAAAGCCTTCTCTCGCCGGGCGCGCGTCCCTCCGTCAGCACCGCATGAAGATCCGAGAGCAGCTTGGCATTGCCGAAGAGCGTGTGCCCGAGCGCGTCGCCGCGGACGCGGGTCGCGTCGACGGTCGTCATGCCGCTCAGTACCGTGAGTGAGTCGCCTCCCAGGCCAAGACGAAGCACGCCATTCAGCACGCGCGAGGCGCGCAGCGCCTCGTCCTCACTCGAGGCGTAGAGCGTCACACCCAACGACCGCTGGCGCAGGACGGGCAGGATCTCGCGCGAGAAGATGCGCGCATCCACGTCGGGGGCGGCGAAGACGACCTGCCCCAAGCGGGGCAGTGAGTCGCGCGGGTCCACGAGCGAGAGGGCTTTGCTCAGGACTTCGGAACCCATGGAATGCGCGATCACGTGTATCCGATCCGGATCGGCCCGAGGGAGCTGATCGCGCAACAGACGGAGCAGGTGCCAGCCCGCGTTGCGCGCTGTCTGCTGGTCCCGCACGTAGCCCGTGAGCGCGCCCGCCGATGGCCAGCTGAAGAGCACGACCGTGCCGTCGAAACCCATGTCGGCCGCGAGCTGCGCGGCGCGTA
>JANOWT010000016.1:0-7168 GCA_031418115.1 Gemmatimonadota bacterium
ACGAGCTCCGCCTCGTCGCCGATCGCCCACGCGATGCTGTAACCGAGCACGCGACCTTCTCGCTCAGCGACCGTCGCGATCACCAATGGTTGCGCGATCATCGACCGGAACGACTCCGGGGTCCACGGGTCGGAGAATGAGCGTGTCTCGAGTTCGTGGATGCCAGGCACGTCGTCGATCGTTGCCGCCCGCACGGTGACCGCGCTGCTCACGGAGCGCTGCTCAAGGGGCGAGGCGCACGGCCGACAGCGGGCGGCCGTGCGTGGCCTCCCACTTCACCTGCGCCTCGGCGAGTCGGCCATAGACCGGCTCCCATGAAGCGAGATCCGCCGCGCCGACGGCGTCGACGAGTCCCATGCATCGCACCACGCCGCGCGCATGTGGCGTCGTCGAGAGCGTCTCATCGGGTCCGATCAGCGTCGCGTCGGCGAGCCCCGCGCGCTCCGGCAGTGCCGAGATCGGCGCGAGCCCGAGTGTCTCCACCATCGTGACCTCGCCGCCAGCCGCGACCGTGACGAGCGCGAGATAGCGGTCGCCTCGCATCGCATCGAGCGTCGCGAGCCAGCGACCGCCGCCACGAGTCGCGTCGTTCGCGGCGACGATGAGTGCGAGCGACGGCACGCCGTAGAGCGCGCATCCGGCCCCCTCGCAGAGACCCTTCGCGATCGCGCCGACCACGCGTAGCGCCGTGAAGCTGCCTGGTCCGGCACCGCAGACCACACGAGACAGGTCGCGAGGCGTCGTGCCGGCCTCGCGCAGAACGTCGAGCAGCTGCGGAAAGAACAGTTCCTCGCCCGCGCTCTTCATCTGTACGGTCCGCTCCGCGATCAGCGCGCCCTCGGCGAGCACAGCGATCGTGCCGAACCCCGCGGCCGCGTCGAGAGCGAGCGTGAGACCAGCGGTCACCATGAGAGACGGCGTACCTCAGGCCGAGCATCGACGTGTTCGAGTCGCAGCGCCATGTGATCGCGTGGGAGTGCCCCCGCGGCGCGGTCGGGCCACTCGACGAGTACGATCGCATTGGCGCGCAGGATGTCGTCCCAGCCGATCTGCGGAAGTTCGTCGGCGCTGCGGAGTCTGTAGAGATCGACGTGGATCACTGGCCCGCGCGGGGAGGCGTACTCGGTCACGAGCGCGTACGACTGGCTCGTGACCTGCGCTGTCGCGCCTTGGGCTCGTGCGATCGCACGCACGAGCGTGGTCTTCCCCGCACCGAGGTCGCCGCTCAGCGTGACGAACGACGGCACCTCGAGTGCGTGGCCGAACCGTTCACCCCATTCGACGAGTTCGGCCTCGTCGAGCTCAGCGACGGGCACGAGCGCCTCGATTGCCACCATCGCCCATCGCCGCTTTCAGGTCGAAGAGTTCGTCTCGCAACCGTGCCGCGGTCTCGAAGTCGAGGTCCTTGGCCGCGGTGCGCATCTCCTCCTCGAGTCGCTGCACGAGCGCCGGGAGATCGTCGGTCCCGTAGGTCCGCTGCGCCTCAGCGACCTTCTTCTGCTTCTTGCCGTGCGTGCGCGCGGCGTCACGCGCCTCGGTCCCGTCGCGCGCGTCGGCGACGCGCGTCATGATACGCACCTGGTCGTGACTCTTGATCACGCCGGTCGGCACGATGCCGTGTTCGATGTTGTGCGCCTCTTGCGTGCGACGCCGCCGGTCGGTCTCGTCGAGGCAGCGCTGCATGGAGCCGGTGATGCGATCGGCGTAGAAGATCGCGCGACCGTCCACATGGCGCGCCGCACGACCGACCGTCTGAATGAGTGACCGGTCCGATCGGAGGAACCCTTCCTGGTCAGCGTCGAGGATCGCGACGAGCGACACCTCAGGGAGGTCGAGTCCCTCTCTGAGCAGGTTGATCCCGATCAGCACATCGAACTCACCCAGCCGGAGTCCGCGGACGATCTCCATGCGTTCGATCGCATCGATGTCGGAATGCATGTAGCGCGCGCGAACGCCGACCTGTGCCAGATAATCGGCGAGGTCCTCGGCCATCCGTTTGGTCATCGTCGTCACGAGGACCCGCTCGCCTCGCCGCTCACGCAGTCGGATCTCATGCAGCAGATCATCGACCTGTCCCTTGACCGGTCGGATCTCAATGACTGGATCGAGCAGGCCGGTCGGACGGATCACCTGCTCGACGATCACGCCGCTGGAGAGCTTCAGCTCCAGATCGCCCGGGGTCGCCGAGACGTTGACCACGCGCGGCGCGAGGGAGAGGAACTCGTCGAACATCAGCGGCCGATTGTCGAGTGCGCTCGGGAGCCGGAACCCGTACTCAACGAGCGTCGTCTTGCGTGCGCGATCGCCGTTGAACATCCCGCCGATCTGCGGCAGCGTGACATGTGACTCGTCGACGACCACGAGGAAGTCGTCGGGGAAGTAGTCGAAGAGACAGGCCGGCCGCGCACCGGTCTGCCGCCCGGCGAGGATCCGCGAGTAGTTCTCGATCCCCGGACAGGTGCCGATCTCGAGCATCATCTCGATGTCGAAGTTCGTACGGGACTCGAGCCGCTGCGCCTCGAGCAGCTTGTTGGCCGCCTTGAGTGCGGCGAGCCGTTCGATCAACTCGACGCGGATCTCCTTGACCGCTCGCTCGAGCGATGGCCGCGTGGTGACGAAGTGCTTGGCCGGATAGATCGCGGTCTTCGGGAGACTGGCGATGGCCTTTCCGGTGAGCGGATCGATCTTGGTGATGCGCTCGATCTCGTCGCCGAACATCTCGATGCGGACCGCCTGCTCCTCGTAGGCGGGGAAGATCTCGACCGTGTCACCGCGCACGCGGAAGGTGCTCCGCTCGAAGGCGACATCGTTGCGGCCGTACTGGATCCGTACGAGGGCCTTGAGGATCTCGTCGCGCGCGATCGACTGTCCCACCTCGAGAGTGACCATCGAGGCGCGATACGTCGCCGGGTCGCCGAGGCCGTAGATCGCCGACACGGTCGCGACGATGATGACGTCGGAGCGCTCCATGAGCGACGAGGTCGCGCGCAGACGCAGGCGATCGATGTCCTCGTTGATCGAGGCGTCCTTCTCGATATACGTGTCAGACGACGGGACGTACGCCTCTGGCTGGTAGTAGTCGTAGTACGAGATGAAGTACTCGACCGCGTTGGTCGGGAAGAACCCCTTCAACTCGCCGTAGAGCTGCGCCGCGAGCGTCTTGTTGTGCGAGAGCACGAGCGCCGGCTTCCCGAGATGCGCGATGACGTTGGCCATCGTCATTGTCTTGCCCGACCCGGTCACGCCAAGCAGCGTCTGGAAACGGTCACCACGCGCGAGCCCCGCGTCGAGTTCCGCGATCGCGCGCGGCTGGTCACCGGCAGGGGAGAAGGGCGCTTGGAGCTGGAACACCGACGGTCAGCTGCCCATGCCGGGGACGAGCGCGCGCTGCCAAGGGATGCCCGCGAGGAGGAGCAGCATGGTGACGACCGCGAAGACGAGCAGCTTGCGGTGCCGCGCCGCGTCGTCGGCGGCGTTCTTCGCGACAATGCTCCCGACGGTCATGACGACGACCGCGATCACCATGAGCGTCGGATGCTCGGCGACGAAGAAGCGCGTCGCCGAATCGGCCATCGTCGCCTTCATGTCCGCCATCGCGGCGCCGATGAATGGACTCACCACGAAGAGCAGGAGTCCGGTGAGCAGCTGCACGTGCAGCGACACCATGAAGAGCACACCGACGCGGCGGGTCGGGGCGTACGGACGGTCCCCCTTGAGGCCCTGCACCGCCCGGATGATGGTCAGGACACCCGCGACGAGTATGAGCCAGCGGAGCGCGTTGTGCGACAGCAGGAGAGCGGAGTGCATGATCGCCGGATGAGTGAGTGTGGCAAACGACAGGTGAGACCGATTCTACTGCTGCAAAATACTCGATGGGCCGGCGTCCGTGCGACCGCCCGCCGCGCTCCTACGCGTCTTCCGCGCTGATCCGCTCGCGACGTGCGACCTCAGTGACGCCCTTCACGCGCCGCGCCGCCTTGATGATCTTCTCCAGGTGCGACAGGTTCTCGACCTCGACCAGGGCCGCGCCGGCCACGCGACCGTCCGTGGTCTTCAACTCCAGTGATCTGATGTCGGTCCCAGTCCCGCTCACGGCCGCTGCGAGGTCAGCGTACAGACCGCGCCGGTCGTTCCCTTCGATCGCCAGCCGGATCACGAAGCGTTCGCCGGCGCTCTCCTGCCAGTCGATCTCCAAGCGGCGTTCCGGCTCGTGCACCAGGTGCAAGAGGTTCGGACAGTCCTGCCGGTGGATGCTCACGCCACGGCCGCGCGTGACGTAGCCCACGACCGTATCGCCGGGAACCGGCTGGCAGCACTGCGCGTAGCGGACCATGAGACCGTCCGCGCCCTGGACGCGAAGCCCCTTCGACGTACCCGGCCGGCGCATGCGGTCGATCAACCGCTCGAGCGCACTGGGCTTGAGCGCCGTCTCCGGCGTCTCCTCGAGTTCCGGATAGATCGCCTTGAGCAACTGCGTGACGGTGATGTCACCCTGGCCGACGCTCGCCCGCACATGATCGACGTCGGTCAGCTTGAGTGCTTCGGCGCCACGTACGAGTTCAGCTTCGGTGAGCTTCGCGTGACGGCGGCGGCGCAGGTCGCGGTCGATGATCTCCTGCCCCACGGCGATCGAGGTCTTCTCCTCCTCGTTGCGCAGCCACTGCCGGATCCGGTGTCGCGCTCTGCCCGTTCGCACATGCGCGAGCCAGTCGCGGCTCGGCCGGGCCGTGGCCGCGCGGATGATCTCGACCGTCTCGGAGTTGCGCAACTCACGCGAGAGCGGGACGATCCGCCCGTTCACGCGCGCGCCCTGCGTGTGCAGTCCGACCTCGGTGTGCACCGCGAAGGCGAAGTCGATCGGCGTCGCTCCCTTGGGGAGCTGGATCACGTCGCCGTTCGGCGTGAAGACGAAGATCTCGTCCTGATAGAGATCGAGCTTGAGGAACTCGAGGAACTGGTCGGGCGTCTCGGCGTCGAGCTGCAGCTCGAGCACCTGACGGAACCAGGAGAGGTGGCGGTCGAGGTCGCGCTTGCCCCCCTTCTCGCCCTCCTTGTACAGCCAGTGCGCCGCGATGCCGTACTCCGCCGTGCGATGCATCTCGCGCGTGCGGATCTGGATCTCGAACAGCGTCCCGCGCGGACCGAAGATCGTGGTGTGCAACGATTGGTAGCCGTTCGACTTCGGGCTCGCGATGTAATCCTTGATGCGCTCCTGTAGCGGCGTCCACGCTCCGTGGATCACGCCGAGTGCGTGATAGCACTCCGGCACGTTCTCCACGAGCACGCGGATCGCGTAGAGGTCGTAGATCTCATCGTAAGGCTTGTCCCGTCGGGCCATCTTCTTCTGGATCGACCAGAGATGCTTGGGACGCCCGCTCACCTCGTGGACGATCACACCGGCATCCTTCAACTTCGTCTCGAGCGGCGTGATCATCTGCGCGATCAGCGCGTCGCGGTCGTCGCGTTTGTTGGCGATGAGTTTCGCGAGCGTGCGGTACTCCTCGGGCTCGAGCCACTTGAAGGCCAGATCCTCGAGCTCGGCCTTCATCGAGGCGAGTCCGAAGCGATAGGCCATCGGGGCGTAGAGGTCGCGCGTCTCGAGCGCGATCCGTTGCCGCTTCTCCTCGGGCATCCACTCGAGCGTCCGCATGTTGTGCAGCCGGTCGGCGAGCTTGACGAGGATCACGCGCGCGTCCTTCGCCACCGAGAGGAGGAGCTTGCGGTAGCTCTCGACCTGTCGCTCCTCGCGCGAGGCCATCGGGAGGTGGCCGATCTTCGTGAGCCCGTCGACGATCTGTGCGATCTCGCGCCCGAACTCGCGTTCGACGTCTTCCACGGTGAAGGCCGTGTCTTCGACGACGTCGTGGATCAGGCCGCTCGCCACGGTCACGCTGTCGAGATGCAGGTCGGCCAGGATCTTGGCCACCTCGACGCAGTGCGTCACGTATGGGTCGCCGTTCCGTCGCGTCTGCCCCGAATGCGCTTTCTCGCTGAACAGATACGCGCGCGCGAGCAGCTCGGGGTCGAGCCGATCGAGGAGCGTGTCGTCGGCAAGGTCCCAGCCGGGGATGATGTCCGTGAGGACGGGTGCGCTCAGGTGCGACTCCGGGATTGGGGCCCGCAAAGGCGGGCCCGACAATCGTTATATCGCCGGACGACGGGCATGGGTCAAGCGCGCACCTCGCCTGATCGGCCGTCGGCCCTACAACAGTCCCGCCTCGGCGAACGACACGAAGCGCCCCCGTCCGATCACCACATGATCCTGGATCGGGATGTCGAGCAGCCGTCCGGCGGCGACCAACTGGGAGGTGATCGCGCGATCGTCCGGGCTCGGCGTGGGGTCGCCGGATGGATGATTGTGCACGAGCACCAGGCTCGCCGCCCGCTCGGCGATCGCCTCGCGGAATACCTCGCGGGGGTGCACGAGCGACGAGTTGAGGATGCCCCGACTCACCAGAACGTCGCGCTCAAGTCGGTGCTGGGCGTCGAGCACCGCCACATGGAACTCCTCGACCGTGAGTCCTTCGAGGCGAGGCGCATAGAATCGCCAGACATCGCGGGGCCCCCGCATGGGTTCGCCCTCGTCTGCCCCCTCGCTCGCGAGCCGACGTCCGAGTTCGAGTGCGGCCTGGATCGCGAGCGCCCTCACTTCGCCGAGACCCGGTTGGTCGGTGAGGGCAGCGAGCGGCATCTGCCCGAGGCGCCGGAGCGATCCGCCGGCCCGGGTGATCACCTCGGTCGCCACCTCCGTGGCGCTACGCCCCGGCGTGCTCGCGCCGAGCAAAAGGCCCAGGAGTTCGCTCGTGGTGAGCGCGGAGGCACCGAGCGCGCGGAGGCGTTCACGCGGGCGATCGGCGGCGGGAAGATCGAGGACGGAGGACACGTGCCGACGATACCACGTCCGGCGGACCCAGCTCGCACCAAAGCACCGCGCCCGCATCCGAATGACGACGGGATGCGGGCGCGCCGGTCATGCCCGTTCGCTCGACCTCAGGTCCCGTGACACTTCTTGAACTTCTTGCCGCTGCCACACGGGCACGGGTCGTTGCGTCCGACGCTCGTGAGATCGACGTTCGCCATGCTCGCCGTTCCGGCGGCCAGATTCGTCACTCCACGACCGGCGCCGACCACCTTCGGCTCGCTGCGGGGAGTCGTCGGGGCCGACTGC
>JANOWT010000017.1:0-9811 GCA_031418115.1 Gemmatimonadota bacterium
GCAGCACGCCGACCATCAGACGTTCGTGGAGCATCTCGCCGAGTCCTGTGCGAGTCGCGAGCTCTACATCGGCATCCTCGACGGCTCCTCGCACGGTGTGTTCAACGGCAAGGTCTATGTGGACCCGATCGCCCAGAAGACCGACGGCAAGCAGACCAACAAGGCGCTGCTGCTCTCGGACAAGGCGCGGATCGACACCAAGCCGCAGCTCGAGATCTTCGCCGACGACGTGAAGTGCACGCATGGCGCGACGATCGGCAAGCTCGACGACCAGGCGCTGTTCTATCTCAAGAGCCGCGGCATCGGCAGCGACAACGCTCGTGCGCTGCTCACGTATGCGTTCGCCGCGCAGGTGCTCGAGACGATCGAGATCGACCCGCTTCGTCTGTTGCTCGAGCGCGCGATCTTCGCGCGCTTCACCAGCCTCGAGCTGGAGTAGCTGGCCCAGTGGCCAACGACGCCGCACTCGACGCGCTCTACCAGGAGATCATCCTGGATCACAATCGGCGCCCGCGGAACTTTCGCGAGCTGCCGAACGCGACGTGTTCGGCAGACGGCAAGAACCCCAACTGTGGTGATGCGCTGACGATCTGGCTGCAGTTCGATGGGAACGTCGTGTCGGATATCTCGTTCCAGGGCGTGGGCTGCGCGATCTCCAAGGCCTCGGCGTCGCTCATGACGCTGGCGATCAAGGGACGCACACGCACCGAGGCGGCGGCGATCTTCGAGAAGGTCCACGGTCTCGTGACCGGCTTGGCCGTCGATGCCGATGCGATCAAGGAGCTCGGCCAACTCCGCGCGCTCGGCGGCGTCTCCAAGTTCCCGATGCGTGTGAAGTGCGCCTCGCTCGCTTGGCATGCGCTCAAGTCGGCGATGGATGGGTCGGAGCCGCTGGTGGCGGTGCACACTGGCGACCCCGCACCGGCGTGACGGCGGAGGTCGCGTCGCTGGCCAGCGAGAGCTTCGCGCTCGTCGCGGGACTCTCCACTGTGGATGTCACTGCTGATTCTCTCTTTCAGGGCAAGCACCCGAACGGCACGGCGCTCTGCGTCGGTCGGCACGAGGGTGCGCTCTTCGCAGTGAAGGACAGTTGCCCGCACGCCGAGTTCCCGCTCTCGGAGGGGACGCTCTACCCGAATGGTGAGTTGGAGTGCTGCTGGCATGGTGCGCGATTCGACTGTCGCTCCGGCGCCGTGCTCCGTGGACCCGCGGAGGATCCGCTCGTGCGCTATGACGTCGAGGAGCGGGACGGTGGCATCTGGGTGAGGAGGGCGCGATGAGTTCGTCGAGCAATGCACATGGCAATGCGCATGGTGGCGCGCACTCGCTCGCGCCGCGGAGCGACTTTCCGCTACTCGCGGGGCAGCCTGGGCTCGTGTATCTCGACTCGGCGGCGACGTCGCAGAAGCCGCGTGCGGTGCTCGACGCGATCAGGGCGTACTACACGACGATCAACGCGAATCCGCATCGCGGCGCGTATTCGCTCTCGGCTGAGGCCACGCAAGCGTACCACGACGCGCGGGTTCGGATCGCGAAGTTCGTCGGTGTGGCCGATGCTGACACGTTGATCTTCACGCGCGGCACGACCGAGTCGCTCAATCTGGTCTGCTCGTCCTGGGGGCGCACCAACGTGCACGCCGGCGACAACATCGTCGTCACACGGATGGAGCATCATGCGAACTTCGTGCCCTGGCAGCAGCTCGCGATCGCGGCGGGTGCGGAGTTCCGGATCTGCGAGCTGGACGCGGCGGGCGGGATCGATCTCACCATGCTCGGCCGACTCGTGGATGCGCGCACCAAGGTCGTCGCGTTCGGGCAGGTGTCGAATGCGTTGGGGACGATCAATCCGGTGAGGGAGATGGTGCGGATCGCGCGCGAACGCAGCGGTGGCTCGCTCGCGGGCGCGGGCGGTGTACATCGCGGTGCGCTCGTCGTCTGCGATGGCGCGCAGGCAGTGCCGCACCTCCGCGTGAACGTCGACGCGCTAGGAGTCGACGCCTACGTGTTCAGCGGCCACAAGCTGGGCGGGCCGATGGGCAGCGGCGTGTTGGTGATGCGCCGCGCGATCCTCGAGGCGATGCCACCGTACCACTTCGGCGGCGACATGATCGAGTGGGTGAACGACGATCACACCACATGGAATGTGTTGCCGCACAAGTTCGAGGCGGGGACGCCGAATGTGGAGGCTGCGGTCGGTCTCGCGGCGGCGTGCGACTATCTCGACGCGCTCGGCATGGATGCGGTGCGCGCGCACGAGGTGGCGCTCACTTCGGCGGCGATGCAGGCGCTCTCCGCCATTCCCGGTGTTACGCTGTACGGCACGGCTGACGCGGCTGATCGCAGCGGTGTGGTGAGCTTCAGTGTGGCCGACGTGCATCCGCATGACATCGCGACCTCGCTCGACGTGGAGGGCGTGTGCGTGCGGGCGGGGCACCACTGTGCGCAGCCGCTCATGCGGTCGCTTGGAGCGCACTCGACGGTGCGGGCGTCGTTCTGGGTGTACAGCACGGCGGATGATGTCACGCGGCTGGTGGCGGCGGTGCGCGCAGCGCAGGGGCGGTTCGCCGGAGGGTGAGGTCGACGGCGGCACACCGCTCGCCGAGTGGAGCGATTGTGGTAGGTTCGGATGGGGCCGCCGCGATCGCCCGCGGCCCGGAAGCAACTCCGAACACTATCTCCGGGGCTCTATCATGTCGTCGATCACTGTCTCCTTGGATCGCTGGTCCGTCCGCGCAGCGGCTCGAAGCGCCACTTTCGGCTGCATCGCCTTGGCTCTCGCCGCGCCCCTTCTGCGCGCACAAGGGGCACCGGCCCTCCCCAAGCCCGCCGCCAACACCGCAGCGATCGTCGCCGGGCTCGAGAGCCGCGCCGCACATTATGGCGGCGTCGCTAACCGCATCTGGAGCCTGGCTGAAGTCGGCTACATGGAGACGAACAGCTCGGCACTCCTGCAGGGAGAACTTCGCGCGGCCGGCTTCACGATCACCACCGGCACGGCGGGCGAGCCCACCGCCTTCGTGGCCGAGTTCGGCAGCGGAAAGCCGGTCATCGCTCTGCTCGGCGAGTTCGACGCCCTGCCCGGCCTCTCGCAGGATTCGACACCCGAGCGCAAGGCGCTCATCGCCGGCGGGCCGGGCCATGGCTGTGGCCACCATCTCTTCGGCACCGCGAGCGTCGCCGCCGCCATCGCCCTCAAGGAGTGGATGGTCGCCAACGGCGTGAAGGGCACGCTGCGCATGATCGGCACACCGGCGGAGGAGGGCGGGGCTGGGAAGGTCTACATGGTGCGCGACGGTGTCTTCGACGACGTGGACGCAGTGATCGCTTGGCACCCGGGTGACGAGAACTCCGTGAGTGGCGAGCGATCGATGGCCAATATCTCCGGCAAGTTCCGCTTCCATGGCGTCGCCGCGCATGCCGCCGCCTCGCCGGAACGCGGGCGCTCGGCGCTCGATGCGGTGGAGGCGATGAGCAGCATGACCAACATGCTGCGCGAGCATATCCCCGACGGCAGTCGCATCCACTACGTGATCACCGACGGTGGCCGCGCGCCCAACGTGGTGCCCGACGAAGCGGAGGTCTACTACGTCGTGCGGCACGTCGAAATGAGCATCGTGAACGACATCTGGACGCGGGTGACCGCGGCCGCGCGTGGTGCGGCGATGGGCACCGGGACCACGATGGACCTCCAACTCGTCGGCTCGGTGTACGCGCTGATGCCGAACGAGACGCTGGCGCGCGTGCAGCAGCGCGCGCTCGAGCGGGTGGGAGGCTTCACCTACACGCCCCTCGAGCGCGCGTTCGCCGAGCAGGTGCAGCGGTCGAACAACTTCACGCCGTTGCCGTTCGCGAACACGGAGACAGTGAAGCCGCTCCTGATCGGCGCGGCTGGCGCAGGCTCCACCGACGTGGGCGACGTGAGCTGGGTCGTGCCCACGGTGCAGCTCTCGGCGGCGACCTGGGTGCCCGGCACCGCCGCTCACTCGTGGCAGGCCGTCGCGGCCGGTGGCATGAGCATCGGCGCCAGGGGGATGATGGTGGCCGCGAAGACGATGGCGCTCACGGGCGCCGATCTCTTCTCCGCGCCTGCGACGATCGACGCCGCCAAGGCCGAGCTCGAACGCAAGCGCGGGCCTGGGTTCAGGTACAGCACCGCACTCGGCACACAGAAACCGCAGTTGGACTACCGCAAGGGAAGCGTGCCATGATGCGCGTCGCGCTGTTGCTCGCCCTCCCGCTCGCGCTCCCTCTCGCGCTGCACGCGCAGCGTCCGCTGCGCATCGAGGACTACTACCGCATCCGTACGCCCGGAGCGGTGCAGCTCTCGCCGGACGGCAAGTGGGTCGCGTTCACGGTCGCATCGCGCGACGAGGCCACGAACACCGAGCCCGCTGAGGTCTGGCTCGTCTCGTCCGACGGCGCGATGGCTGCGCACCGTCTCTCGAGCGCCGGCACCAATGCGACTGCACCACGGTGGAGCGACGACGGCACGCTGCGCTGGGCAGAGGGCGTTCGTGCCTGGACCCTCGACCCCTCCGCCAAGGACCATGCCCCCGTTCCCGACCGCCCTGCCGAGCGCACCGATACCGTTCCTCGCAACGGCGCGGCGAACTCCCGCGCGATCACACTCTCCTCGCCCAATGGCTCCGCAGTCGCCGTGGTGCGCGATGTGCCCCCCCTAGCGCGCCCCAAGCCCGCTCTCACCGACTTCGAACGCCGCCACGAGGAGCGGTTCAAGGGCGTGCAGTTCGATTGGCTCGACTTCCAGCGTGATGGGCAACGCTTCCCCGTGCCCGATCGCACCGACCCAGAGGTCACGCCACCGCAGGAGATCTTCCTCACGCCGACCGGCGGCACCGAGCGCCAGCTGACTCGACTCGGCCTCCGCCTCACCGGTGTGCGGTGGAGCGGCGATGGTACACGGCTCGTCTTCACCGCTGACTCGTCGTCGCGCGACGAGCGGCGCTACGAGAGCGCGTCCGTCTACACGGTCACGCCGCAGGGTGCGCTGCAACGGCTCACGCCGAGCGACGACCACGACCACTCCGACGCGACACCGTCACCCGACGGCAAGTGGGTGCTCTACACGCGACAGCTCTCCACCGACGCGGTGATCGCACAGCAGCTCCACCATGGTGGCGCGACGGACCTCGCGATCGTCCCCGCCTCCGGCGGCGCTGAGCGCATCCTCACCGCCGATTGGGACCTCCTCCCCAGTGGCGCGCGTTGGAGTCCCGACGGCAAGTACGTCTTCTTCACCGGCGGCATCGGTGGCAGCATTCATCTCTTCCGTGTTGCCACCGCAGGGGGTGTGGTGGAGCAGGTCACCACGGGCGAGCGCCGCATCAATGGCGTCAGCTTCGACCGCGCCTTCACGCATATGGCTTACACCGTTGGCCTGATCGAGGCCCCTGCCGAGGTGTGGGTCGCCAACATCGACGGCACCTCGGAGCGGCGCCTCACAGAGCTCAACACCGGCCTCACCGCCGAAGTCGCTCTCGGCCGCGCCGAACGGCTGCGCTTCGCGAGCAACGACGGCACACCGGTGGAGGGATGGCTCCTGCCGCCGCTGGGCTATCGCGTCGGAGGCGGCCCCTACCCGCTGGTCGTGCTCAACCATGGCGGCCCGCACGCCGCCGATGGCTACGCGTTCGACTTCAAGAGCCAGTACCTCGCGGCCAATGGTTACTTCGTGCTCAAGGTCAACTTCCGGAGCAGCACCGGCTATGGCGAACGGTTCCTCTGGGCAACGTGGGGAGCCTGGGGGGACCGGGACGGCGAGGACGTGATGGCCGGCGTGGACCATGTGATCGCGACGCACGGGGTGGACCGCGCGCGCGTCGCGACCATGGGCCACTCGTACGGCGGCTTCATGACGAACTGGCTGATCACACAGTATCCCGACCGCTTCGCAGCGGCCATCCCAGGGGCCGGGATCGTGAACTGGGTGAGCGACTATGGCACCGCCGACATCGCGCGCACGAAGGAGACCGAGTTCCTTGGCACACCATGGGAGGAGGAGGCACGGGCACGGATGATCCGGCAATCACCTCTCACGTACGCGGGGCGCGTGCGCGCGCCGACGCTCTTCATCCACGGCGAGGTGGACCAGCGCGTTCCGTACTCGGAGGCCGAGCAGATGTACGTCGCGCTCAAGAAGAACGGCGTGCCGGCGCAGATGATCCAGTACGCTGGGATGCCGCATGGCATCACCGGGAGCTGGAACGTGGTGCATCGGATGCTGAACGAGCGGAAGTGGCTCGACCGATGGTTGAAGCCGACTGGCGCCATGTGAGCGACGGGCGGGCGCTCGAAGAACGCAGCGCTGGACGCCGTAGCTCGAGACTTTAGATAGGTGCATCTTCCATTGGCACCCTCATCCCACTGAAATGCGTCTCTCCAGTCCCGCCTTCCGACTATTCGCGCTCACGTTCGCCACCGCGGCGCTCACCGCTCCAGCCGCCGCCCAGCGCACCGAAAAGCCCCAACTCCACGGTTCACACTGGATCGCCGTCACCGGCAAACCACTCGGCGCCACCGCCGGCGCGATGATCTTCCAGCAGGGCGGCAACGCCGTCGACGCCGCCGCCGCGATGCTCGCCGCGGTCTGCACCATGTGGGACACGCTCGCCTGCGGCGGTGAGACGCAAGCACTCATCTACAATCCGGTGCTCAAGAAGGTCATCGGCATCAACGCACTCGGCATGGCGCCCTCGGGGGCGACGGCCGAGTTCTATCGCAGCCGCGGAATGGAGAATCCTCCCGAGTTCGGGCCGCTCGCAGCGGTCACGCCCGGCACTCCGGGCGGACTCATGACGATGCTCGCCGAGTATGGGACGATGTCGCTCGAGCAGGTGCTCACGCCGGCGCTGCAGATGGCGGCGGAGGGCTATCCCATGGAGGCGCAGCTCGCGAACAACATCCAGAGCAACGCGGGCCGCATCAAGGGATGGAAGTACTCGCCGGCGGTGTTCCTCACACACCCGGGCGAGGCGCGTGAGGCGCCGCAGCCGGGAGAGATCTTCAAGCAGGCCGATCTCGCCGCGACGTTTCGGAAGTTGATCGAAGCCGAGCGCACGGCATTGCGTGCGAAGAAGTCGCGCAAAGAAGCGATCTACGCCGCGCAGGATCGCTTCTACAAGGGCGACATCGCCGCGGAGATCGTGCGCGCGGTTCAGGAGGAGGGTGGGCTCTTCACGCGCGAGGATCTCGCCAACTGGCGCGTACGGATCGAGGAGCCCGTGTCCACGACGTATCGCGGTGTGACCGTGTACAAGCTCCCGTTCTGGCAGCAGGGGCCGGCGCTGCTGCAGGCGTTGAACATCCTCGAGAACGCGGACTTGAAGGCGATGGGCTACAACAGCGCGCAGTACATCCACACGGTGTACCAGGCGATGAACCTCGCGTTCGCCGACCGTGACTTCTACTATGGCGATCCGTACTTCGCGCCTGAGGAGCCGGCGGTCGGCCTGCTGAGCAAAGCGTACGCGAAGCAACGTTGGGGCATGATGAGCATGGACCGCAACGACGCGGCGGTGCGCCCGGGCGATCCGTATCCGTTCCAGAACGGAACCAATCCCTTCACGTCGCTGTTGGCGCAGTGGTCGACGACCGGTCCTCGGCCTGACTCGGCTTCGCGTGTGCGCACACCGCAGCCATCTGACGACGCGACCTTCCTAGACGCATTCACACGCGGCACGACGAGTATCCAGGCTGCCGACAAGAACGGTTGGCTCGTGTCGATCACGCCGAGCGGCGGTTGGGTGCCCGCCGTGATCGCCGGGCGAACCGGGATCGGACTCTCGCAGCGCGCACAGTCGTTCGTCACGCGCGCCGAGGACGGTCCGTTCAATGTGATCGAGCCGGGCAAGCGGCCACGTGTGACGCTCACGCCGACGATCGCGCTCAAGGATGGCGAGCCCTGGATGGCGTTCTCGGTGCAGGGTGGCGACACGCAGGATCAGGACCTGCTACAGTTCTTCCTCGCGATGGTGGAGTTCGGACAGACGGTGCAGCAGGCCGCGGAGCATCCGGGGTTCCACAGCTACCAGATGCGGTCGAGCTTTGGTGCGCATGAGGCAAGGCCGGGTCGTATCCAGCTGAATGAGAGGGTGCCCGACTGGGTCCGCGCCGACTTGGCGCGGCGCGGCTATCAGGCCGAGTTCGCGCGTTGGACCTCGGGACCGATCACGGCGATCTGGGTGGACCGTGCACATGGGTCGCTCTGGGGCGCGGCGAGCAACTTCGGCGAAGATCACGGGATCGCGTGGTAGGGCGCTTCCGGGCCGCGGCACCGTGTGACGGCTACCGTTGCCCGGGCGCCCCGCCGGGCGTCATCTTGCACACATGATCACCTCCGCGCGGTCGGTCGGACTTCGGCTCTTGTTCGTCCTCGTCGCGAGCCACCTGCTCGCGCCGCCGGCTGCGCACGCGTACATCGATCCGCTCTCCGGCAGCGTGCTGCTGCAGGCGCTCATCGCCGGCGTGCTCGGCGCGCTCGTGAGCATCAAGCAGGTGAGCACGGCAGTGCGCCTGTTCTTCGCCCGGATCCGTACGCGCCTGTTCGGATGACCGTCGCGCGGGTCGCGAGTTCGTTCCGAGATCCGAGCGGATTCCTGTTCACGCGAGAGGGGACGCTGCTCCGGCAGGTCCAGCCCGCGTACGCACCACACTACGAGAAGTTGAAGTCGAGCGGACTCTATGACGCCCTCGTGGCGCAGCGGCTGCTCGTGCCGCATGTGGAGGTCCCGCTCGACCAGGCGGCATCTCCGGGTGCTTCCTACGTGCTCAGACCCGAGCGGATCCCGTTCGTCTCGCTGCCGTATGAGTGGTGCTTCAGCCAACTCCGCGCGGCGGCGTTGCTGACGCTTCGCGTACAGCAGCTCGCGCTCGATCATGGCATGGTGCTCAAGGACGCGAGCGCGTTCAACGTGCAGTTCCGTGGCACCGAGCCGGTATTCGTGGACACGCTCTCGTTCGAGCAGCGCGTGGAAGGCGACGCGTGGATCGCGTATTGGCAGTTCTGCCAGCACTTCCTCGGGCCGTTGGCGTTGCAGGCACTCGTGGATCCGCGGCTACGGGAGCTCTCGCGTAGCTACCTCGACGGCGTGCCGCTCGATCTTGCGTCGCGATTGTTGCCACGCCGGACCTGGCTGCGACCTTGGTCGATGCTCCACCTGCACCTGCACGCACTGTCGATCGCGCGCTTCGCGTCCACGAGGAGCGGCGCCACGGTGCCCGCGGTCCGACGCGTATCGACGAAAGGCATCGAGGGGATCGTTGCCCACATGCGCGGTGCTATCGAGAACCTGCGATTGAACGGCGCGGCGACCGAGTGGGGCGACTACGAGGAGCAGCTGGGCTACAACGAGGGCGAGCGCGCGGCCAAGCACGCCGCCGTCGCTTCGCTCCTGCGCGGACTCGCTCCCTCGCTCGTGATCGATCTCGGCGCCAACGCCGGCGAGTACAGCCGGATCGCGCAGGAGGCCGGAGCGCGCGTGATCGCCGTGGACGGTGACCCAGCGGCAGTCGAGCGTGCGTACGCGCGATTCACTGCGGCGGCTGACCCCACGGCGGTGCTCCCGCTCTGGATCGATCTCGCGAATCCGAGTCCCGCACAGGGCTGGGGGAATAGCGAATGGCCCGCGCTCACCGAGCGCACTCAGGCCGACGTGGTGCTCGCGCTGGCACTCATCCATCATCTCGCGATCGGCAACAACGTCCCGATCCCGGCGGTGCTCGACTTCCTCATGCGGCTCGGTCGTCGCGCGATCGTGTGTTGGGTGCCCAAGGACGATCCGCAGGTGAAGCG
>JANOWT010000018.1:0-1720 GCA_031418115.1 Gemmatimonadota bacterium
GCCGGCGCGTCGTTGGTCGGGATCGGCGGCTGCGGGGCGAGGCTGCGGACGAGATCATCGAAGCGCATCGCGACCGCGACCTCGCGCGTCGTGGCGATGATCCTCTCCGCGTCCGCCTGACGGCCCGCCTGCATGAGCGCCTCGGCGGTCGCGATGCCCGTCGTGACGACCAGTCCCGGAATGCCCTTTGACGGACCGTCGACCCAGTCGCCCTTTCTGATGAGAGAGGCCGGCGCCTTGAACTCGTTCCAGAGCGCGAGCGAGCGGTCGATGTCCACGTAGCCCTCACCGGGCACGCGGATGATGCTCGCGGTGGAGATGACGCTGTCGGGCATCACGCGGCGCGAGTGGCCCTGCGTGACGACGTAGCCGCCCAGTCCCAACTCCTCGGCGAGGTTGCCGGAGGTGCGCGAGAAGTGCACGACGCGCTCGTCGTTGTCGCGCAGCATGCGGAGTACGAGGATGTCGGCGCGCGGCAGCATGCGCGGCTCGATCACCGCGCGGATGTTGCCCTTGGTGAAGAGCGCAGGCTGCGTGACCTCTTGATAGAGCGGCAACCGGTCCGCCTCGTCCATCGTCATCTTGAGCACGGGGGCGGTGGGCTTGGGCCACTGCTTGCCGCGCCAGGCCGCCGGTCCCGCTGCCTCGTCGTAGTCGAACACCGGCCGGCGGATCAGCTGACGCGTGTACCAGTCGGTGTTGAGCAGCGAGGTATTGGCGATCGTGACATCCTTGCGGATGCCGAGCACTTCCTGAGCGTACCAGAGCGGGAATGTGTCGTTGTCGCCGACCGTCACGAGAATGCCGTAGGGCTCGACCGAGTTGAGCAGGTCGATCGCGAAGTCGGCGGTGTCGGTCTCACCGGAGCGTGAGCTCGCCTGCCAGTTGCCGAAGAGCGGCACGGTGGCGATCAAGAGCATGGGCGAGGCGATGAGCCAGCTCCGCCGGCTTGGGAGGTCGAAGGTGTCGACGCCGATCTTCACCTTCACACTGCCAAAGAGCACCGCGACCGATTCCCAGAGGTAGACGAGGCCGAGTGCGGCCCACACGCTCCAGGCGGAGAAGCTCCAGAGGAAGAAGTAGTCGCGGTCACGGACCTCACGATCGACGGTCTGTCCGAGTTCGGGCGACTGCGATGCACCGTACTTGAAGTTCAGGTAGTAGATCAACACGAACGTGAGCGTCGCCATGAGCGGGCCGAAGAACGCGAAGCTCTTGGGGTCCCGTCGGTAGTGCACCCATCCACCGAGGACGCCGAGGATCAGGAAGAAGGCCGCGAGCGCGCCCTGCAGGCCCGGGTTCTCGCCGTGGGCATCGCGCAGCCACTGCCACTTGAAGTAGAGCCACCACATGCCGACCTGCGCGGTGAGCGGTGCCTGGCGGTCGGCGAGCGGCGGCTTGGCGTACTGACCGCGATCGAAGTTGTACTTGAACGCCGTGTACGTGCCCTTGGAGAAGGTGCAGGAGAACTCAAGGCCGTCGCGGCACGCGGTCGGCTCACCTTCGTTGATCGCCGGGAAGTGGGCGGCGCGAATGGGCTGCGTCGCGAACGAACTCCCACCGAGGAGGAGGGCGCCGGCGGCGGCGAGGATCAGTCTCCACCGGAGCAACGTGGCGGGCTTGCGAATGAGCACCGCGATACCGATCGCGGGGATCGAGAGCATCCCGGCCATGTGATTCGCGTAGCCGAGCCCGGCGATGAACGCGAGCAGGACGAGGA
>JANOWT010000019.1:0-4062 GCA_031418115.1 Gemmatimonadota bacterium
GTGCGTGAAGAGCCGCGCACCCCGCTCGAGCGCGCGCGCGGCGATGGTGCGGCAGCGCCGCATGGGGTGAAAGACGGCATCGGTGGGGATCATGATGCCGCGGCCCTCTGGCCCCTCGTACGGCTCGGCCGCGAAACCGTCCGCGACCATCTGCGTGCGCTGGGCCTCGCAGTCGATGAGTTCTTCGTCTGATGATGCGATGCGCAACGACCCAGTGACGCTCACGGCCTCCGGCACCTCGCGCGCGATTCGGAGGATCTCCTCGTTGGTGAGTCGCGTCATCGCCACGGCGCGCTCGCGGCCGAGGAGTGTCACGGCGTCATGATGGTAATCCGACGTCCCCGAGAGCAGGAATCCGCCATTCCGGCCGGCCGCACCGCCCGCCACGCCCACCGCGTCGATGCCGATCACCGAGCGCGCGCCGAGCGCGAGCGCCTCGGTGACGCACGAGAGTCCGGTGCCGCCGAGTCCGACGACACAAACCTCCGCCTCGGCGTCGACAGTGAGCGGCGGGAGGACGAGGTCGTCGTGGTCGTCCCAGCGGGGGCGGTCGGGCAGGGACGGATTCACCGCGTCGTTCATCAGGTGATTCATTTGACTATCGGAACAGCTTGGGCAGATCGCGCCAGAGCACCGACGCGCCTGCCGCCGCCATCGCGATCGCGACCACCGCGCCGAGCACAGTGAGCGCGCGCGGGTGCCGGTACTCGCCCACCACGGACTTCCGGTGCGCCGCGATCAACATGGTACCCAGCGCGAGCGGCAGGATCAGGCCGTTGAGCGCGCCCACGAGCACGAGGGTCCGCACCGGCTGGCCGATCAGGAGGAAGATCACCGTCGAGAGCGTGATGAAGACGATCACCACGCGCTGCCAGTACGTCTCGAGGATCGGGTGCATCCCGCGCAGAAAGCTCACTGAAGTGTACGCCGCGCCGACCACGGAGGTGATCGCCGCACTCCACATCACCACACCGAAGATCCTGTAGCCGATCTCGCCCGTCGCGTGGCGGAACACGGAGGCGGGAGGATTCGTCGGGTCGAGCGCGAGCCCTCGGCTCACCACGCCGAGGGCCGCGAGGAAGAGCACCACTCGCATGATCGAGGCGATGCCGATCGCCAGCACTGCCGAGCGCGTGACGTCGCCGAGGCGTTCGGTCCCGTGCACACCGGCATCGACCAAGCGATGCGCCCCGGCGAACGTGATGTACCCACCGACGGTGCCGCCGACGATGGTGACGATCGAGAGGATGTCGATCCTCACAGGGAGCGCTGCACGAAGCGCCGCCTCACCCAGCGGCGGACCGCTCGCGATGGCGACATAGAGCGTGAGCGCAACGAGCAGGAAGCCGAGCACGAGTGCGAAGCGGTCCATCGCGCGGCCCGCTTCCTTCACGAGGAAGATCCCGATCGCGAGTACCGCACTCCCTGCAGCTCCGACCCATACCGGAAGTCCGGTCGTGACCTGCATGCCGAGCCCAGCGCCGGCGACGTTGCCGACATTGAACGCGAGGCCTCCGAGCGCAACGAGCAAGGCGAGCACGCGACCAAGACCCGGCGCCACATCGTCGGCGATGTCGCCGGCGCGTCGCCCACTCACCGCGATCACACGCCAGATGTTCAGCTGTGCGGCGAGGTCGATCACCACGCTGAGCAGGATCGCGAAGCCGAAGCTCGGACCCAGTCGTTCGGTGAAGACCGCGGTCTGTGTGAGGAAGCCCGGCCCGATGGCCGAGGTGGCCATCAGGAATGCGGCGCCGATCAGGACGCTGCGGAGTCCATCGCGCATCCGATCCCCCAGAGAGCGAGTGATGAGCCGAGCGAAGCGAGGTACGGCGCGGTGATTCCGGCCATGGTCGCGACCGTGTAGACGGCGATGCCACCGATCAACGTCATCGACGCGGTGCGCGCCGATCCCCAGGGCGTGAAGAGGGCGAAGAGCACGGTGACGAGCAGTCCGGCGCTGCCGAACGCCGAGGCTTGTTCGACGAGGGCGAAGACTCCGTCAGCATTCAACGCGAGTGTATAAGCAACGAGCCCGAACGCGACCACGCCGTACCGCGCGATCTTCACCTTAGTCGCTTCATCGGTGATGCGTACGATCGGCACGATGAGGTTGTGCGAGAGCAGACCCGACGCGACGAGCAGAGTGGAGTCCACGGTAGAGAGGATCGCCGAGACCAGTCCGCCGACGAAGATCGCGAAGAAGATCGGCGGGAGCGAATCGCGGGCGATCGTCGGGAGCAGTTGCTCCGGGTCGGCGATCGTGCCCACGAGGTGCGTCCCGAGAAGAGCGATCACCACGGGGATGCTGCCGATCGCGATGTAGAGCCCTCCGGCAGCGAATGCCGAACGCTGCGCGACCGTGCGCGTGCGCGTCGCGATCACGCGACTGATCACCTCGGTCGCCGCGAGCGATCCGAAGACGGGGATCGCCCAGGCCTCGACCGTCTCCAACCACGGACCTGCCGCCGAAGGCGCGAGATTGATCTTGTCAGCCGCAGTGATGATGTGCATCGCTTCGCCTGGGCCGCCCACCTTGTAGATCACAGCGACGAGCATCGCGATGAGACCGATCGAGAGGATGATGCCCTGCAGCACGTCCGTGACGGCGTCGGCGAGGAGGCCGCCGAACGCAGTGTATCCCACCGTGAAGAACGCAGCCAGCGCGATCGCCATGTTCACGTCGATGGTGCTCGTGGACGCGATCACCTGGCCGAACGCGCGCACTTGCGCAGCCGCCCAGAGCACTGAACTCGGGATCAACAGCACCGCAGCGAGGCGCTCGACGCCGGTGCCGAATCGCATCCGGAAGAGGTCCGCGAGCGTCGTGAGCTTGCGATCCCACAGCGGCTTTGCGAGAAAAGCGCCCATGAGGATCAGGCAGAGCCCATACCCGAACGGCTCCGCCGACGCGAGCGTGATCCCTTCGCCGTAGATCGACGCCGACGAGCCGATCACCGTCTCGGCGCCGAACCAGGTCGCGAAGATCGAGAAGGTCGCGAGCACGTAGCCGAGCTGTCGGCCGCCGACGAGGTAGTCGGCCTCGGTGTTGATGCGCTTCGAGATCCAGACGCCGATCCCCAGCTGCAGGACCAGGAAGACCAGCAGCGCGAGCAGCGTTGGCGTCAACGAAGGCGGAGTGCGAGGGTTCTCATCGGAGCGGAATATCCACGTTTCGGGCGCCGGCGAACAGGTCCCCGAGCGCATTCGGTGTGATCGGCCGTGCGACCGCGATGAGGCCGCTCAGGTGTGCGGCGAGCCCGAGCACGTCATCGCGTGAACGGCCGGCCGCGCGCAACTCGCGGAGGCCGGTGTCGTGCGCCGACTTGCTGAGCTTGCGACCGTCAGGGTGCCGCAGCAGCGGGTGGTGCAGGAATCGCGGCGGCTCGTTTCGCCCGAGCAACCGCCCGAGCCGCAGTTGTCGGCCGGTGGAGGCGAGCAGATCCTCACCTCTGATCACGAGACCGACGCCCTGCTCCAGATCGTCGACGACGACGGCGAACTGATAGGTCCAGTTCCCATGGCGGTCGCGTGCGAGGAGGTCGCCGCACTGGAGGTCGGGGTCCTGCGATTGCGGACCCAGACGGAGATCGTCGAAGTGCTCGGTGGTGCCTGGCGCCATCACGACACGTCGTGCGGGCGTGGTCGCCGGATCCACTCCGTGGTCGCGACAGGTGCCAGGGTAGCGGAGCTCGATGTCATGGGGGACGTTGACCCCCGACGCACGCGCGATCTCTGCGCGTGAGCAGAGACACGGAAACGCGACGCCACTCGCCTCGAGCTCGTCGAGCCGCGCGATGTACCGCGCCGTGTTGTCACTCTGCCGCTGCGGCGACGGTCCGGCCCGCAGCGTGGCCGTACCCACGCCATCGGGGACGAGGCCGAGCCAGTCGAGATCATCGAGCAGCGCCGTCTCGTACGCGCGGCGACAGCGGCCGCGGTCGTGATCCTCCACGCGCAACAGCACGCGTCCGGCGAATGCGCGCGCGATGCCCCATACCCAGACCGCGTTCGCCGCGTGGCCGAGGTGCAGGTAGCCGGTCGGTGCGGGCGCGAAGCGCG
>JANOWT010000020.1:0-3505 GCA_031418115.1 Gemmatimonadota bacterium
TCATGACCCGGTGCGGCGCGGCCTTCTCGATCCAGTACGTGCCGGGCGCATCACCGCCAGTGAACGCCACACGGTAGGTCTCCACTGTGCCGAGCGGGACGGTGATCGTCTCCTCGCCCGTGACCTGATACGTGTTCATGCGCACCGTGCCCTTGCCGGACGCGAGGATCGAGACGTTCACCGTCACGCCGGGCCCCCACTGGAAGAACGGCAGCAGCCCCTGGATCGCGTTGTCGTCGATCGTGCCCGGCGGGACCTCGACTCCCGTGTAGTTCACCGGCTGCAGGCCCTGAGCACCTGGCGTCACGCCTTCCCCGCTCGCCTTGCCGTCGGCATAGCGCACAGTGAGCCGGAGATCGGCACCCTGGAACTTCCCGGTCTGCACGGCGCCGCGCATAGCGAGGTCCGCCCCGAACCGCACCTCGGTGGTCTGCTGGATCACCGTCGCGAGTTGCGACCGCTCCTTGTAGACCCATCCGTCGCCGTCGCGCTCGAGCGACGAGACCTGATACCCGAAGTTCTGCCCCTGCACGAGCACCGCGAACGAATCGGACGCCGCCGTGATCCGCGCACGGTCGATCGCGAGCGCGACGACCTTGGGCGCGAGGTCCTCGGCGGTCATCGGCTTGCCGTCCACGTCGACCATGGTCACCGGCGCGATCGCGCGCAGACGGTCGAGGATCTTCGTCGCGTCGCCGACGACCACGATGAGCGCACCATCGACGCGCATGCCCATGCGTGCCGCTGCCTGCGCCTGCTCCGCGGTCACCGCCGCGAGGCGCTGGCGATACGTCTGCACATAATCGGTGGCGAGGCCCAGGAGCCGCGCGTTGGCGACCTGTGCCGCCACCGCGTCCGCCGTCTCGACCTGCAGCGGGAAACGGCCCACGAGCGTCTGCTTCTGTCGCTCGAACTCGTCCGCCGGGAAGGGCGTGCCGCCGGCGCGACGCAACTGCGCGAGCAGTTCCACGAGCGCGCTGTCGGTCACTTCGGTGCGCACTTCGGCGGTGGCACTGAACGTGCCAAGTCCCTTGCGGCGCGCGACGCTCGAGTAGGCCCCGTAGGTCCACCCCTTCTGTTCGCGCAGGATCTGGAAGAGACGCGAGTCACTCGCGCCGCCGACCACCTGATTGGCGAGCGTGAGCGCGTAGCCGCGAGTGTCGGTCGCCATCCACGTGGTGTTGCCGACGATGATGTTCGACTGCACCGAACCGGCGCGATGCACGAGCACGATCTCCGTGCGTGCACGCTGCGGTGCGGCGCGCGTGACCGGTGCACCCGCCGCGACGCCACCCCACGCACCGAAGGTCTCCTCGGCGAGCTGGCGCGCCTCCATCGTATCGATCGCGCCGGCGATCACGAGCAGCGCCTGACTCGGCCGCATGCGTTGGCCATGGAACGCCGCGAGATCTTCGCGGGTGATCGCGGCCACGCTGGTCTCGTCAGCGGCGCGGCCGTAGGGATGATCACCGTAGAGTCCCTTGGCGAAGGCCTGACCGGCGATCGACGCGGGCTGCGACTTGGCGAGCGCGAGCGACGTGAGCGTCTGCTTGCGCAGCAGTTCGATCTCGGTCGCGGGGAACGTCGGACGGAGTGCGGCGTCGGCGAGGAGTTCGAAGGCGAGCCGGCGATCGTTGTTCAGCACCGCCGCGCTCACGGTGAGGAAGTCCGGACCGGCCGATGCGTTCAGCGAGCCGCCTACGCCTTCGATGGTGGCCGAGAGCTGCTCGGCCGTGCGCGCGCCGGCGCCCTTGGTGAGCAACCCCGCGACCATCTCGGAAGTACCCGACCTTCCGGCCGCATCGTAGAAGGAGCCGCCGGGCACGGCGAGCGTCAACGAGAGCACCGGCTGCTTGGCATTGGAGACGACGAGCACACGCATGCCATTGGCGAGCACGGTCTCCGCGAATGGCGGGAACTGCGCCGGCTGCAGCGGCATGGGCGCGGGCGGGCGCGTGGGGAACTGCGCCCCGAGCGACGAGGTGAGCGGTGTAGAGAGCGGAGCGACGGCGACCAGAGAGGCCACGGCCGCCAGCACAGGCAGGGTCGTGGCCCGAAGGAGGGTCGCGGCGCGAAAGAGAGTCGTGGCGCGCACGAGGCGCGCGGCCGACGAGGAGCGGTTCTCGGTCGATGCGATAAGAGCGGTCATCACTTGGCCTCCGGAACGATCACGAGCGTGAGCGAGTTGTCGGGACGCAGATAGGTCGCGGCCACGCGGCGAAGGTCGGCGAGCGTCACCGCCTCGTAGCGAGCGGCGTCGGAGTTGATCGCCTCGGGCGACCCGAGGAACATCGCGGCATAGTGCACCGCTTCCGATGTCGCGATGGCCGTCTGTCGGCCGAAGATCGTGGATGAGCGCCAGGAGTTCTTCGCCTTGGTGAGCTCCTCGGCCGTGATGCCCTGTGCGATGGTGGTCATCTCGCGGGCGAAGCGCACGCGGAGCGTGTCGACATCGACCCCCTGATTGGCGATCACCAGTGCGCCGAAGATGCCGGTCCCGCGCATGGGCCCGAACGGATTGAAGAGCGACTGCGCTGCGACCGCGACCTTCGCGTCGCGCACGAGCGTGCGGTTGAGGCGCGAGCTCTCGCCACCGCCGATGATCGTCGAGAGCAGTTCGAGCGCCGGGAAGTCCGCGTGCGAGGGCGGCACCGAGCGGTACGCGGTGAGGATCGCCGGGAGGTTGGCGTTACGATCAGGAATGCGACGGACGACCTCACGACCGGTGGCGGCCTGTGGGGCGCAGTTGACCGCAGGCGGTGTGGCACCGCGCGCGACGCCACCGAAGTATTCCGTCACAAGCCGGCGCGCCTGTGCCGGCTGGAAGTCGCCGACGATCACGAGGATCGCATTGTTGGGCGCGTAGTAGAGGTCGAAGAAGGCCTTCACGTCCGCGACGGTCGCGGCATTGAGATCATCCATGGAGCCGATGATCGAGTGCGCGTACGCGAAGCAACTGCTGCGGTCGAACAATGTGGGCAGCGAGTCGACGAACGCCGCCGTGTAGGGCGCGTTGTCGAAGCGCAGCCGCCGCTCCTCCTTCACCGCCTCCTGCTGGTTCTTGAGGTTCTCGGCGTTCACCGCGAGCGAGCGCATACGGTCGGCCTCGAGCCAGAGCGCGAGGTTGAGTCGGTTGCTCGGCACCTCGTTGTAGTAGTTGGTGCGATCGGGCTGCGTGGAGCCGTTGAGCTGGCCCCCGGCGCGCTCGATGAACTGCCCATGCTCGGCCTTCTTCACGTTGGCCGACCCCTGGAACATGATGTGCTCGAACAGGTGCGCGAAGCCGGTGCGGCCGGCGCGCTCGTTACGCGAGCCGACGTCGTACCAGACGTTCACGGCGACGACCTGCGCCGAGTGATCCTCTACGAGGTGCACACGAAGGCCGTTGGGCAACGTGAAGGATTCGACCTGGACGCGGCCGGGCGCCTGCGCGCCAACGGTCGTCGCGGCGGTCATCAGAAGAGCGAGGAGGAGCGAACCACGCGAATGCATCGCGAGTCTCCGA
>JANOWT010000021.1:0-28164 GCA_031418115.1 Gemmatimonadota bacterium
CACCGGCCGCCGCGATCACCGCGGCCCCCACGACCGACCCGATGGTCAAGGTCCGCACCGACAAGCTCGACCGCCTCGTGGAGATGGTCGGCGAGTTGGTGATCGCGAATACGATCCTGTTGCAGGACCGCATCGTCCGCGATGCATCGCACCACGACCTCGCGCAAAAGGCCCGGCACGCCGACAAGATCGTCCGCGAGCTCCAGGACCTCTCGCTCGGCCTGCGCATGGTGCCGCTCAAGGGCGCGATCACCAAGCTCACCCGCGTGGTGCGCGATCTCGCGAACCGCAGCGGCAAGCAGATCACGTTCGAAGTGACCGGTGAGGAGACTGAAGTGGACCGCACGCTCGTCGACCTGTTGGCCGATCCGCTGCTGCACATGGTGCGTAATGCGGTGGACCACGGGATCGAGACGCCATCGGAACGGCTCAAGACCGGAAAGCCGGCGATGGGCGTGGTGCGCCTCGAGGCGAGCCAGGCGGGCGACCGCGTGCTCGTGAAGTTGCGCGACGACGGCCGCGGACTGCAGCGCGAGAAGATCGTCGCCAAGGCGGTGGAGAAGGGCATCATCGCCACCGGCGACGGGATGACCGACTCCGAGGTGTTCGAGCTGATCTTCGCACCGGGCTTCTCGACCGCCGAGGCGGTCACCGAGGTCTCCGGACGTGGCGTCGGCATGGACGTGGTGCGCCGCAACCTGATGGCGATGCGCGGCCGCACGCTGATCGAGTCCAAGCCAGGGCAGGGCTCGACCTTCACGATCGAGCTGCCGCTCACGCTCGCCATCACCGACGGCATGATCGTGCGTGTGGGCGTCGAGCGCTTCATCATCCCCACCGCACAGATCCGCCGCTGCTTCCGTCCCGAGCCGAGCGCCGTGAACACGGTGCAGGGCAAGGGTGAGATGGTCCAGCACGGTGGCGAGGTCCTCCCTCTGCTCCGACTCCACCGCGCGCTGCGCGTGTATGGCGCGCAGGAACGGATCATCGAGGGCATCCTCATGGTGGTCGGCGACGGCCACAACCGCGTCGCGATCCTCGTCGACGAGCTGCTCGGTCAGCAGCAGGTCGTGGCCAAGCCGCTCGGCGAAGCGATCGGACGCGTGCGCGGGCTCACCGGTGGCGCGATCCTCGGCGATGGGCGCGTGGGGTTGATCCTCGACGTCGACGAGCTCGTCGTCGCGAGCCGCACGGTCGTCGCGACGCAGGCCGCCTGACCCCTCGGGGAATCGCGTGATCGGCCGATACTCGAAGTGCTCCCTCTTCATTCACACCTGTCACCGAGTCCGCCATGTCCGCTCCCGTCGCTGAGTTCTCCTCGACGACCCGCTCCCTGGGCGGGAAGTACCTGACCTTCGTCCTCGCGGGCGAGGAGTATGGGTTCGAGATCCTCACGGTCCACGAGATCATCGGCATGATGGCGGTGACGCCCGTGCCACACAGCCACGACTGCATCCGCGGTGTGGTGAATCTCCGCGGCAAGGTGATCCCGATCGTCGATCTTCGCCGTCGCTTCAGCATGCCGCCGACCGACGCGCCCGAGACGTGCATCATCGTGCTCAACGTGAAGGGGCTCCTCGTGGGCATCGCGGTCGACGCGGTCTCCGAGGTGCGGATGGTCGCCGAGAGTGAGATCGAGCCGCCGCCGTCGTTCGGCAGCGACGTCGACGTCTCGTGCCTGCTCGGTGTGTCGAACTCCGACGGAAAGGTCCGCATGCTCCTCGACGCGGACCGCGTGCTCTCGCTCGACGCGATCTCGTCGGCGCTCTGACGCCTCCTTCCGGCCGCCGCGGCCGGAAGGCTCCATCACGCCCAGCGACCTGACCGATGACCTCGCCAAGCCCCGCGCTCGCCGCGGGACCCGACATGCAGCTCTCGGCGGCCCGCTACACCGCGGTCGCCGAGTATCTGTATGATCTGTGCGGCATCCGCCTCCGCGAGGGGAAAGAGGCGCTGGTGGTCTCGCGGCTGGGGCACCGCGTGCGTGCCGCCGGCATGCCGTCGCTCGCGTCGTACATCGATGCCATGGTCGCGGAGCAGTTGCCAGATGAACTCCCGCACTTCATCGACGTCCTGACGACCAACAAGACGAACTTCTTCCGCGAGTCGGCGCACTTCGACTTCCTGACCGACGTCGTCTTCCCGCGGCTCGCCACGAGCGCGCACGAGATCCGCATCTGGAGCGCCGCCTGCTCGTCGGGCGAGGAGCCCTACACCATGGCGATGGTCGTGCGTGACCATCTGCCGGTGGAGGCGCAGCGCCGCACGCGGATCCTCGCGACCGACATCTCCAGCCGCATCCTGGCGACGGCACGCGCCGCACGCTACAGCGGCACGCAGCTGCAGGGTCTCTCGTCCGAGGTCCTGCGCAAGCATCTCGACCGGCAGCCCGGCGACTCCGAGGCCTGGACGGTGAAGCGCGAGGTGCGCGACATGGTCAGGTTCGCGCGGCTCAACCTGATCGAGGCATGGCCCATGAAGGGGCCGTTCGACGTGATCCTCTGCCGCAACGTGATGATCTACTTCGACCGAGAGACGCAGGCCCGGCTCGTCGATCGCTTCGCCGCACTGCTGCCGCCCGGCGGGATACTCTGCGTCGGCCACGCCGAGAGTCTCTCGGGCTTCGCACACGGGCTCGAGCAGTTGCAACCCGCCGTCTATCGCAAGCCTGGGAGCGCTGCATGAGCGCGGTCCACAGACTCTCGGTCGCGGGCCGCAAGTGCGTCGGCATCGCCGGTCTGCACGTCGCGACGGCGGCCGGTGACGAGATCGTCACCTACGCGCTCGGCAGCTGCCTCGGCATCACCATGTACGACCCGGTCTCCAAGGTGGGAGGGTTGGTGCATGTCATGCTGCCTGACTCGAGCATCGACAAGGCCAAGGCGCAGAAGCAGCCGGGGATGTTCGTCGACACCGGCATGCCCGCTCTCCTGGACGAGATGACCCGCACGGGCGCGAGTCGCAATCGCATTCGCATCGCGGTCGCGGGCGGTGCGTCGGCGAGCATGTCGGGCAAGGACCACTTCCAGATCGGCGAACGCAACTTCCGCGCGCTCGAGGCCTGGATGTCCGCCGCCGGATTGCGCCTGGTGGCACAGGAAGTGGGCGGCACCAACTGCGCGCGCACCATGACGCTCGCGGTGGCGAGCGGGTCGGTCGAGATCCGAGCCGATGGCGCGACGCGGAAGCTCGTCCCGTGATTCCCGCGCCGCGCACCCGCGTCCTGATCGTCGACGACTCCGCACTCGTACGTCGTCTGCTCTCCGAGGCGCTCGGCCGGTTCCCCGACGTCGAAGTCGTGGGCACCGCGCGCGACCCCTTCGAGGCGCGCGAGCGGATCGTCGAGCTCGCCCCCGATGTGCTCACGCTCGACATCGAGATGCCGCGCATGGACGGCCTCACCTTCCTCGAGAAGTTGATGAAGGCCAAGCCGATGCGCGTGATCGTCGTGAGCTCGGTCGCGCAGGCGAGCAGCGCCAACGCGATGCGCGCCCTCTCGCTCGGGGCGATCGACGTCGTGCCCAAGCCCGAGGGGTCGATGTCCGTACCCGACGTGGAGCGCCTGCTGATCCGCTCGGTGCGCGCCGCGGCGCTGATCCCCGAGCACCGGTTGCGTGCACCGCGCCGCAGGATCGTGCCGCCGGTGCCGACGAGCCGTGCAAGTGTCGACGGCCCTGTCTCGCGCCGGCTCCTCGCGATCGGCGCCTCCACCGGTGGTCCGCCGGCGATCGAGACGGTGCTCTCGGGTCTCGCGGCGAACACGCCGGGGACCCTGATCGTGCAGCATATGCCGCCACTCTTCACCAAGGCGTTCGCCAACCGACTCGACGGCCTCTGCGCCATGCGTGTGCGCGAAGCCGAGGAGGGCGACGTGATCCGGGACGGCACCGCGTACATCGCACCAGGTGGACGCCACATGCAGGTGCGCCGCGCGGGCGACGGCTTCATGGTGCACCTCAAGGACGGACCAATGGTGCATCATCAGCGTCCGGCGGTCGACGTGTTGTTCGACTCGATTGCCGACTGCGCTGGTGACACGACCGTGGGTGTGCTCCTCACCGGCATGGGCGTGGACGGAGGACGCGGCATGCTCGCGCTGGCCGAGGCGGGCGCGTGGACGATCGCGCAGGACGAAGCGACGTGCGTCGTCTATGGCATGCCGCGTGAGGCCGTGTTGCTCGATGCCGCGCAAGAGATCCTGCCGCTCGAGCGGATCGCCGCCGGTGTCACCGCCCGTTTCTCGGCGCGACTGGCCGTCGCGCACGCATCGCGCTGACCCTCACCGGATCCCTCCATGCGCCTCACCGTCCGCTCCGTCCTGCTCTTCGTCTCCGTGGTCGCGGTGGGCGCGATCTCCTGCCGTCGCACCTCCACGGACACCGGCCCCGACGTGCGCGGTAACGCGCCCACGATATCGGAACGCGAGGCGCGTGCGCGCGCCGCGGCGCTGCGCCTCGAGCCGTATCAGTCGGTGGATCATGCCTTCCGCGACGCGAAGAGCCACCTGACCAACTCGGTGCGTCTCACCGTGCAGGACAGCGCCGACTGGCGCGCGGTCTGGTCGCGCATCGCCGGGCCCAACGCGAGCGCCGAGCCGCCGGCCGTGGACTTCACACGCGAGATGCTGCTCGTGGCAGGAATGGGGGAGCAGCCGTGCATGGGTTCACTGATCAATATCGACACGATCTACCGCGATGACGAGCGGCGGATCTACGCCCTCGTGCGCGAGCGGCATCGCGGCGCGGGCTGCGGTTGTCTCAACGAAGTGGTCTCGCCGGTGGATGTCGTGCGCGTGCCACGCACGATCCGTCCGGTCACGTTCCTCGAGCGTCGCGAGTCGAATGTCTGTGAGGTTCGCTGACAGGCTCAGCAACGGTCACGATGCTGCGCGCGACTTCGTCGACGGCGTCGAGCAGATGCTGCGGTCGGAACGGCTTGTGTAGCACGAGCGTGTTGGCACCCGCCTCCGCTTCCTCACTCGGCGTGATCTGGCGCCCCGAGATCAGCACCGTGCCGCCCGCGGCACCGCGCGCACGCAGCGCGCCGGCGAGCGACGAGCCGCGCCGACCCGGCAGGCCGACATCGCAGACGAGCAGATCAGCACGTTCCGTTGCGGCCAACGCCTCCGCCTCAGCCGGGCTCGTCGCGAGTCGCACCTGATGCCCGCCCTCCTGCAGCAGTCGGCGGAGGATCTTGCCCAACTGCGGATCGTCCTCAATGACCAGGATGCGGCGCGAGGGCCGGGACGAGGCGCCACTGTCGGCTCGCGTGCGGGTCGCGAGCATTGGATCCGCTGCGCGGCGCGGGAAATAGCAGCGGAACTGACTGCCCTCACCCACCGCACTGCGAACGGCGATCGCTCCCCCCGACTGCAGCACGGTGCCCAGTACCGCCGGCAGGCCGAGGCCGGAGCCGCTGCCCTGCGGTTTGGTCGTGAAGAAGGGCTCGAAGATCCTTCGCCGCGTGGCGTCGTCCATGCCGGTGCCGGTGTCCCGCACCACGACCACCACGTGTTCGCCGGGTGTGAGCGGCCCGATCGCCGTCGCCTGGTCCGCGCTCAGGACCTCGTTGTGCACCTCCACGAGGATCGTGCCGCCCGTCAACATCGCGTCGCGGGCATTCATGATCAGGGCGGTGAGCGCACGCTCGATCTGCGACCGGTCCGCCTCGATCATCCACGGTGCATCGGAGACCATCACCTCGAGTCGGTGATCAGGACCGAGCACGCGGTCCATCCACCGCTTGAGCCGCACCGCGACCTCGCCGAGGTCGAGCGGCCGAGGTTCGAGCAGTTGCCGCCGGCCGAACGCGAGCAACTGTCGCGTGAGTTCGGCGCCGCGCTCGGCGGCGGAGCGGATCTCGTCGAGTGCCTGCGCGACCGGGTTCGCGCTCCCGAGTTCGTCCGCCGCGATGTCCACCCAGGCGAGTATCCCGGTGAGCATGTTGTTGAAGTCGTGCGCCACGCCGCCGGCGAGCAGTCCGATCGCCTCGACCTTCTCGGTCTCGGCCACGCGCACCTGCAACGCGCGGGCCTCCGTCATGTCGGTCACGGTGCAGAGCAGGGCAGGGTGACCGGCGAAGTCGACGAGGCTCGTCGCCACGTCGACGTCAATGGACTCGGTCGCACCGTCCTGTCGGCGCAACTGGAGCCGAGTCGCCTGTTGTGTGCCTGTCGCGAGTTCGGTACGCAGTCCGCGCAGCGACCGGATAGACTGTCGGTCGATCAGGGTGAAGACACGCGGCCGGTCGGCGAGGCGATCGGCGCTCAGGCCGACCAGCTGAGCGAACCGGGGATTGGCGTAGACGACCCGCGCACCCTGGACCACCACGATCCCCGTTCGCGCCTGCTCAACGAGCTGGCCGAACCGATACTCGACCTCGCGCAGCGCCGCCTCGGTGCGCTCGCGCGTGGTCACGTCGCGGGCGTTCACCACGAAGAAGGCGTTGCCCAGCACAGCCGGGTTGAATCCCGACGTGGTCGATTCCAGTGTGCGCCAGCCGCCGTCCCGGTGCCGGGCGCGGATCACCAGACTGCGTACCGCGGTCGGTTCATAAATCAGCTCCCCCAGCACCGTACTGACCAACCCGATGTCGTCGGGGTGGATAAACTCCGCGAGCAGTCGCCCTTCGAGCTCGCTCGGCGTCCAGCCGAGATGGACCGTGACCGATTCGCTCATGGAGAGCATCGTGCCTTGCTGATCGAGCAGCGCCCAGATGTCGAGCGCATGCGCGGTGAGCGCGCGCAACCCGTCCTGGTATTGTCGGAGCGACCGCGTCGCGTCGCGCTCGGCGCTGAGGTCGGTCGCGTGAATGCGCACGCGCTGCGCGCCGTCGGGCTCCACCACGAGCCGCACCGCGCGGTCCGCCCGCCCATACTGCAGGAACCGCGCTTCCAGTGAGCAGCCCGGCCAGTCGCCCGACGCGACCGCGGCGATCGCGTGCGCGAGCGCGGGGCGATCCTCCACGCGGACAGCCAGAGGTAACGGGTGGGCGAAGACCTCGTCGCGCCGGATCCGCAGTGCCGTCGTGAAGCCCCCGCTCACCGCCCGTACCTTGCCACTCCCGTCCACGATCGCCGTGGGCCGCGTGGCCGATCCGAGGGGTTCGTTCGGCAGCGGTTGCCCTTGGGCGTCCGCGAGGGGGAAGAGTGCGGAGTTCGACACGAAAGGAATATGCCGTCCGCGCCGGACCGGGGAAGCTCCGGCTCCTACTCCAGTTCCGGTGAGGCCCGCCGATACTCGTTGGAGACAGAACAGACTCCACCGTCCGGGAGGCGGTATCACGATCAGTCCCGATCTCCACTCGCCCACCCCAGGGCGCGATGTGTCGCGTTCCGCTGAGCGGAGCCGGCCCTCTGCGGCTCGCGTGCCCAACGGGAACGCAGAGGGCGACGCACGCCACCTCACGGTGTTGATCCTTGAGGATCATCCGTTCCAGCGTCGCATGCTGGGCCGGCTGCTCCTCGGCCTCGGCAACGTCTCGGTGGTAGAGACGTGCAACGGCGACGAAGCCCTCGATGCGGCTCGCCGAGGCGCCCCCGACCTCGTGATCGCCGATCTCGAGACGCCGGGCATGGACGGTGTGACGTTCCTGCGGATGCTCTCGCAAGAAGCGACGACGCCACGCGTCGTGATCACGAGTGCGCACGACGCCTCGGTGCTCCGCTCAGTCGACGAGATGGCCAAGATGTACGGTCTGAATGTGCTCGGGGCCATGCCCAAACCGGTCTCGCTCGACTCGTTGCGTGGATTCCTCCACCAGGTTCGCACTGAAGAGACGGGTCGCGAGCGGCCCGCACCGCGCGGCAAGGCGCCCGCCGACGCGTATTCGCCAGAGCAGATCGGCGAGGCGATCACGAACGGCGAGATCATTCCCTGGTTCCAGCCGAAGATCGAGGTGCACTCGGGCCGCCTCGCCGGCGTCGAGGCCCTCGCCCGGTGGATCCACCCCTCTCGCGGAGTGATCGGACCGGGGGCGTTCATTCCGGTGATCGAGACGTTGCCGCTCATGGACTCGCTCAGCCAGAGCATGCTCACGCAGGCGATCACCTGGGTGCGCAAGTGGGAGCGCGTGGGGCTCAAGACCGCGGTCTCCGTGAACCTGCCGGGTGGCGCGCTCGCCGACCCGGGTCTCGCCGACCGGCTCGTGAAGCTCGTGCGGAGCATCGGAGTCGAGCCGGCCGCACTGATCATCGAAGTGACCGAGACGACCGTCAGCCGCGAACGCGCGCTCGCGATCGAGACGCTGGCGCGGCTGCGCATGGCAGGCTTCGGGCTCTCGCTCGACGACTACGGCACGGGCTACGCCTCCATGGAGATGCTCAAGACGATGCCCGTCACCGAAGTGAAGATCGACCGTCGCTTCGTGCACGGTGCCTCACGCGATCCCAAGGCGACCGCCGTGCTCGGATCGCTACTGGAGCTGGCGTCGGGCCTCTCGCTCTCAGCCGTCGCCGAAGGCGTGGAGACGCAAGAGGACCTCGTGCTGCTCGACGCGCTCGAATGTCCGTACGCGCAGGGCTTCGTGATCGCCAAGCCCATGAATGGTGACGACCTGCTCACCTGGGCACAGCGGAACGGCCCGGCGGAGGGCTGATGCCGACGGCGCTCTCGCAGACCGCTGAGGCGGCTGTGGTCGGCCGCGAGCGCCTCATGCGTCTGCTCGTCGCCAGCGCGGCCCTGAGCCTCATTGTGCTCGCGCTGGCGCTCGGCTGGCGCGAGCAGGCGTCACTGCTCGCATCCATTGAAGAGACGGCGCTCATCTCGCGCGCGCAGAGCGCCACCGCGTTGGCGTCGCAGCAAGCGGCGATCGCGGTGCGCATCGCTGCCGTCGCGCAGACGCAGGAGACCGGGCTGTCGGCCGCCGGCGGCGGACTCCGTGTGGAACGCCAGACGGCATCTGACGCGGCAGAGCTCGTCGTCACGGACGCGATCACGCGTCTCGCGGTCGGTGGAGTGCTCGCGCTCAAGGCAGCCGACGGTCTCGCTGGCCAGTCGGACGCGGTCGCGCGTCTCCTCGGCACGTTGCCCGCGCAGCGAGTCGCGACCGAAGCAGAGCCGGAGTTGGAAGCCGTGTACTTGGCGGTGCGGCAGGCGCAGGTCGTCTCGCGCGTGCCGTACGTCGGCGCCGCACAACTTCGCGTGCGTCAGCGCGACGCGGACCTCTCCAGTTGGTTCGACCGCGAAGTCCTGGGCGCCCCTCCGGAGGCATCGGGGCAGTCACCCGCTGAGCTCTGGGTCGCGCGCGATCCGGCTTCGGGTGCGCTCGTGCTTCGCCTCGACCGATCGGCTTCGCTTGGTTCTTCCGGTGCAGATGCGACGGTGAGCGTCACCGTGCCTGTGCGCGCCTACGTGCTTCGCCTCGCTGCCGCCCGCTCGCCCGTGCCTGTCTTCACGAGTCTGGTCGGCCCCGATGGTGACGTGACCGGCACCGCGTCACGATCGGAGGACGAAGTCACCACGCTCAGCACACTGCCGGTCGAGGTCGCGCAGGCGATCCCCACACTCGGCGGGCGCTTCACGCGCATAGGCGCCTGGTTCGCGCTCAGTCTTCCGGTCGAGGGAACGCGCTTCTCGGCGGTCGTTGCGGTGCCGGCCGCAGGCGTCCTTGCGGCCACGATGCAACGCATCGCCTGGGAGCTGCTGCTCATCTTCGGCGTTGCGGCCGCATTGGGCGCGCTGCTCTGGATCGTACGGCACCGCGTGCTCGCACCCGCGGAGCAGGCGGTGAATGATCTCGCGGCCGCGGAATCGCTCATGCGCGACATCGCCGACGGCGTTCCCGGACTCGCGATGTTCAAGGTCGTCCGCAGCGAGAGCGGTGTGATGAAGGTCGAGTTCGTGAGCCGCAGTGCGATCGCCGTGCTCGGCGTTCCTGCGGTCGCCATCGCCGCCGATTGGGAGCATGTGTTCGAGACCGTGGTCGCTGATGAGCGCGCCGCGGTGCGCGCCGAGTGCGAACGCGCGCTCGTGGAATGCGCCCCGTGGCAACTCGAGTTCCGCGTGCGCCGCCACGACGAGTATCGCTGGGTGCGCGTCGAAGCGCGCGCGGGTCGCGTCGGCAGCGCGGTCGAACTCGTGGGCTCGTGGCGCGACGTGACCGAGGGGCGCGTGCACTCGGAGCTCCTCGCCGAGGCGCATCGCCGCCTGATCGAGCTTGCCGATGGCGTGCCGGGCGCGGTGATCCAGTGGCGCGTCACCGCGGACGGCCGTCAGGAGGTCGCCTTCGTGGGCAATCGACTGCCCGAGATCGCTGGTATTGGTGCCTCCGACCTGTATGGAGGACTGCATGCGTTCGAGCAGGTGCAGCTCTCCGAGGACGTGGATGCAGTGCGTCGCGCCCGTCAGCAGGCGGTCGCGAGCGACGCGGGCTATGCGGTGGAGTACCGCGTCACGCATCCTGGGCGCGGGCTGCGCTGGCTCCGCGAAGAGGCGGTCTCGCACCGGCTCGCTGGGTGCCTCGCCGCCTTCACCGTGCACATCACCGACGTCACGCAGCAGCGCAAGGAAGCGGGTGAACTCCGCCGGGCCAAGGAAGAGGCCGAGACCGCGACACGCGCGAAGTCGGTCTTCCTCGCGACCATGTCGCATGAGATCCGTACGCCCATGACGGGCATCAGCGGCATGATCGAGGTGCTCGCGCGCACGGTGCTCGACGCAGACCAGCGCGCGCAGCTCGCGACCGTCTCGGACTCGGCGCGCACGCTTCGCCGCATCCTCGACGACGTACTCGACTTCTCGCGCATCGAGGCGGGGAAGATGACCGTCGAACGCAGGCCGATGTCGGTCGACGACGTGATCGAAGCCACGGCGGGCCTCTACGCCACGGCAGCCGAGGAGAAGGGCGTTCGTCTGCGCGCGACCGTCGACCCGCGCGTCGGCGAGCTCGTCATGGGCGACGCCGTGCGTCTGCGTCAGGTGCTCGGCAACCTCGTGTCCAATGCCGTCAAGTTCACGGGGCGCGGCACGGTGCGGCTCGCGGTGACCCAGGAATCCGTCAACGAGTCCGAGCGCGTGCTGCTGTTCGAGGTCACCGACACCGGCCCCGGCATCCCGTACGACGTGCAGCCACGTCTCTTCGCACCGTTCGAGCGCGGGGAGCACGAGATCACGACACAGGTGGGTGGCACCGGTCTGGGGCTCGCGCTCGTGCGCCGCATCGTCGACCTCATGGACGGCACCGTCGAGCTGCGCAGCCTGCCGGGCGTGGGCACGTCCGTGCAGGTGCGTATCGCATTCGAGCGCCTGCATGAGGAGACCTCAGAGGCGCGGATCTCGCTCTCCGGGTTGCGCATCGCGGTGCTACACGACACCGAGATCGACGCGCGATTCCTCGCGACCCTCCTCGAAGGCCGCGGCGCCGCGGTGCTCATGGTACCGTCGGAGAACGTCACCGTCGTCCCGGAAGGAACGAGCGCCGACGTGATCGTCACCGGTCCCGACGTCCCGCGCGAAGTGCAGCACGCGTTGCGGGCGCGACTCGCGGCGGGCGGCAGTGGACGCACTCAGGTGGTACGCCTGCTCGACGCCGGCAGTCTCCGGCCCGAGGTCCGCGGCGACGGCGGGGTCACGCTCGCGCCGCACGCGCGGCGCAGCACCTTCCTGCGCGCGGTCGCCATCGCATGCGGCCGCGACCAGCCCGACCTGCCCAACGCCACCGCCGAGCACCGCACGTCGCCGGGCCCGGAGTCCGCGACCGTCGAGGAGGCGGTGTCCGAACGCCGACTCATCCTCGTCTGCGAGGATCACCCGATCGCGCAGCGCGTGATCGAGAAACAGCTCCGCGTGCTCGGCTACACCGCCGAGCTGCACAACAACGGACATAGCGGTCTCACTGCTTGGCGCACGGGCCGGTACGGCCTCGTTCTCACCGACCTGCAGATGCCCGAGATGGACGGGCTCACGCTCGCGCGCCGCATTCGCGCCGAGGAGAATCGCGACCCGACGCTCGGCCGCACGCCGATCATCGCGCTCAGTGGCAATGCGTACGATGAACAACGCGTCGTTTGCGTGGAGTCGGGAATGGATGACTTCCTCGCCAAGCCAGCACTGCTCAAGGAACTCGACGCCACGCTCCGGTTCTGGCTCCCGCCGTCGGCACGCCCGGTCGGAGACCACCGGAAGGCGGTCGCGTCGAGCGCGATGCCGGTCACGCTCCCCGCACCTCTCAGCCACAAGGCACTCAAGGAGAGCCTCGGCGACGATCCCGAGGTGTTGCGCCAGGCACTCGGTGAGTTCCTTGACGCCGACGCCGAGGACTTCGCCGCGCTCTACGCCGCGGTCGAACGGGACGATCGCACCCAGGTCGTGAGCTCCGCGCACCGGATCGAGGGCGCCGCTCGCATGCTGGGTGCGCTACCCTACGCGCGAGCCGCCGAGCGGGTGAAGCGACTCTTCGGACTCGAGCAGGACGCGACCGAGCGCACGGAGGCGGTGCATTTGTTGCAGCAGGAGGGTGAGCGCCTGCGCACCTGGTTGCACACCACCCGCGACTGGTTCGATCGCGTGGCCGTCGGCTCCGCCGGCTGAGACCGCGTTACCGCGTTACCGTGCTACCGCGTGCTCAAGTGCATGTGCGGAAGTGCCGATACCACAGAGTGACAGCACACCATGAGGGAGTCTCTTCCCCCTCGGGTCGACTGTCGGTGCGCCCGCGTTCACCCTAATCCGAACGACCACACATGTTCGCCAATCTCTCGCTGCGTACGCGCATCCTTGCGCTGCCCGCTGTTGCTGCCGTCGGATTCCTCATCACGCTGGCCGTCACCGTCGGCTTCGGACGCCGGGCCCAGCAGGAACAGCAGCTCGTCGAGTCGAGCTACTCGCCGTCGTTGGCGCACAGTCAGCGACTCGAGGGTTCGCTCGACGCCTTCCAGCGCGCATTGCAGGACGCGGTCGGCGCGAGTGACGCGGCCTCGGTGGCGGCGGCCGACAGCTTCGTCAACGCGTTCACTGGATCGCTCGATTCGTTGAGACAGCTCCCGGTGAACTCGGCCGGTGACATCGAAAGGATCGCCACCCCGTGGACCGCCTACACAGCGCTCGCCAAGCAGACCACGCTCGCGATGATCGGCGGTGACATCTCGATGGAGTCGATGCAGGCCATGCGCAGCGGCGCGGCCGACCTCAAGACGATGCTGCGCGACCGCACCGTGATGGAGCGCTCGCGCATCGCCGGCGCATTCGAGAGCGCACGTGCGGCGCAGTCCACCACGCTCTGGGTGGCGGGGATCGTGCTGGTCGTCGCACTGACGGCGCTCGCTCTGCTCGCGATCGGCACGGTGCGCAGCATCACCGGCGCCATGCGCGAGCTCGCCACGGTGGCGAGCGAGATCGCTGCCGGACGCATCCAGCAGCAGGTGACGGTCGTGGGCACCGACGAGGTCGGCCAGCTCGCTGATGCCTTCCGCCGGATGATCGAGTACGTCGGTGGGATCGCCCACGCCGCCGACCGGCTCGCCGTCGGCGACCTCGAGGCGCGCGTCGCCCCGCGGTCGGAGCAGGACGTGCTCAGCAAGAACATGAACCGCGCCGCCGACACGCTGCGCGCGATCATCGGCGAAGCACAGCAGCTCATCGCCGCTGGCCGCGCCGGCAAACTCTCCGTACGTGGTGATGCCGCGAAGTTCGAGGGCGCGTATCGCGAGCTCATCGCCGGCACCAACGCGTTGCTCGATGCCGTGGTCGAACCGGTGCGCGCCGCGCGCGAAGTCCTCGAACAGGTCGCTGAGCGCGACCTCACCGTGCGCGTGGAAGGCGAGTACCAGGGCGAGCATGCCGCGGTCACGCAGGCGCTCAACACCGCGCTCGACAACATCGAAGGTGCGTTCGCATCGCTCTCCGCGACGATCACGCAGGTGAACGCGGCCGGCGCCGAGATCGGCTCGGGCAGCTCGGAACTCGCGAGCGGCTCGTCCGACCAGGCCGGCGCACTCGATCGGGTCACGCAGCGTCTGCACGCGGTCGACGAGCGCACCAAGGCAAACGCGCACGACGCGAGCGAGGGTCGCGCGGCCATGGAGCGCGTCGCCAAGGTGACTGAGGAGGGCGTGCAGCGCATGGAGACGCTCGCCGCCGCCGTCGCTGAGATCAAGAAGTCCGCCGACGACACCGCCAAGATCGTGAAGTCGATCGACGAGATCGCATTCCAGACGAATCTCCTCGCGCTCAACGCCGCCGTCGAAGCAGCGCGTGCCGGTGACGCAGGCCGCGGCTTCGCGGTCGTGGCTGACGAGGTCCGTTCGCTCGCGATCCGCGCTGCCGACGCCGCCCGCAACACGGCGGCTCTCATCGAGCTGTCCGTGCAGAAGGCGGAGCAGGGCGTGACGCTCAACCAGGGCGTCTCGCGCCGGCTCGGCGAGATCCGCGAGGGCGTCCGCGCCGCCAGCGGCATGATGTCCAACATCGCGCAGAAGACCGTCGAGCAGACGCAGGATCTCGCCGAGATCACCGCGGCGATGGCGCAGATCGGTTCTCTCACGCAGCGCACTGCGGCCAACGCCGAGGAGTTCGCGGGCGCGTCGGCCGAGCTCTCGGCGCAGGCCGGCGAGATGCAGGACCTGGCGCAACGCTTCCGCGTCTCGACGAGTGGTCGCACGGAGTCGCGTGCGCCGCGCGCCTCCGCGCCAGTCGCGTCGTCGGCACGCGCCGCAGTCCCGATGCGTCGGCCGAGCGCGCAGCCCTCTGCAGCGGCTCCGGCCCGCCACATCGCTGCTCGAACCGCCGTTCCCGCGCTCCGCGGGGCCTCATCGGCGGCCTCTGCCATCCCGTTCGACGACGCCGAGAGTGGCGACGTCCTCGGGCAGTTCTGATCCAGCAGGCGCGCGTCGGCAAGACGATCGACGACGTGAATAGTGGCGTGCAACAGGCTGCCGCGAACGCCGAAGAATCGGCGGCGGCGAGCGCGGCGCCGAGCAGTCGCCCCGCGTTCCGCGGATCTACGCCGACGTCGGCCGGTCGAGCGCAGTACGAACGCGCCGCGCGAGGATCGCCGTCGAGTAGGGCTTGGGCAAGAAGTCCACAGTGGACTCCAACACGCCCTGGCTCGCGAGCACGTCGTCGGTATAACCGGAGGCGAAGATCACCGGGAGGTTTGGACGCGCGGCGCGCAGTCGATCCGCGAGCTCGCGTCCCTTCATCTCCGGCATCATCACGTCGGTCAGCAGGAGGTCCACCCGCGTGGTGAGCGACGCGAGCGCCTCCAGCGCCGCGGTGCCGGTGCGGAACGCCAGCACGTCGTACCCGAGTCCGGTCAGCACGCGCACCGCGAGGGCGCGGATCGCGTCCTCGTCCTCCACCACCACGATCGTCTCGGTGCCGTGGGGCAGGGTGCCGAGCGGCGGTGACACGCGCGGCGACGCGTCGGGGTTCACGCGCGGCAGGTAGATCTTGAACGTCGTCCCGTGCCCCGGCTCCGAGTAGACCTCGATCCGACCCTGATTTTGCGTGACCGCACCGAACACCATCGGCAGGCCGAGTCCCGTGCCGCGGCCGAGCGCTTTGGTCGTGAAGAATGGTTCGAACAGATGCGATCGCACCTCCGGCGTCATCCCATGGCCGCTGTCCGACACCGCGAGCATCACGTACTCGCCGGGCTCGGTCTCGGGGTGTTCTTTTGCGTACTGTTCGTCGAGGAGCACGTTCGCTGTCTCGAGCGTCAGTGTGCCACCGTCCGGCATCGCATCGCGCGCGTTCACCGCGAGGTTCACCAGGATCTGCTCGGCCTGCGTGGGGTCGAACCGCACGAGCCCGAGGCCGGGCGAGATCGAGAGACGCAGTTCGACGTCCTCGCCCAGCAGCCGCGCGAGCATCGTGTGCATGCGCGTGACCGATTCGTTCAGGTCGAGCACCCGCGGGTGGATGAGTTGCTTGCGCGAGAACGCGAGCAACTGCTGCGTGAGGCCCGACGCAGAATCGACGGCGCGGTCCACCTCGGCGAGATCCAGCGCAAGGGGCGCGTCGTCGGCGAGTTGCAGCCGCGCGAGGTCGAGGTACCCCTTCATCACCGTCAGCAGGTTGTTGAAGTCGTGGGCCACGCCGCCCGCCAGTCGCCCCACGGTCTGCATCTTCTGCGATTGCAGCAGCTGCGCCTGCAGCTTCTTCGACTCGGTCACGTCGACGAATGAGGCCATGAGGTGCTGCACCTGGCCGCTCGCATCGCGGACCGCGTTCGCCGAGCCGAAGACGTGGAACCTCGTGCCGTCCTTCTTGGTCGGCGACGCCTCGCCCTGCCACAGGCCCTTCTCGACGAGGTCGGCGTACACGCGGGCCATCGTGTCCGGGCTGCCGAAGTCCGCCATCGGCCGACCCACGACCTCGGTCGCATCTGCATAACCCCAGAGCCGCACGAACGCGGGATTCGCGTACAGCACCGTGCCGGCCGCGTCGCCGATCGCGATCGCGTTGAGGGACGTCGCGATGGTCTCGTCCTTGAGCCGCAACTCCGCTTCGGCGCGCTTGCGATCGGTGATGTCGATGACCGACGCGAGGAATCCCAACGGGACACCGTCGGCGCTCCTGAAGATGTTCGCACTATACTGAAAGGTCCGCTGCTCGCCGTCCATCCGAACGGCCGTCATCTCGCCGGTATCGGCTCGCTGCGTCTGAATAGCGCGTAGGACGTCTGCGGCGCGCTCGGGCGACTCCCAGAACTCGGCCGCATGTCGTCCCAGCACGACACCGGCCGCGGTGTAGCCCCAGAGGTCGAGGAACGACTGATTGACGTACGTCAGGCGACCGCCGAGGTCCGCGATCGCGATCCCGTTCATCGATGAGTCGATCGCGGCGTTGAGACGGACGAGCTCTTCCTGTGCGTGCTTGCGTTCCGTGATGTCGCTGATGCTGCCCCGCAGCAGGCGCCGCGTCGCCGACGGCAGGCGGACCAGGCGCACCTCGCAGGGGATGATGCTCCCGTCTCGCGCGAGATGATCCCAGTCGAACACCGGTGCTTCACCGGCAAGTGCCGCCGCGATCTGCGGCGGCGCCGCCACGGTCGAGGGCCGTCCATCGGCTTGCACCGCGGGACTCACGTCCACAGGGCTCAGCGCGAACAGCTCGGCCCGCGTCAGGCCGAACAGATCGAGCGCATTCTGGTTCGCGTCCGCGTACCGGTTCGTGTCGGCGTCATACACGACGATCGCCTCTGGCGCGTGCTCGATCTGCACCCGAAAGCGCTCCTCACTCTCGGCCAGCGCCACCTGCGCTTCCTGTCGCTCCGTGATGTCGGTGATGAAGCCGTGCCAGAGCGTACTGCCGTCGGCCAGCCGCTCAGGGCGGGCCGTCCCGCTCCGCCAGCGCAACCCCTGCACGGGAAGGACCACACGGTAGTCCCACTGCCAGGTCTCCAGCGTCCGCGCCGACTCCTGGATCGATCGCACACCTTCCGCGAGATCCTCCGGATGGATCCGCGTGAAGACCACCGACGCGTCCGCGCGTACCTCCTCGGGCGTGACCTCGTAGATCTCCCATATCGCCTCGGTCGCGAACGGGAAGCAGGAGCGGCCGTCGGGGAACATCCGGTATTGGTAGATGACGCCGGGCACCTGCTTCGCGAGTTTCGCGAGCAGGTCGGAGTTCGCTCGGAGCGTGCCCTCGGTGTCATCCATGCATGCGGAAGATGCCCCGATGCCGGGGAAGTCGCCAGCTACCTCCCGCCCCTCAGCTCGCGATCCGCTCCAATCCCGCCGGCCGTCGCTCGAGCGCGCTCTGGATCGCCTCAGGCGTGATCGGCTTGATCACCACGTCGTCCATCCCCGCCGCCAGGTAGCGGTCTCGCTCCTCCGGTGACGCCGACGTCCCCAGCGCGATGATGTGCACGCGGGCATGCTTCGCGTCGAGCTGACGGATCAGCTGCGTCGCCGTGATCCCATCCATGGTCGGCATCTGGATGTCCATGAAGACGACGTCGAACTCATGGCGCGCCGCCTGCCGCACCGCCTCGGTCCCGTCGCCCACCACCTCCACTCGGCACCCCAGTCGCTGCAGCAGGTTCGTCGCCACGATCTGGTTCACTCGGTTGTCCTCGGCCAACAGCACGCGCAGTCGCCCGTCGGCGACCCGCTGAACAGCGTCAGCCCGGCGCGCCGACGACTCCTCGATGATCGGGATCCGTCCGTCCGTCCGATCACTCGACTTGGGTGCCAAGACGGACGCGGTGAGCGTCTCGCCGCGAATGATCGGACCAGTGCCGCGTTCCGAACGAGGCTTCTGCACCACCGCCGCCAATGTGCGCGAGAGCGCCTGCGCGCCGAACGGCTTCGCGAGCACCGCGTCACAACCTGCCGCACCGAGTCGGTCCGCCTCAGCCGCCCCGGCGCTACTGGTGGCGATCAAGAGTCCCACGCCTGCGATCGCCGGGTCCGCACGCAGTCGGCGCGCGAACGCATCGCCCTGCTCACCGACGATCTGACGATCGATCATCGCGATCTCCACGGGGTCGCCGTCCGCGGCCGCGCGTCGCAGGTGTCCGATCGCTTCCTCGGCCGTGGTCGTCGTCTCCACGCGCATGCCGAAGCTCCGCAGCAGTTCGCGGGTCACCTGCGTCTCTTCCGTCGAGTTGTCCACGAGGAGTGCGCGCTGGCCGGCGAGCGTCGAGCGCACCGCCGATTCCGTCGTCTCCAGTCCCTCGGCGACCTTGAGCCGCACGGTGAAGACGAACGTCGTGCCCTCGCCCTGCAGGCTGGTCACCTCGAGCTTGCCGCGCATGAGCTCCGCCAGGTGCTTCGCCATGCTGATCCCGAGTCCGCCACCGGCGAGCGTGCTGACCGTGGTGTGATCCTTCGCGAACAGGCGACGCTGCGTCTCGGCGTCCATGCCTGGACCGTTGTCGATCACCTTGATCGTCAACGTGGCGTCGCGGTCATCGCGCGTCCCTTCGAGGCGCACGTCCACGCGCCCACTCGGTGCGAACCGGATCCCATTGCCCACGAGATTGATCAGGACCTGCCGGAATCGTCCCGCGTCGCCCACCACCCACGACGGCGTGCGCTCCTTGATATGCGCACCGAGCGCCGTGCCCTGCTCGTCGGCTTGCGCCTGACACAGCGCTGCGACTTCCGTCACGGCCGCTCGCACATCGAACGGCGCTTCGATCAGTTGCAGGGCGCCGGACTCGATCTTCGAGAGGTCGAGCACGTCGGTCACGAACGTCATCATCATCTGCGACGAGCGCATGAGCGACTCCACATACCCCTGCTGCACCTGCGAGAGCGCGCTGTCCTTCAGCAGATGCGCCATGCCCATCACACGACTCATCGGCGTGCGGATCTCCTGACTCATCACCGAGAGGAACTCGGTCTGCGACTTGCGGGTCTTCTCGGCGTCGCCGCGCGCGTCGCGCAACGCCTGCTCCGCGCCATGCTGTGCCGTGCGATCCATGAGAACCACGATGAAGATCGCCTGGCCGTCCGACACTCCGGTGCCGACGCGCACGTCCACCGGCACCTCGTCGCCATCGGCGCGTCGCGCTCTTGCATCGCGCCCTGCGCTCTCGAGCCACTGGGCCAGTCGCTCAGGGCGAAAGGGCGCTCCCGTGCGCAGCCAGCGCTCGATCGACGTGCCCGTCAACGCCTCGGCCGCCGCGTCGAATAGGTGCACCGCACGCCGGTTCGCACGCGTCACCTGACCGCGCGCATCGGTCACGATCACCGCGTTGGGCGCCGACTCCACGACCACGGTGAGTTCCTCTCGCCACGCGCGGCTGGCGGCGCGCAGTCGGCCCATGCCGCGCTGCTGCACCACGACGAGGACTGCGGCGACGCCGAGCAGTGCGGCCAGCAGGTAGCCGAGCGGGAGCGGCAAGGTGGCCGTCGTCGCTCGCGCTTCGAGTTCGAACACGACGCGCGCCGCCAGCGGCGCGGCGGGCGCCCACGCCGCGATCACCGCGCGTCCGCTCGGTCCGAGATAGGGACGCACCGTGACCCCTGCGGCGGACCGCGTCGCCGGAGTCTCCACGCGGGCCGCTGGCCGGCCAGCGGTCGGCTGCCCACGCGCCGGACTTCCCGCCTGCACTTCGCGTCCCAGGTTCGAGAGCACTGTGCCGCGTTCGTCGATCAGGTATGCATCGGCGCGGGAGTCGGGTCGGACGGCAACGCGGACGCCGCGCAGTGGGGCATCGGTGTCGAAGAAGAACGCCAGCACCGCCGCCGGCCGGCCCTCGGCGTCGAGCACTGGAGCTGCGGTCATGAGAAGCCAGCCTCCCGCTTCGGACCCATCGCGCGACGCGGCTGGCCAGATCGGCCCCGCCGTCGACGCCGTCCCCGTGCGGGCGCGTTGGATCGCGGCGATCCGCTGCCCGAGCATCGGGTCCGAGAGGAGCTGCGGCGCCGTGGATGCGAGCATGGCGCCCTGCGCTGAGAAGATCGCGATCGCGCGGATCCCATCGGTCTCGAGCGCGTTCTTCGCGAGCGCCGCCAGCGGCGCCGGCATCACCCCGGTCGGAACGAGCACGGAGGGATCGGCCGCCCAGCGCTTGGTACGATCGAGTTCGGTTCGCTCCCAGAGTGCCACCGCACCCTGCGCCCGCTCCACGCCGAAGTTGAGTCGCGAAACGACTTCGGCCTGTTCCTGCCGCGCGTAGACGACCAGTCCAGCAGCACTCGCGGCAAGTATCACCACGATCACCGAGGGAATCAGCCACGCGGGCAGACGCGGCGGTCGCAGATCGTCGCGTGCGCTCTGAATGCGAGGAGAGGGCGTCATGCCGTGAGTATCGGCGCCGCCCCGCGATGCGTGAATCCTCGCTCAGTCCCCGAGCGCAGCCTTTGTCACGCTCATCAACGCACTCATGTCGAACGGCTTCTGCAGGAACCCCACGGTGCCCAGGCCCTTGAGCTGTCCGTTGAGCGAGGCTTCGCTGTGGCCGGAGGTCATCACCACGCGGACGGTGGGTACCGCCTCTCGCATCGCGGCGGCGGTCTCACACCCATCCATACCGGGCATCGTCATGTCCATCAGGACGAATCGGATGCGGTCACGCGCTTCCAAGAGCACTTCGACCGCGCGTCCGCCGTCCGCTGCTTCGAGCACCTCGAAGCCCTGGCGCGCGAGCAGCCGTCGTGTCACGTCGCGTACGGCCGAGTCGTCGTCGACCACGAGGATCGCGCCGGCCCCGACGAAGCGCGCCGGCGCGCGCCGCTCGACCGGTACTGCCACCGGTTGCGTCGGATCGATCGGGAGGAATAGGCGAAAGGTCGTGCCAGCGCCCTGTGTGCTCAACACTTCGAGCCCACCCTTGTGGGCCCGGATCGTGCCGATCGTCGCGGCGAGTCCGAGACCGCGTCCCTTCGCCTTGGTCGTGAAGAACGGATCGAAGATCCGGCTGAGCGTCTCGGCACTCATTCCGCAGCCGGTGTCGCGCACCTCGAGGACCACGTGCGGCCCGACGCACAGGCCGCCGTCCACCACGAGGGCGGACCGGCGCCCCTCGGACATCGACTCGGTCGCCGTGCGGATCACGATCTCCCCACCCTCGCCGCCGATCGCGTCGGCGGCATTGGTCATCAGGTTCATCACGAGCTGCCGGAGTCGCGTCGCGTCGCCGGTCACGAGTGGCAACACCAGCGCCAGCTCGAGCGTCACACGCGCGCGGGTCGCGATCGTCGACCGCAGGAGCGTGTGCGTCTCTTCCACCGCCGCGTTGAGATCCACCGGCTGAGTTGCCGACACGCCGCGGCCAGAGAACGCGAGGAGCTGCGCCGTGAGCTCGGTGGCCCGCTCCGCGGCGAGTCGCAGGTCATCGATCGCGGCTCCCGCCTCGCTCTCCGGGTCGACGTCCATCTGCACGAGTGTCGCGTTGCCGAGGATCCCGACCAGCAGATTGTTGAAGTCATGGGCGATCCCGCCCGCGAGCACTCCAAGACTCTCCAACTTGTGTGTCTGCTGCATCTTCGCTTCGACGGCGCGCGATTGCGCCTCCTCGGCGCGCACGCGCGTGATGTCCTCGAGCACACCGGCGATGCCGGTGATCCGGCCCGACTCGTCGCGGATCGGTGAGCCCCAGACGCGCACCCAGACCTCAGCGTGCCCGGGCCGCAGTAGCCGGTAGTCGCTAGAAGTCCCCTCGCCCAACGCCAACTTCTCGGCGATATCACGTGAGGCGCGGGCGCGGTCTTCCATATGGATGCGCTCGACGAACCCAGCCCCGAGGAGTGCCTCCGCAGGTGCGCCCAGGATCTCGCAGAGCCGCGGATTGACGAACGTGGCCTCGCCGGCGGCATCGATCAGGAAGATCCCCGTCGGCGCCGACATCGTTGCCAGACGGTGAAGGTCCGCGGTCGTGAGCGTCGACGTCACTTGCCGTCCCGCCACGGATACCGCGAACGCAGCCACAACTGCTCCTTGATGATCTGCCCGAACGGGAGTTTCGCCGCGTCGAGCCGCAGCACGAGCGTCCTGGCGTCGTAGCGCGCGACCACGCCCTCCACCTCCGCCGTCTCTCCCCGTACGAACCGGACCACGCCCGACATCCGGTCGCCAGACTGGATGCTCGCATCGGCCGGGAGTCCGGCTGGGAAGAGCACCCGGACGCCGGTCTCGGAGCAATCCGCGACCGCACCGCGCAGCGCTCCCGCCGTGAACACCGGGCGATCGTGCGCCGGGTAGTCCACGCGGTAGTGCGCGCGGCGGTTCGAGGCATCAGTGGGGGACTCGCGCTTCGGTTCGCTCATCGGTCGACGGGGTGATCCGGGGACTCCTCCTCAGTGAGTATCGGGTACCCCGCCTTCGACTTGAGGGGGACGGCGCGGGATTCGCCGCGCCGTGTACATTCACCGCATGTGGGATGCCCTCCATGATCCGGTCATCGCCGCCGCGCTGGTGCGCGAGGCCCCCGACATCATTGCGACCTTCGACCATGAAGGCCGATTTCTGCAGGCGAATCCCGCCGCGGTGCGGCAGTCCGGCTACTCGCTCGACGAGTTGCGAGGACTGCCGCTCTCCGCCCTCTTCGATGGGCCCGATCGCCTTCGCCTCGGCGCCGCGCGCGACCGGACCGTGGAGGGGGAGCAGATCTCGGTGAGCGTCCGATATCGCCGCAAGGACGGCGAACAACGCTGGCTCTCTGTGCGCACGGCGCCGATCGTCCGACCGGGCCTGGCGGACGCCGTCCTCGTCGTCGCCCGCGACGTCACGGACGACGTGGTCCGCACGCGCGCCCTCCGCGAGAGTGACGAGCGATTCCGCAGCCTCGTCTCCGCGTTCGACCGCGCCTTCTTCGTCGTCGATCCCGATCTGCGCGTCGCCGGCGTCTTCGGTCGCTGGGTCCGTACCGGCGGCTTTGACGCGCGTCGCTGGCTGGGACGTACCCCCGAGGAGCTATCCCCCAGTACCGGTGGCGAACCGCACACCTCGGCACTGCGCCGGACGCTCGCGGGAGAGGACGTCACCTATGAATGGCACTACGAGCCCGCAGGTGAGCCCGCCGGCGAAGCGCGTCGCCTGCGCGTGAATCTCTCCCCCATGCGCGATGCCGACGGCATCGTCACGGGGGTCGCCGGTGTCGCGGCCGACGTCACGCGCCGCCTCCGCGCCGAGGCCGAGGCCGACGCGCTGCGCCTGCGTATCGCCGAGTCCGAGCGCGCCGAGTCGCTTGGCAAGCTCGTGAGCGGAGTGGCGCACGAGCTGAACAATCCGCTGGCGGCGGTCCTGAACTTCACCGAGGACCTGCTCGACACCGAGACGGACCCCGAGCGCCGCGCCGCACTCGAAGTGGTGCGCGCGCAGGCGTTGCGCTCGCGCACGATCGTTCGCGACCTGTTGACGTTCGCCCGCCGCGGCGGGCACCGCCCGCTCTCGCCTCAGGCCCCCGGGCCGATCATCGAGAGCATCGTGCGCGCCATGCGGCCCGGACTCGGGCGCGGGGTTTCGCTGCACGCCGATATCACGCACGGCGGCACGTCACTCGAGCTCGATCGCTCCGGCTTCGAACAGGTGGTGACCAACCTCATCACCAATGCCGCCCATTCCGCCCCGCGCGACGGGAATGTGCGGCTTGCCGCGCGACGCGAGGACGCCGAGTACATCATCGACGTCTGCGACGACGGGCCAGGGATCCCCAATGAGATCCTCCCCCGCATCTTCGAGCCCTTCTTCACGACCAAGGCCACGGGGCAGGGCGTCGGTCTCGGACTCTCAGTCTCGCTCGGCATCGTGCAGGAGCATCGTGGGCGGCTCGAAGCCTCCAACGGTCCTGACGGCCGCGGTGCCTGCTTCACGGTCCGGCTCCCTGTGAGCGCGCGGGCGCCCATCGCGCCCACGCCGCCGATCGGCACGCCGCTCGTGCGCGGACGGCTCGCCACGCCGTCGCCCGATGCGCCGGGACTGTTGATCATCGACGACGAAGAACCGATCAGGCGTGCGCTCCGGCGTTTCTTCGAGCGCCGCGGCTGGCGCGTGGAAGAGGCGGCCGATGGGCTCGAAGGCTTGGCCAAGCTCGCCGCGCCCGACGCCGAACGCCTCTATACCGCCATTCTCTGCGATCTGCGCATGCCGGGGCTCGACGGCCCCAACCTCTACGCCAAGGTGCGAGAGATCGCGCCGGCGCTCATCCCGAGGATCGTCATCTCCACCGGCGACACGACCGCCGACACCGCCGCTGAGTTCCTCGATGAGATCGACGCTCCGGTGCTCCAGAAACCCTACGAGCTCTCCGAGGTCGCTACCTTGCTCGATCAGCTGCGCGCGGGGATCCGACCCGCGACCTGATGCGTTCGACATTCCGACGGGGTACCACTCCCCGTGCCCCTGACGCCTTGGAGAGTATGACGTGACCCCGTGGGTGATGCGCTTGGTGATCGCGAACGTGGCCGTGTACGGATTGCAGATCCTCATGCCCCAGCTCGCCAATCAGCTGGTCTTCGTGCCTCGGCTCGCGTTCCGCGAACCGTGGACTGCGGTCTCGTACATGTTCCTGCACGGTAGCCCCATGCACCTGCTCTTCAACATGCTCGGCCTCTTCTGGTTCGGCGGGCGGGTCGAGGAACGGCTCGGTGGCTCGCGGTTCGTGCAGCTCTACTTCATCGCCGGCGTCACCGGCGCGCTCTTCCAGTTGGTGCTCGCCCCCAGCGGCTCCATGGTCGGCGCCTCGGCAGGCGTCTTCGGCGTGATGATGGCGTACGCCGTCTTCTGGCCCAAGCAGGTCTTTCTGATCTGGGGCATCCTCCCCATGCAGGTCTGGATGATGGTCGCCCTCTACACGGTGATGTCCGTGTACTCCGGCCTCGGCGGCTCGCGCGGCGGTGTCGCGGACTTCGCACACTTGGGTGGCTACGCCGGTGCGTTCGCCTTTCTCTGGGCGCTCGACCGTTGGTCGCCCGCCAATCGGTGGCGCAAGCGTGTGGCCAGCGTGAAGCCCGAGACCGAGCGCGCCCTCAAGCAGAACATCGACAAGGTCAACCTCGAGGGCGTGCACGCGATCTCGCGCGAGGAGGTCAACCGCATCCTCGACAAGATCAGCGCGTCGGGAATGGGCAGCCTCACGGTGCCGGAGAAGCTCTTTCTCTCGAACTTCATACCGCCCGACGACCGGAAGAGCTGGACGTAGGGCGGGGGGTGGAGCCGGCCGTCAGCCGATGCGGCCGGTGTGAAAGAGCACGAGCACGATCGCGCCGAGTCCGAGTGTGAACGACGGCAGCATCTTGGGGAACGGGTTGCGCACGCGGATGTGCATGGCGAGTGCGGAGAGCATCATCGCGGCCATCGTCAGCGAGGCCAGCACTTCAAGGTGCGCATCCGGTACGACGCCGAGCAGGACGAGACTCGCCGAGATCTTGAGCACGCCGACCACGTCACGCAACGCGTCGGGCAACTTGAACTGCGCGAACTCCGCCACGACGACGTCGTACCGAAGGACCCAGACGTAGAGCACTGAGACCGCGACGAACACCTGCAGGATACTCGCGTAGAACTGGTCCATTGTCACGTCCGGGAAGAGGGGAATAGGAACGTACACACTTGCGGTGTCCCGTGGGCGCGCCGAGTTTCCGCAGACGGCGGTGGCGCAGGCACTGAATCCACAGGAGCACGAGCATGTCGGTCTATGGCGGCAAGGAGCTGGCGGCGGCGTTCCGCACGGTGCGCGGTAACACGGTCCGCGTGGTCGAGGACATCCCTGAGGACAAGTTCGACTTCGTCGCGGCGCCGGGCATGCGGACCGTGGGCACGCTCGTCGGACACATCCTCTGGGCGCCGCGCATGTACGAGCGGTTCCACCGCACGGATCCCCTCACCACGCTCAAGGGCTTCGACTTCGGTGCGGTGCTGGCCGTGGCGGGGGCATTCGAGGCCGAGCCGCGCAGCAAGGCCCAGCTCGTGGCTCTGCTCAAGAGCGACGGTGAGAACTTCGCCGCCTGGATGGGAACCCTGAGCGATGCGTTCCTCGCGGAGACCTTCACCGACCCGACCGGTGCGAATCCCAAGTCGCGGCTCGAGAGTCTGCTGTCGCCCAAGGAGCACGAGATGCACCATCGCGCGCAGTTGATGCTCATTCTGCGTCTCGTCGGTGGCGTATCGCACCTCACGCGCGAGCGACAGGCGCGCGCGGCGGCCCAGGCCGCGGCGCCGCGAGCATAGTCGGAGCCACACGACGTGTCGTCGCGCATCGCGGTGCGGTCCAAACTTCCCAAGGTCGGCACCACGATCTTCAGCGTGATGTCGCAGTTGGCCGCCGAGGTCGGAGCGGTGAACCTGGGGCAGGGGTTCCCCGATTTCGCGACGCCGGAGGTCCTGGTGGACGCGGTCACGCTCGCCATGCAGGACGGGCACAATCAGTACGCTCCCATGCAAGGCATCCCGGCGTTGCGCGACGCGATCGCGCACAAGACGGCGATGTCGTACGGCGCGCGCGTGCATGCGGAGACCGAGATCACGGTCACGAGCGGTGCGTCGGAAGCGATCTTCTGCGCCATCCTCTTGGTCGTCCGCACCGGCGATGAGGTGATCGTCCTCGATCCCTGCTACGACCTGTACGAGCCCGCCGTCGAGTTGGCGGGCGGTGCTTGCAAGCATGTGCCGCTGCGTGCGGTCGACTTCTCCATCGACTGGAAGCGGATCCGTGAGGCGGTCACGCCGCGTACGCGCCTGCTCATCGTCAACTCACCGCACAATCCCACCGGCGCCACTTGGGCGGCCGAGGACGTCGCGCAGCTCGCCGCGCTCACGAGAGGGACCGACATCCTCGTGCTCGCCGACGAGGTCTACGAGCACATCGTCTACGACGGCCGGCGGCACGAGAGCGTGCTGCGCAACGCCGAACTCGCCGCGCGTTCGTTCGTCGTCTCGAGCTTCGGCAAGACCTATCACTGCACCGGTTGGCGCGTGGGGTATTGCGTGGCGCCGGCCGCGCTCACCGTCGAGCTCCGAAAGGTCCATCAGTACAACACCTTCGGCTGCTTCGCGCCGGCCCAATGGGCGTTCGCCGAGATGCTGCGCGCGCACCCACAGCATCACCTCGAACTCTCGGAGTTCTACCAGCCCAAGCGCGATCACTTCGCCGATCAGCTCGCGCGCACGCGCTTCACTCCGCTCCCCGTGCAGGGTGGCTACTTCCAGCTCGTCGACTACTCGGCGGTCTCGGACCTGCCCGACGTGGAGTTCGCGCGCTGGCTCTGCACCGTGCACAAGGTGGCGACGATCCCCCTCTCTCCGTTCTATGGCAAGGCGCCGGAGGGTCAACGGTTGGTGCGGCTCTGCTTCGCCAAGCACGAGCAGACGCTCGACGCGGCGATCGCGCGGTTGGAGCGCGTCTGACAGCGCCCGCGCTGCGTCCGCTGCAGGTGACGCTCGTGCAGGCCGACACGGTCTGGCATCACGCGGTCGCCAACCGCCAACGGCTCGCGCAACTGCTGCACGAGCATGTCGCCACGGGATCAGCGCACTCCTCCGCTGCGCTCGGCGCCGAGCCCGACGTATTCGTGCTCCCCGAGACCTTCTCCACCGGATTCTCCAACGACGCCGTCGCCACCGCTGAGGAGATGGATGGGGAGACGGTGCACTGGATGCTCACGCAGGCGAGCGTGTTGAACGCCGCCATCACCGGCAGCGTGCAGATCCGTGTCGGCGACCGGGTGTTCAATCGACTGCTCTGGGCACAACCGGACGGCACGATCCATCACTACGACAAGCGCCATCTCTTTCGCATGGCTCGCGAACAGGATCACTACGCCGCCGGACG
>JANOWT010000022.1:0-3672 GCA_031418115.1 Gemmatimonadota bacterium
GGCGGTGGCCGTAGGATGTGGGGGGGTTAAGATCTCAGACGAACGACGGGGGGGCGGTCCTTTGGACCGCCCCGCCCTGTTTTTGTTGCGGCCGTGCGCATGCCAGCTCGTAGCTTTCCAGGCCTGCTTCCGTTGCGAAGATCAGTCACTGTAGTGTCAGTGGTTGGGCTAAGTGTATATTATAACATGGGCTAAGTGTATATTATAGAATGGGCTAAGTGTATATTATAACATGGGCTAAGTGTATATTGTGACTCGGACCAGCCTATCCCTGCAGCATGAACATGACCACGCCATCCGCGAAACCGGAATATGAACCGAGGATCGTCGACGCCGAACTCGACGAACTGCTCGAACAACTACCCGCGCTCGTCATCGAAGGCGCAAAGGGCGTCGGAAAGACGGCGACGGCGGCGCGACGCGCGCGCACGACGTTCCGCCTCGACGATCCTGGTCAACGCGCGCTGATCCTCGCGGACCCGACGGCGCTCCTCACCGCGACGCCTCCAGTCCTGATCGACGAGTGGCAGTACGCACCATCAGTCTGGGACGTGGTTCGCCGTTCCGTGGATGATGACGCCACGCCGAATCGTTTTCTTCTCGCCGGCTCCGCGGTCGCGACGAACGCGCCGTCTCACAGTGGCGCCGGTCGCATCCCGAGCGTGCGGATGCGGCCGATGGCGCTCTCCGAGCGAGGGCTCGGGGCGCCGAGCGTGAGTCTTCGCACACTGCTCGACGGTGACCGCCCCAAGGTGACCGGCACGACAGAGCTGGGCGTTACCGATTATGCACGCGAGATACTTCGCTCCGGCTTCCCGAGGATTCGCGCGTTCGAGTCGCGAGCGTTAAGGACGCAGCTGAAGGGGTATCTCGAGCGAGTCGTCGATCGCGACTTCGCCGAACAGGGACACGTCGTGAGAAAACCGGACACTCTGCATCGGTGGATCTGCGCCTATGCGGCAGCGACGTCGACGCCTACCAAGCTCGAGAAGATTCGCAACGCGGCGGGCAGGACCGGCGATGCGCCGACGCGCCAGACGGTCGAGTCCTACTGCGAAACGCTGCGCCGACTCTGGATCCTCGATGAGGTCCCCGGATGGTCCCCGTCGCGGAACCAACTCGGCAGACTCGGCCTCCTGCCGAAGCACCATCTGGTCGACCCCGCTCTCGCGGCCGCACTCCTCGACGTCGACGAGCGCGCGATGCTGGCCGGTGTCGCGGCCGATCCGAGTGTCGCGCATGAAGGAGCGCTCTTCGGGCAGCTGTTCGAGAGCCTCGTCACCCTCTCGATTCGTACTTATGCGCAGGCCGCCGAGGCGCGCCTATTTCACTTTCGCGAGAAGGATGGCCGACACGAGATCGATCTGATCCTCGAAGGCCTCGACGGCCGCATCCTCGCGATCGAGGTCAAACTCAACCCGGCCACCTCCGACGACGACGTCGCACACCTACACTGGCTCGAAGGCCGGCTCGGACGCGCACAGATCGCCGACCTCGTCGTCATCAACACGGGCCGCTACGCGTACCGCCGCAAGGACGGCATCGCGGTCGTTCCCGCGGCCCTCCTCGGCCCGTAGCCCGACTTCTCGCAGCGCCGAATAAAACGGAATAGCTTTGAGGCCTGCACTCCTCATTCCGTGAGACCGCAATGTTCCGCTCCGCCCGCGCGCGCCTCCTCGCCCGCGCCGCAGCCCCAGCGCTGATCCTCCTCGTCGGCTGCCGCAGCGAGACGTCTGCCCCCGATCCGCAGTTCGTCGCCCAATGGACCCGCAGTTCGCTCGCCTTCGTGCGGAGCGATCGGCTGGGCCCGCCGGTCGCGTCGAGGATCTCAGCCTATGCCTCCCTCGCACTCTTCGAGGGCTACGCAGCCGACACACGGTCCGGCCTCCGCTCGCTCGCCGGCCAGTTGAACGGCCTCGACGCGCTGCCCGCAGCGAGCGACAAGGCACCCGTCGACGGCGCAGTCGTCGCCGCCACCGCCGAACGCGTAGTGCTCGACTCGCTCTTTCGTGACGGACTCGCGACCACGCGTACGAGCATTGACTCGCTCGCCGCCGCGCAGGTCGCCGCGCGCGTCGCCGCCGGAGTGAGCGACGAAGAGCGCGCACGTTCCGAATCGCACGGCACCGCACTCGCCGCCGCAATCCTCGCATGGGCCGCCAACGACGGCTTCTTCGCCTCACGCACGCTCACCTGGGTGCCACCCAAGGGTCGCGACAAGTGGGAGAACACCGCCACACTCGACCAGTACGTACCGCAGACGCTCTCGGGCCAGTCGGACTTCGTCTCGACCGACAACCCGAACGTGCGACTCGACGCGGCCGGCGCGACCGAGAAGGGCGTCTTCACCAATCGCCCCAAGGCCGCCGGCCCGACGACGCTGCCGAGCTTCAATCCGACCAAGCCCACTGAGCCGTACTGGGGAACGTTGCGGACATTCGTGATCAAGGACGGCGACGAATGCGCGCCGCCCCCACTGCCCGCGTATTCCGAGAAGCCCGGCACACCATTCCATGCGATGGCGCGCGAGTTCTACGATTCCGTGCGTGCAGTGACCGCACCGCAGAAGGACGCTGCGCTCTTCTGGGCCGACAACCCCGTCGCGACCGGGACACCGGGCTTTCACTGGATCAGCCTCGTGAACCAGATGATCTCGCGTCGCGGACTCACCGCGCCCGAGGCCGCCGAACTCTATGCGCTCACCTCACTCGCGATCGCCGATGCATTCATCGGGTGCTGGAAAGAGAAGTACCGCTCCGTCGTCGTGCGCCCCGTCACGTACGTACAGCGCGTCTTCGATCCCGCGTATCGCACCGTGATCCCGACGCCGCCGTTCCCTGAGTATCCGTCGGGCCACTCGGTGCAGTCGGGCGCCGCCGTCGACGTCCTGATCGCGATGCTCGGCGACACCATTGCCTTCGTGGACTCGAGCCAGGTCGACGTCGGGCAGCCGGCGAGGCCGTTCACGTCATTCTCCGCAGCGCGCGACGAGATGGCCTGGTCGCGAGTGTGGGGCGGCCTGCACTTCCTGCCTGCCGTCGTGGACGGCGTCGCACAGGGCCAGTGCATCGGCAAGCGCGTGATGGCACTTCGCACGCGGTCGCAGGAGTGAAGCGCAGCACGATCCTGTTGTTCGCCGCGCGGGTCGCAGTCGCGGTTGCGGTCGCGTCGCTCGTCGCGTGCGGTGACCCTGCACCAGTCGTCGGCGACTGGCAGCAGGGCGCTGACCACCGCTGGCGCGCCCTAGACGTAGCAGGTGGCGCGTCGAGCACCGCTGGCGCGCATGCGGGCTTCACCGCGCTCAGCGCGTCAAGCACAGGCATCACCCACGCCAACGACGTCGACGACGAACACGCGATGGCCAATCGCGATCTGCTCATCGGCGCCGGTGCCGCCGTCGCCGACATCGACGGGGACGGCTATCCCGATCTCTTCCTCGCCTCGGTCGAGAAACCGGCAGCACTCTATCGCAACGCTGGTGGCCTCAAGTTCACAGACATCACCGCAACGAGCGGACTCAAGCTCGATTCACTCGCCACGACCGGCGCGACCTTCGCCGACGTCGACAACGACTCCGACGCCGACCTGATCGTCGGCACGCATGGCGGTCCGGTCACGCTCTGGCTCAACGACGGCAAAGGCCACTTCACCAATGGCACCGCTGCGAGCGGT
>JANOWT010000023.1:0-1589 GCA_031418115.1 Gemmatimonadota bacterium
GAACGGGACCGGCAAGGAGCTCGTCGCGCGCGCGGTGCACGCACAGTCCACGCGCGCCAAGGGACCGTTCATAGAAGTGAACTGCGCTGCGATCCCGTCGGAGCTCATCGAGAGCGAGCTCTTCGGACACATGAAGGGATCCTTCACCGGCGCCGTGCAGGACCGCGCCGGCAAGTTCGAGCAGGCCGACGGCGGCACGATCTTCCTCGATGAGATCGGTGACATGTCACTCGCCGCGCAGGCGAAGGTGCTGCGCGTGCTGCAGGAAGGCGAGGTCACGCGCATCGGTGGCCAGAAGACGCGCAAGGTCGATGTGCGCGTGCTCGCCGCGACCAACAAGCGGCTCGAGGAGGAGATCCCCGCCGGGCGCTTTCGCGAGGATCTGTTCTATCGTCTGAATGTGGTACCGATCGTCGTGCCGCCGCTGCGCGAACGCCGCGAGGACATCCCGATGCTCGTGCAGCACTTCGTGCAGATGCTCGCCACCGAGGGCAGTGCGCCGCTCAAGAGCCTCGAGCCGGCCGCACTCGAGCGTCTCTCCGCGCACGACTGGCCGGGCAACATCCGCGAGCTGCGCAACACGGTCGAGCGCCTGTTGATCCTCGCGCGCGGTCCGCGTGTGACGGCCGAGGACGTGGACCGGCTGATCGGCGCGCGCGCGAGCGAAGGGCAGGCAGGGCTCGGCGGGCTCGAGCAGTACGAGACGTATGAGCAGTTCAAGCTCGCCGCCGAACGGGCCTTCCTCTTGGTGAAGTTGCGGCAGTTCGACTGGAACGTGGCAGAGACCGCGCGCGTGCTCGACATGCCGCGCTCCAACCTCTACAAGAAGATCGAGCGCCATGGCCTGGCGCGGGAGCAGGGATGACCGATCGCAACTGGGACGACGAGCTCAAGAAGATCGACAAACAGATGGAACGTGTGAGTGACGAGGCGATCTTCCCCACCAAGCAAGCGGGCTCGCCGGCGGCGAAGGCCGCTGTGACCGCGGTGCAGGGGAGCACGACCACCTTCGGCGTCTTCGCACGACTCACGCTCACGGTCGCGCTCGGCGTGGGCATGGTCTTCTGGCCCTACTCGGCGCGCTGCGGGCTCGGGCTCGCGGCGTATCTCGCCGCGGTGGGCGCGCTGGTGGTGAGCGGAGTCTGGTCGAGCATCTGGACCTTCAGGCACAGGTCGGCGAAGGCGCACACGCTCTCTTTGCTGCTCGTGCTCTGGGGGCTGCTGCTGGGGGCGATCGACGTGCTTCCGCGCACGGGGTATGCGATCCCGTCGGTGGCGCATCCCGCAGGGTGGGCCTGCACGGCGCCGCCCGCACCCTGAGTACGCGCGGGTCCCGGCCGGCGAACGCCCACCCCCATCATCTCGGCGCGGTGGGCGTTATCTTTTCAGGCTATGACGACCTTCCAGAACTTCATCGCCGGCGAGTGGACCGCTCCCTCCACCGGCAACTATTTCGAGAACACGAATCCCGCCAACACCGCCGACCTGATCGGTCGCTTCCCCAAGTCGGGCGCGGCGGATGTGGCGAAAGCGGTCGAGTCGGCCAAGCGCGGCTTCGAGAAGTGGAAGCGCATGCCGGCGCCCGCCCG
>JANOWT010000024.1:0-5093 GCA_031418115.1 Gemmatimonadota bacterium
CGCGGGTCGGTCACCAGCAATGTATCGTCGACGAGGAAGGCGTACACGTGCCGGCCGGGTGTCAGCGGCACCGAAATCGTCCAAACGCCGCTCTCGAGCCGCGTGAGCGGGGTCGAAGCGCCGGCCCAATCATTGAAATCACCCACGAGCGAGACCCGCTCGGCCTTGGCGTTATCGAGCACGAACTGCGTGAGCACCGGCGCCGTCTCGCTCATGGTCGCCGACGCGAACTGCACCGAGAACTCTCCGGTCTGCGGCCCGCTGGCCGCGAACGGCTCGGGCGCCTGCCGCTCGCCGACTGCGCCACGCGTCACGAATCCGGCCAACAGGGCGAGGCCCGTGAGGACGGTCGCACTCACACCGGAGAGCGAGGGCACGCGCCACGCGTCGAGCCAACGCCGCAGCATCGAAGGCTGCGGCGACTCCCACACCACACTGAGCAGCTGCGCGACCCGGCGCGGATCAGGCACCGCATCGGGCGCCTCCCGCAACGCGGAGCGCACGCGCTCGATCAGACGATCAGGTCCTTCACTCATCCCGTATCACCTCGGAAAGGCGCGCTCGCAACACGTCGCACGCCCGTTTGACCCGCATTCGCAGCGCGCTGAGCCCAACGCCCGTCACTGCGGCGATGTCCTCGTACGCCATGTCCTCCACATGCCGAAGCAGGAACGCTTCCTTCTGTTCGACCGGTAGCGTCGCCAGGATCCGGTACACCTCTTCCGTCCAATCCCTATCAGTCTCGGCCGCCGGCGGCCCACCCCTCTCCGGCACCTCTCCGTACTGGATCACCACCGCGTGACGTCGCCGCTTCTCCATCAGGCTCCGGCACCGATTCGCCAGGATCCTGAACAACCAGGGCTCGAACCGCGCATCGTCCCGGAACCGGCCCAGATTGTGATAGACTCGGACGAACGTGTCCTGCACCGCTTCCTCCGCGTCCTCGCGGTTGCCCACCATGTGGAGGGCGAACCGCAGCGAGCGCGGGTACAGCACATCCACGAGCTGTGCGAAGGCCTGACGGTCCCCTGCCTTGGCGCGCAAGGGAAGCGTTGGGTCGATGGAGGTGCCGGGCGGTGTGTCGGTCATGAGCGAGGTGCGGGGAGTATGCCCCGCCGCCTGCGCTCCGCGCCACGGCGAATCTCCGGGGAGGACCCCGTCCATCGTATCGGCCTTCACATCCCGTAGTACCCCGAGGGGGCGGGGGGTGTCACATTTGGTGGAGATGACCCTACACTCTGTGACACCCTCCGGCACACCGACCGTTGCCCTGGCACGGTGGGTCTGATGCGCACGCTCATAGACATCCTCGACGCGCTCGTCGGCGGCATTCGGGCAGGGTCAGTGGCCGTGCTCCTGATCGCCATCGTGGTAGCCACGCTCGCCTGGGCCGTGCGGTCGCGGCGGCTCGATCCGTTCGGCGGCATCGCGAGATTCGTGCGGAAGGTGATCGATCCGATCCTCGCCCCGGTCGAGCGCCGGCTCGGGCGTACGGGCGTCACGGCGGCGAACATGCCGTTCATGGCGGTGCTGGTGCTTTTGATGATCATGGCCGGTGCCGTGTTCATCGTCGGCGGCGTGCGCGATGCGCTGGTGAGCGCGTATGTCGCGACGTCGCGCGGGACCTCGGGACTCCTCGCGCTCGCGGTGCGCTGGACGTTCGGCGTGCTGCAGATCGCCCTGCTCGTACGCGTGCTCACGAGCTGGGTGGGCGGCACGTACTCGACCGTGGGTCGTATCGCGGCACGGCTCACCGACTGGTTCCTCGATCCACTGCGGCGGATGCTCCCACCGATGGGCGGAATCGATATCTCGCCGATCCTCGCTTGGTTCCTGCTCGGTCTCGTTGAGCGCGCGTTCTTCACGCTGCTGTGAGTGCGCGGCTGTGAGTGCGCGGCTGTGAGTGCGCGACTGTGAGCCCGCTGCGCGTCACGGTGCGTGATGGTGCCGTGCGCTTCTCCGTGCGGGTGCAACCCCGCTCGAGCCGGACCGGAGTCGAAGGGCTTCACGGCGATGCGCTGAAGGTGCGAGTGAATGCGCCGCCGGTGGATGGGGCGGCCAACGAAGCGGTTGTCGCGGTGCTCGCCGAGGCGCTCGGAGTGTCGCGCCGGGCGGTGCGGATCGTGTCGGGGGAATCGTCTCGGTCCAAGGTCGTGGAGGTGGACGGGGTCGGCGCCGAGGCGATCCATGCCCTCGGCGCCTGACTGGGCTCCGCTCCTCTCGCTCGTCAGGAGGGTGTGAGCGGGGCGTCACTGGGCCGTCACCGGGCTGTTGTCAGGGGTCGCCCCTTGCCATCCGTTCATCCGGATGATAGAATGAAGGCACAACCGATCCGTGGCGATTTCGAGGCAAATTGCGGCCACGTTAAACAATCAGCTAAAGCGCTAGCCCAAGCGCTATGTCGCTCGGGCTTTTGTGCTTTGAGAGGGTGCAGTGAGTTCACTCGTCCTGCCGGTCCCGTTCCAGGTCTCCTTCGAGTTCTTCCCGCCCAAGACGGCGGAGATGGAGGAGACGCTGTGGAAGTCGATCACGCGCCTCGCGCCGCTGGCACCGCGCTTCGTCTCGGTGACCTATGGCGCCGGCGGCTCCACGCGGGAACGCACCCACCAGACGGTGCACCGGATCCTGCAGGAGACGTCGCTCGTACCGGCGGCGCACCTCACCTGCGTGGCCGCGACACGCGAAGAGATCGACGCCGTCGCCGACGACTACTGGAACGTCGGCGTGCGGCATGTCGTGGCCCTGCGCGGTGACATACCCGGGGGTGAGGCTCCCTACTTCCCCACGCCCGGCGGCTATGGCTACGCGACCGAGCTGGTGGAGGGACTCCGCAGGCGGCACGACTTCGAGGTCTCCGTTGCGGCGTATCCCGAGACGCACCCCGAGGCGAAGTCGCCCGCGGATGACCTCGACAATCTCAAGCGGAAGATCGACGCCGGCGCGACGCGCGCGATCACGCAGTTCTTCTTCGACAACTGGGCGTTCATCCGGTTCGTGGACCGCGCGCGCAAGGCGGGGATCACCGTGCCGATCGTTCCGGGGATCATGCCGGTGACGAACTTCACGCAGATGGCGAAGTTCGCCAAGAGCACCGGTGCGACGATCCCGGTGCAGTTCGCGCGCATGTTCGAGGGACTCGACCAGGACGTCGAGACGCGCAAGCTCGTCGCGGCGACGGTCGCCGCGGAGCAGTGCCAGCAGCTCGCGCAGGCCGGGGTCACCGAGTTCCACTTCTATACGTTGAACCGCGCGGACCTGGCGTATGCGCTGTGTCATGTCCTCGGGCTGCGGCCTTCGGGGGGTGAGGTGGGAGGTGTGAGGGGTGAGGGCACGGCGACGACGGGGACCACGTCATGAGCGTGTTCACGCGTGAACAGCGGATCGCGGCGCTGCATGCCGAGGCCGCGAAGCGGCTCCTGATCATCGACGGCGCCATGGGGACCATGGTCCAGCAGTTCCGCCTCACCGAGGCCGACTACCGCGGAACGCGATTCGCCGACTGGTCGCGCGACGTGAAGGGGAACAACGACCTGCTGGTGCTCACCCGTCCCGACGTGATCGGCGGGATCCATCGCGAGTACGTCGAAGCCGGCGCCGACATCGTCGAGACGAGCACCTTCAACTCGACGCGCATCGCCATGGCCGACTATGGCATGGAAGAGTTGGTGCGCGAGCTGAACGTCGAGGGGGCTCGGCTGGCGCGGCGCATCTGTGACGAGGCCGAGTCGAAGGACGGCCGTCCGCGTTGGGTGGCGGGCGTGCTAGGACCCACCAACCGCACGGCGAGCATCTCGCCTGACGTGAATGATCCGGGGGCGCGCAACGTCACGTTCGCGGCGCTCGTGGAGGCCTACGTCGAGGCGACCGAAGGGCTGCTCGACGGTGGCGCCGACATCATCCTGATCGAGACGATCTTCGACACGCTCAACGCGAAGGCAGCGATCTTCGCGGTGGAGCAGGTCTTCGATGCTCGTGCAGAACGAGTGCCGATCATGATCTCGGGCACGATCACCGACGCGTCCGGGCGCACGCTCTCAGGGCAGACCACCGAGGCGTTCTGGAACTCGGTGATGCACGCCAAGCCGTTCAGCGTGGGGCTCAACTGTGCACTTGGCGCCAAGGAGCTCCGCGCCTACGTGCAGGAGCTCGCGCGCGTTGCCGACTGCTACGTGACGGTGCATCCCAACGCGGGCCTGCCGAACGAAATGGGCGGCTACGACGAGACACCGAACTTCACCGCGGGTATCCTGCGCGAGTTCGCTGATGCGGGACTCGTGAACGTGGTCGGCGGCTGCTGCGGCACGACGCCGGCGCACATCAAGGCGATCGCCGACGCAGTGCGCGGGCGCCCGACGCGGCGCATCCCCGACATTCCGAAGCGACTGCGGCTCTCCGGACTCGAGCCGCTCGTGATCGGCCCCGACTCCAACTTCGTGAACGTCGGTGAACGCACCAACGTCACAGGGTCGAAGAAGTTCGCCGAGCTGATCCTGAACGGGAACTACGACGCGGGGCTCGAAGTGGCGCGGCAACAGGTCGAGGCCGGCGCGCAGGTGATCGACATCAACTTCGACGAAGGGATGCTCGACTCAGAAGCGGCCATGACGCGCTTCCTGAACCTCGTCGCGACGGAGCCCGGGATCTCCCGCGTGCCGATCATGATCGACTCGTCCAAGTGGCGCGTGATCGAGGCGGGGCTGCGATGCGTGCAGGGCAAGGGGATCGTGAACTCGATCTCCATGAAGGAGGGCGAGGCGGAGTTCCTGCGCCAGGCGACGCTCGTGCGTCGGTACGGCGCGGCGGTGATCGTGATGGCGTTCGACGAACTGGGCCAGGCCGACACGGTCGCGCGAAAGGTCTCGATCTGCGAGCGGGCGTACAAGCTGCTCGTGGAGCGGGTGGGCTTCCCGCCCGAGGACATCATCTTCGACCCGAACATCTTCGCGATCGCGACGGGGATCGAGGAGCATGAGCGGTACGCGCTCGACTTCATCGAGGCGACCACGATCATCAAACAGCGTTGCCCGCACGCGCGCATCTCCGGCGGCGTGAGCAACGTCTCCTTCTCGTTCCGCGGCAACAACGCGGTGCGG
>JANOWT010000025.1:0-2245 GCA_031418115.1 Gemmatimonadota bacterium
CCACGATTGCGGCGCAGCATCGCGATGGTCAGCGCGTACGGATCCTGCCCCACGCGCGCCGCGAATGCACCGAGCCGCTGTCCTTCGGCCGGCTTGTCGGCGGCGGCTGAGACGCTCGTGATCTGCACGTTGTCCCAACCGCCGATCAGCGCGACCTTGTCGAGCGTCTCGGTACGGATGCGAGTGTTGACTGAGGGATCGTCGAGCCGCGCGAAGAACCGCGGCGTCCCACCGTCGCGTGACCAGACGGGGAAGAGGTTGGTGAGTCCCGTCTGGTACGCGAGGTACGGGTAGCGATCGAACGCGACGTCCACGCCGGCCGCTCGCGCGTCCGCCACGCGCGCGAACACCGCGTCGAGTTTGCGCCAGTTCCGCGGCCCCTGCGTCTTGAGATGCGAGATCTGCAAGCCACAACCGGCACCGCGCGCGACGGCGATCGACTCGTCGATCGCGTCGAGCAGGCGATCGTCCTCATTGCGCATGTGCGTGTGGTATGCGAGCCGGCGTGCCGCGAGCGGCGTGCAGAGCGCGATGAGTTCGTCGCGCGAGGCGAATGCACCCGGGGTGTACTCGAGCCCACTCGACGCGCCGAGCGCCCCATCGGCGAGCGCCTGCTCCACCAGCGCGACCATGCGCGCCATCTCACTCGGTGTCGCCGAACGGTCATCACCACCCACGGCGACCGCGCGCACGCTGCCGAGCCCCACCATCGTGCCGACATTCGCTCCCGGACCGAGCGCATCGATGCGATCGAGCACGGCGCGCACGGTCGCACTCCCGTCGCCTTCCTCACCCCGCGACGGTGCTCGTGAGCTGCCGTCGGCACCAACGACGATGGTGGTCACACCCTGCCGCACCACCGATTCCATGAGCGGATCGTCGAACATCGAGCCGTCACCATGCGAGTGGACGTCCACGAAGCCAGGCGCGACGATGAGGTCTCGGCAGTCGATCTCACGTGCGGCGCGCTCCGTGAGGCGCGCACCGATCGCCGTGATGCGCTCGCCGGTGATGGCGAGGTCGGCCCGGAAACGAGGACGACCAGTGCCGTCGATGACGACGCCGCCGCGGAGGATGAGATCGGCATCGCGCCGACGCATGCCGATGAGCGCTGGGGCGCCCGACAGCACCGGGAGCGCGGTGGCAACGCTGGTGATGAAGGCGCGACGCTTCACGGGCAGATGTGGGATGTGAGATGGGAGATGTGAGGAACGACGGTGTGCAAAGGTGAAGAAGGGCGGTCCCGCGCGCTACCGCGCGGGCCGCCCCACCTCTCCCATCTCCCATCTCACATCTGCCGTTCTAGTACCTGTAGTGATCCGCCTTGTACGGCCCCTCGACCGGCACGCCGATGTACGCGGCCTGCTTGTCCGTGAGCTTGGTGAGCTTCACACCGAGCTTGTCGAGATGGAGACGCGCGACCTTCTCGTCGAGCTTCTTCGGCAGCACATAGACCTTCTTCTCGTACTTGTCGTTGTTCACGTGCAGTTCGATCTGCGCCATCACCTGGTTGGTGAACGACGCCGACATCACGAACGACGGGTGACCGGTGGCGCAGCCGAGGTTGAGGAGGCGGCCTTCGGCCAGGATCAGGACCGAGTGACCGTCCGGGAAGATCCACTCGTCGAACTGCGGCTTGATGTTGTTGCGCGTGATGCCCTTGTAGTTCTTGAGACCGGCCATGTCGATCTCATTGTCGAAGTGGCCGATGTTACCGACGATCGCCTTGTCCTTCATCTTCGCCATGTGCTCGACCGAGATGATGTCGGCGTTGCCGGTGGCAGTGATGAACACATCAGCGGTCGACACGACCTCGTCGAGCGTCGTGACCTGATAGCCTTCCATCGCCGCCTGGAGCGCGCAGATCGGATCGACCTCGGTGATCACCACGCGCGCGCCCTGCGCACGGAGCGACTGCGCCGAGCCCTTGCCCACGTCGCCATAGCCGAGCACGACGGCGACCTTGCCGGCGAGCATGACGTCGGAGGCGCGGAGGATGCCGTCGGTGAGCGAGTGGCGGCAGCCGTAGAGGTTGTCGAACTTCGACTTCGTCACGGCGTCGTTCACGTTGATGGCCGGGAAGAGCAGCTTGCCCGCCTTCATCATCTCGTACAGGCGGTGCACGCCGGTGGTCGTCTCCTCGGAGACGCCACGGATCGCCTTGCCGACGTTCGTCCAGCGCTTCGGATCTTCCTTGATGGTCTGCCGGAGCAGGTCGAGGATGACGCCCCACTCCTCCGGATCC
>JANOWT010000026.1:0-2544 GCA_031418115.1 Gemmatimonadota bacterium
CTCGCCGAGCTCGGTGAACTCGAGACGCCGATCCTGCTCACCTGTACGCTCTGTGTCTGGAAGGCGGCCGATGCGATGGCCGAGTGGATGCTCGAACGCTCGGGTATGCAGAACGTGCGGTCGATCAATCCCGTGGTCGGGGAGACGAACGACGGCGGGCTCAACGACATCCGCGCACGGCCGGTGACTGCGGCCGCGGTGCGGCAGGCGTTGGAGAGCGCGGCGAGCGGACCACTCGCCGAGGGAAGCGTCGGCGCCGGCACAGGCACGGTGGCCTTCGGTTGGAAAGGCGGGATCGGGACGTCGTCGCGCGTGCTACCGGCGTCGCTTGGTGGTTGGACCGTTGGTGTACTCGTACAGTCGAACTTCGGCGGTGTGCTCCAGATCATGGGCGCGCCGGTCGGTCGTGAGCTGGGGCAGTACGCGTTCCAGCGCGACGTGAGCGCAGCCTCCGGCGCCGCCGCGCGCGCAGGTGCCCGCGAGGCGCGCGGTCCTGCCGACGACAACGGTGACGGCTCGGTGATCATCATCATCGCGACCGACGCGCCAGTGGGGGACCGCAACCTCGGTCGCGTTGCCTCGCGTGCCATGATGGGCCTCGCGCGCACCGGCAGCTCGGCGTCGAACGGCAGCGGCGACTACGCACTCGCCTTCTCGACCGCCGCGACCGTGCGCCGCACGTGGGATGCGCCGCGACTCACGACCACCGAACTCGCCAACGAGGAGATGAGCGCCGTATTCCAGGCGACGGTCGAGGCAGTAGAGGAAGCGATCTACAACTCGCTCTTCATGGCGACGACCGTGCGCGGCAGCGGCCGCACAGTGGAGGCGATCCCGCTCGACCGTGTGCGCGAAGTGCTGCGCAAGTACGGGATCGCGCCGAGATAGCGCGGCCGCGCTACTTGGTGCTCGCCTCTCGGCCGGACAGCTCGTCGATGTTGATCCTGAAGACGATCGCGCGCTCAGGCAGCGCGTCGGCCGGCGTCAGCGTCTCGGGCACGAGCCGCCGCAGGATCTCGACGCCCTTGTGGTACGTCTCCACCTCGCGCGGGCCACCGTCGGGTCGCAACAAGTAGAAGCCGCCCTTGATCACCACGCTACGCCAGTCGAAGAGCGCGTCGATCTCGTCGACCTCCAAGGCGACCCACCGGTTGTGCGTGATCACCTCGAGCTTGGTGCCCGGCTGCGTGCGGCCGTAGAGCCAGCCGCTGTCGAACACGTAGTGGATCGGTTCGATGTCGACGCGGTCCTGCCGTGAGAAGGCGAGCCGCCCGACATTGTGGCGCGCGAGGATCGCAGTGCACTCGGCGGGGTCGAGGTCGCGGAATCGTGGCGTGGGCGTGGGCATCGCGGATTCCTCAGGACGTGAGCGCGCGGTAGGCGGTGAGCACGCGATCGAGTGCTTCCTCCGGCGTCGCACCGTCGGCGGAGAGATGGCCCATCTTCCGCCCCGGGCGCGATTCGTTCTTGCCATACAGATGCACGCGCACGCCGGGGATCGCCAGCGCCTTGGTGAAGTCGGGCGCGCCGCCCTCCCAGATGTCGCCGAGCAGATTGTGGATCGCGACCGGGCGCACGACGTCCACATTGCCGAGCGGGAGGTGGCAGATCGCGCGCACGAGCTGCTCGAACTGGCTGGTGGGGTGCGCCCGCTCCGAGTGATGAAAGGTGTTGTGCGGCCGCGGTGCGAGCTCGTTCACGAGAAGCGAGCCGTCGTGGAGCACGAACATCTCCACGGCCAAGAGCCCCACGATCCCGAGCTTCTCGGCGATGCCGAGCGCGAGTGTGCGCGCCTTGTCCTCGAGGTCGTCGTCGGCGCCGGAGGGCGTGACCGCCCAAGTGAGCACTCCGTGCGTGTGCACGTTGCGCGACGTCGGATACGCGACCGCGACTCCATCGGCGCGGCGCGCGACGAGCACGCTCAACTCAGTGGCGATGTCGAGGAAGGCCTCGACCACGCAGACCGGCGCACGCAGCGACTCGAACGCGGCGCGGCCTTCGTCAGGCGACTTCACGCGCACCTGACCGCGCCCATCGTAGCCGCCCATCGCGCTCTTCACGATCGACGGCCCGAGCGCGGCGACGGCGTCGGCCGTGGTGGTGGAGTGGCGCACGGTGCGGAACGCTCCGAGTGGAAATCCATTCGAGGCGAGCCACTCCTTCTGCCGCGCGCGTTCCTGCACCACGTATACTGCCTCGACGCTCGGACTGAGTGGCGCAAGCTTGGCCACGGCCTCGAGCGACGCTCGCGGGATCTGCTCGATCTCGAGTGTCACGGCTGCGCAACCGGTCGCGAGTCGCGCGGCGGCCGCGGCGTCGGCCCAGGGCGCGGTGATCGTCTCATTGGCGACGTGACGCGCGGGGCAGTCGGGCTCGGGATCGAGTACGCGCACCTCGTACCCGAGCGTGCGCGCGGCCATCGCGGTCATGCGCCCGAGTTGCCCACCGCCGAGGAACCCGATGGTGGCGCCCGGAGGAACGGGCGCGTGTGTCATGGGAGTGTTTGCGAACGGACGTCGGCGGCGCGGCTCGCACGCCAGGCGC
>JANOWT010000027.1:0-19070 GCA_031418115.1 Gemmatimonadota bacterium
GTGGGGGGGGGTGCGGCTTTCTGGTGGGCGAATCTGGGGGTGCGTGGCCGGGGGGTGCGGCCCCCCGCCCGCGCCGGACAGGATCGATTCGCACGGGACATGGCGACCATGGTCACCGGCCTCACCGAGGGCGCCGTGCTCGAGATGGGAGACGCCTGAGCATGCTCCAGGAATGGGGCGGTCCGATCCGGTCGGTCCTCTGGTGGGGGGACCATGTCGCGCTCCTCTACTTCGTGTTCCTCAACACGGCGTATGCGGTCCTGTTGCTCCTCTCGATCCCCGAACTCTGGAAGCACTGGCGGCTCGCCGCCGACGAGCACCTGCAGCGCCTGCTGGCAACAGAAGCGTTGCCACCGCTGAGCCTGCTCGTGCCGGCGCACAACGAGGAGGTCACGGTCAGCTCGAGTCTGCTGTCGTTCCTCACGCTCGAGTACCCGCATCTCGAAGTGGTCGTGGTGAACGACGGCTCGACCGACGACACCATGGCCGTGCTGCTGCGCGAGTTCGATCTCTACGAGGTGCCGCCCGCCTTCACCATCTCCGTGCCGACGCAGTCGGTCCGCGCGTACTACCGCTCGCGTCGCCACTCGCGGTTGCTCGTCCTCGACAAGGAGACCGGCGGCAAGGCCGATGCACTCAACGCCGCGATGAACGCCGCGCGCCATCCGTTCGTGGTCGCCGTCGATGCCGACACCGTGATCGAACCCGACGCGCTGCTCCGACTCGCCCGCCCGTTCCTCCTCGAACCCAACGTCGCCGCGGTGGGCGGGACGATCCGCGTCGCGAACAGTTGCACCGTGGAGTTCGGCCGAGTGACCGAGGCGCGAGTCGATTCGCGCTGGCTCCCGGGCTGTCAGGTGGTGGAGTACCTCCGCGCTTTCCTGTTCGGGCGCATGGGCCTCAACGTGCTCGGTGGGAACCTGATCATCTCAGGCGCGTTCGGGCTCTTCCGCAAAGAGTACCTGCGTGCGATCGGCGGGTACCGCACCGGCAACGTCACCGAGGACATGGACCTGGTCGTGCGTCTGCACCGGTACCTGCGCGAGAACAACATCCGGGCGCAGCTCCCATTCGTGCCCGATCCGGTCGCGTGGACCGAGGTGCCGACCTCCATCCGTGTCCTCGGCCGTCAGCGCGAGCGCTGGCACCGGGGACTGGTCGCGACGCTCTGGGAGCACAGGATCATGCTCTTCAACCCGAGGTACGGCCGGATCGGGATGATCGCGATGCCGTTCTACGTCTTCGGCGAGATGCTCGCACCGGCTGCCGAGCTCTTCGGTTGGATCGCGCTCGTGCTCGGCCTCGCGGTGGGAGCAGTGGACCGCGATTTCGCGTTCCTCTTCCTCGCGGTCGCGGTCGGGTACGGCATGCTCCTCTCGCTCTGGGCGATCGTTCTCGAAGAGCTGAGCTTCCGCCGCTACTCGCGCCGCCGCGACTTCTTCAAGCTCCTCGGGTTCGCCGTCATCGAGGGGATCGGCTACCGGCAGCTCACGGTGCTCTTCCGCCTGCGCGGGTATTGGGGATTCTTCCGCGGTGTGGAGACCTGGGGGCGCATGACGCGCGAGGGGATCGGTCGGGCCAACTGACGGCCGGTCGCGCGACTAATTCGCCAACTGGTGCCGGATCCGCTCGAACAGCACCGATTCGGAATCCCGGGTCTTCACGTAGGCGTCGGCGGCGCGGATGCCGGCCGAGCGCAGCTCGTCCGACGTGAACTCGCGCGCCGAGAAGAGGAAGACCGGCATGGTGCGGAGCGCAGCGTCTTGCCGCACCTGCCGCGCCAACGCGAACCCGTCCATCCCGGGTAGCCCAGCGTCGAGGATGATCGCCGCGATCGGCTCACGCGCCAGCACCTTGAGCGCGGCCTCGGCGCTCGGCACCGCCACCGCACGGGCGATCGGGTCGATCAGCGCGGCCAGCACCTCGCGCATCGACGGATCGTCGTCCACGATCAGCACCGCACGGCGCGCATCGGCGGTCGGCCTTGGCGCCGACTCGGGAACGGACACGGCCACACGCGGGAGTGCCACCCAGAAATCGGTGCCTCCATGGGCGACGGGCTCGAATCCGATCCGCCCGCCGTGCAACTCCGCGATCCCGCGCGCGATGTTGAGACCGAGTCCGGTCCCGCCGCTCTGCCGCGACTCCGCGCCACCGGCCTGTTGGAATCGCCCGAAGATCTGTCCAGCGAACTCCGGCGGGATCCCCGGGCCGCGATCCCGCACCCGGACGATCACCTGCTCGGCCTCAAGCTTCAGGCGCACCACGACGGCCTCGCCGGCAGGCGAGAACTTGATCGCGTTGGAGAGCAGGTTGGTGAACACCTGGATCAGCCGGTCGGCGTCGCCGACCACATCGGCGTCGATCTCGGGTCCCGTGACGAGCGCCACCGCGACGCCTTGCTCGCGCGCGAACGACTCGACGCCCGAGATCGTCGTCTGCAGCAGCGGCCGCAGGCGCAGTGGGTCGTGCCGGATGCTCGAGTGACCGGCGTCGATCTTCTCGACGTCGAGGATGTCATTGATGAGCCGAATGAGCCGTTCGGTGTTCGTCATCGCGATCCGCAGCAGTTCGCTGGCCTTGGGCGGGAGGTCACCGACCTTGCCGCCGAGGATGAGACCGATCGCACCGCGCATGGAGGTGAGCGGCGTGCGGAGTTCGTGACTCACCGTGGAGACGAAGTCGCGCTTGAGCCGTTCCAGGTCGCGCAACTTCACGATGTCGTCCTGCAACTGCTTCTCGCGCAACGCGGTCGTCTCGGCCAGCTGACCGAAGGTCCGGGCGAGCGCGGCCATCTCGCGATTGGGGGCTCTGCCGGACTCAGGGAGCCGTGCCGCGGCGTAGCGCCCCGCATCGAGCGCACGAGCGGCCTCGATCACGAGGTCGAGCTCGCGCCGCACCAGACGCATGAGCAGGTACAGCAGCAGAATGAGGACGGCGAGGCCGCCGGTCGACGTGAGAAAGGTCGAGAGGTCGTCCCGCGTGGCGGCCTCGTCGACGAGGAGTTCCGTGCGGCCGACGTCCTCGTGCACGAGATCGACCAGCCGTGCGTGCGTGGAGAGCGCGAGATCCATCTGGCGCTTCGCGCGTTCGAATCTGGCGACGCCCGCGGCATTCTGCGCGAATGCTGCGAAGCCTTCGCGCCGCCGCAGTTCGATGTTCCCCACGAACGCGGAGTCGTGCCAGACGGCGAGCTCGGTGCGGAGCTCCGCCACGTCGGAAGCGATGCGCGGAGAGTCGGCGGTCTCCAGCAGGCGGATCCGGTCGAGCTCGAAGGCGAGACTGTCGTCGCGATAGTCGTCGAGGTCCGCGTCCGAGCCGCTGATCAGGAACCCGCGGTGCGCGCGCGACATCCCCTGCAGGGAGCTTCCGAGCCGGCTCGCGAGCAACTCCGAGTGCTGGAGCCGCACCAGGTCGGCATTCCGCGCCAGCGAGGCAGCCTGCTGGCGCTCGGCTGCGACGCGCGCGGCGAGGAACCAGGAGAGGCCCACGGTCATGCCGATCACCAGCAGCTGCGCAGTGAAGGGCAGGGCGCGCCAAAGGCGAACAGGAGTCGGACGTGGCGGGGGAGTTTCGAGCGCGGACAGGGGCATGTCTCACCGACGAGTCAAACCGGCGCGAGGCCACGCCACGCGGAGCCTCTCAAGGTGGTAAATTGCCATCTTCTTCCCGTTCCTCATCATCGCTACCGCCGCCATGTCGCCGACTTCGACCCCCCTCCACGCGCTCCACGCCGCCGGCCAGTCCATCTGGCTCGACTACATCGACCGCACCATGCTCGCGAGCGGCGAGCTCACGCGCCGGATCAGCGGCGAGGCGCTCACCGGGATGACGTCCAACCCGACGATCTTCGAGAAGGCCCTCGCGACGGGCACCGCGTACGACGCGCAACTCGCGGCCGCGCCTGCCTCCATGAGCGCGTGGGATCGCTTCGAGCTCGTCGAGACCGAGGACGTGCGCGTGGCCTGCGACGCCTTCGCCGGCGTATACCGGGACACCAAGGGGCACGACGGGTTCGTCTCGATCGAGGTCTCGCCGGGCTCCGCGCACGACGCGCAGGCGACGATCGTCGAGGCGCACCGGCTCTGGAAGGCGGTCGCGCGCCCGAACGTGATGATCAAGGTGCCGGGCACTCCCGAGGGCTGCATCGCGTTGCGCCGGCTGATCGCCGACGGGCTCAACGTGAATGTGACGCTGCTCTTCGCGGTCGAAGCGCATGCGCGCGTGATCGAGGCTTACCTCGGTGGGCTCGAGGACCGCGCGGCCAAGGGCGGTGATCTCTCACATGTCGCATCGGTCGCGTCGTTCTTCGTGAGCCGCGTGGACAATGCGATCGACGCCACACTCGAAACGCAGGTCAAGGCCGGTACGCTCTCTGCCGAGCGCCTGGCGGCGTTGCGTGGCAAGGCGGCGATCGCCAACGCCAAGCGCGCCTACCGCCTCTTCCGCGAGCGCTTCAGCGGCCGGCGCTGGGCAGCGCTCGCCGCCAAGGGCGCGCAGCTCCAGCGTCCGCTCTGGGCCAGCACGAGCACCAAGAATCCGAACTATCGCGACGTGCTCTACGTGGAGGAACTCATCGGCGCCGACACCGTGAACACCATGCCGCCGGCGACCCTTGAGGCCTTCCGCGATCATGGCATCACCAAGCGCACGGTCGACGCGGGGCTCGCCGAGGCCGACCAGCTGTTCGCCGACCTCGAATCGGTGGGGATCAAGCTCGAAGCCGTCACCGACCAACTCCTCGCCGAGGGTCTGGCCTCGTTCCAGAAGTCGTTCGACTCGCTCGTCGCCGGGATCCAACGCAAGACCGCCGCGCTCGTCTCCACTCACTGACCTTCGCGCCATGATGCCCCACCGCTCTGACATCACGAAGATCGTCTGCACGATCGGCCCGGCGTCGACGAGCCCCGATGTGATCCGCAAGCTGATGCTCGCCGGCATGAACGTCGCGCGCCTCAACTTCTCGCACGGCAAGCACGAGGATCATGCGCGCACGGTCGCAACGATCCGTGGCCTGGCCGCAGAACTCCGCAAGCCGATCGCGATCCTCGGTGACCTGCAGGGTCCGCGTATCCGGATCGGGATGCTCAAGGAGCCGCGGGCGATCGTCGAGGGAGAGTCGTTCGTGTTCGCCCCCGAGGCGATCGCCCGCTCGGGCGAGATCCCCGTCACCTACGACGACATCGCCAAGGACGTGCGCAACGGCGGCACGATCCTCGTCGACGACGGTCTCCTCTCGTTCACCGTGACGGGGATCGACGGGCCGCGCGTCGCGGTGAAGGTGGGCTATGGCGGGCAGCTCAAGTCCAACAAGGGGATGAACCTCCCCGGCATCGATGTCTCGGCTCCGTCGCTCACCGAGAAGGACCGCGCCGACATCCCGTTCGCGATCGAGCAGGACCTCGACTACCTCGCGCTCTCGTTCGTGCGCCGCCCCGAGGACATCGAGGAGCTGCGCGCCCTGCTCCCCAAGGGGATGCTGATCGTCGCGAAGATCGAGAAGGACTCGGCGCTCGAGCGGATCGAGGGGATCCTCAAGGTCTCTGACGCGGTGATGGTCGCGCGCGGCGACCTGGGCGTGGAGCTTCCGTTCGAGGAGGTGCCGCTGCAGCAGAAGCGGATCATCGGGCTCGCGGCGCGGTACGGTCGTCCCGTGATCACCGCAACGCAGATGCTCGAGTCGATGGTGCAGCATCCGCGGCCGACGCGCGCCGAGGCGAGCGACGTCGCCAATGCGATCCTCGACGGCACCGACGCCGTGATGCTCTCGGCCGAGACGGCCGCGGGCCTGCATCCGGTGCTCGCGGTCGAGGCGATGCGCCGCATCGCCAACGCGGCCGAGCAGGCGGAGGTCACACGCGGCCAAGGGCTCGATCGCGTCGTGGCCGGCTCCGCGTCGGTCGAGGAGACGATCGCGTCGGCCTCGGTCACCGCGGTGCGCCTGCTGGGTGCGGAGACGATCGTGGTCTTCACCAAGAGCGGCTTCTCGGCGCGCATCGTCGCCGCGCGGCGGCCCAATGTGCGGATCGTCGTTCTCACCGACAACCAACGCACCTACCGGCAGATGGCGATGGTCTGGGGCGTGATCCCGTTCCTCGTGCCGCACTGCGACACCTACGAGCAGATGGTGGGGCTCGCGCGTCAGAAGCTGCGTGAGAACGGACTCGCCAAGCCCGGCGAACGGATCGTCGTCACGGCGGGCGTGCCCTTCGACGTGCCGGGCACGACCAACCAGCTCAAGGTGGAGACGGTGTGAAGCTGACCTTCCTCGGCACGGGTACGAGCTTTGGCGTGCCGCAGGTCGGTTGTGGCTGTGCGGTCTGTCGGTCGACCGACCAGCGGGACAAACGCACGCGCGTCGGTGCGCTTGTGGAGTCGGCGGGGTTCCGACTGTTGATCGACACACCGCCGGAGTTGCGGCTCCAGCTCATCGCGGCGCAGGTGGACCGCGTGGACGCGGTGCTCTTCACGCACGACCACGCTGACCACACGCACGGTATTGACGACGTCCGCGCGATCACCGTGCATGGTGCCGCGCTCCCCATGTACGGCCCGGCCGAGACGATGGCCGCGCTCCTTCACCGCTTTCCGTACATCTTCGACAACGACTTCAAGGTGATCCCCGGTACGAGCAAGCCCGAGGGATCGGCGCGGGCACTCGAGGTCGACGTGCCAGTGCGCATCGGGCCGCTCCGCGTGACGCCGGTGGAGGTGCCGCACGGCCGCACGCGCGTCTTCGGGTATCGCATCGGTCCGCTCGCGTACGTCACCGATGCAAAGGCGCTCCCCGAGGCGGCGCTCGCGCAACTGCGCGGTGCGAGCGTGCTCGTGCTCAACGCGCTCTTCCGCCGCGCTCACCCCACGCATCTCTCGGTGAGTGAGGCGGTGGAGACGGCGCGTCTTGTGGGTGCCGATCGCACTTTTCTCACGCATCTCACGCACGAGACGGCCCATGCCGAGCTCGAGGCCGAACTTCCCCCTGACATCCGGCCCGCGTACGACGGGCTGACCGTGGAGATCCCAGAGTCATGACCATCCAGCTCGACGTCTCTGGCATGCTCGGCCGCGCTGTGCCGCACGGTGCGACCCCCGCCGGCCTCACTGCACTCGCGCCACGACTCGCCGCGGCGCATGCCGGCCTGCTCGCCGACGCTGCACGCGACGTGCTCGGCTTCCGGGAGCTCGAGGCACAGGCGGCCGAGCGGGCCCGGGTGCAGGCGTGGGCTCGTTCGGCGGCGACGAACCTCGAGGACGTGGTCGTGCTCGGCATCGGCGGGTCGGCGCTCGGCGCTGTGGCGCTGCGCACGGCGCTCCTGCCGCGCGACTGGAACGCGCGGTCGCGCGCGCTCCGCGGCGGCCGGCCGCGCTTGCATGTGCTCGACAACGTCGACCCGCGCTCGGTGCGTGGTCTGCTCGAGGTCGTGGACCTGCCGCGCACGCGCTTCCTCGTGATCTCCAAGTCGGGGAGCACCGCCGAGACGATGTCACAGTACCTGTTCATCCGCGAACACCTGCGCGCGGCGGGGATCGCGGCGAAGGATGCGATCGCGTTCGTCACCGATCCGGCCAAGGGCGTATTGCGCCCCATCGCCAAGGCCGAGGGGATCCCCACCTTCGACGTGCCGGCGAACGTGGGCGGTCGCTTCTCCGTGCTCTCGCCGGTGGGGACGTTGCCGGCGGCGTTGCTCGGCATGGATGTCGACGCGCTCATCGCCGGCGCGGTCGCCATGCGCGACCGATGCGACAATGACCGCTTCCGCGACAATCCCGCGCTCGCGTACGCCGCGCTCCAGTGGAGAGCGCACCTCGAGGCAGGGCAGGGAATGCATGTGCTCATGCCCTACTCCGACGCCTTCCGCGACCTCGCGCCCTGGTTCGTGCAGATCTGGGCCGAGAGCCTGGGCAAGCGAACCCCCGACGGGAAGCATGTCGGTCCCACGCCGATCGTGGCGGTGGGAGCGACCGACCAGCACGCGCAGGTGCAGCTCTTCATGGAAGGACCGGCCGACAAGACCGTCACCTTCATTGATGTCGAGGAGCCAGAGGGCGGTGAGCTAACGATCCCCGGGAATGGGCCGGCGGAGCTCGCCTACCTTGGCGGGCATGGCTTCGCCGAGCTGTTGCGCACCGAATGTCGAGCGACGCAGGGTGCGCTCACGACGATGGGCCGCCCGACGATGACACTCCGCGTCACCCGTGCGGACGCCTGGCACCTCGGCGGGCTGATCATGTTCTTCGAGCTCGCGACCATCTACGGTGGGCAGTTGTACGGCGTCGATCCGCTCGATCAGCCGGGTGTCGAGCTCGGCAAGCAGCTCACGTATTACCAGTTCGGTCACCCCGACTGGCAGAAGATGAAGTCCACGTGGGATGCGCTCCCGCCCTCCGATCCCGACTGGTTGCTCTGACGCGTCGCTCCGACGCGTTGCGCTGATGCGTTGCCCCCACCCTACGTCGGGGGCAGATTGCAAGCAGACCTATTGCGCGCCGCGAATCGCGGCGCGTGCTCCCTCACCTGACGACCCCGATGTCCCACGCCCCCGAATCCGTCCGCCGCGCCCTGGGCGCCGCGATCTCCATCGATGCCGGCCAGCTGAGCGTCAAGGACGCGGCACAGCTCGCCTCGCCGCTCATGGACGACCTCGTCCGCCTCGCGGTGTTCGGCGATGCCGCGGAAAAGGACTGGGCCCGTTGGGTCATCTGGGAGGCTGCGCGCGCCGTCGGCACCTACTCGGCGTCGATCCACGACTTCTACATGGCACGCGGCCGTGGCGACGTGAAGGGCGTCACCGTGCCGGCGATGAACATCCGCGGCGCGACCTACGACACCGTTCGCTCCGTCTGGCGCACCGCGCTCAAGCTCGACGGCGGCGCGATCATCCTCGAGATCGCGCGGTCGGAGATCGCTTACACCGATCAGCGTCCGACCGAGTACGTCGCCGTGATCCTCGCGGCCGCGCTGCGCGAAGGGTACCGCGGCCCAGTGTTCATCCAGGGCGACCATTTCCAGGTGAACGCCAGGAAGTACAAGGTCGACGCGGCGGCCGAGGTGGCTGCGGTGAAGGCGCTCGCCACCGAGGCGATCGCGGGTGGCTTCTACAACATCGACCTCGACACGTCGACGCTCGTCGATCTCGACTTCCCGACGCTCGCCGAACAGCAGCGCCTCAACTATGAGATCGGCGTGGAGCTCACGCGCCATGTGCGCGGGCTCGAGCCCAAGGGCGTCACCATCTCGCTTGGCGGTGAGATCGGCGAGGTCGGCACCGAGAACTCGACTGTCGCCGAGTTGCAGGCGTTCATGGACGGATACAACCGCACGCTCAAGGCGCAGGCACCGGGCATGGTCGGCCTCTCGAAGATCTCGGTGCAGTCGGGCACCTCGCACGGCGGCGTGGTGCTCGCCGACGGTTCGATCAAGGAGGTCGCGCTCGATTTCAAGACGCTCGAGGATCTCTCCCGCGTCGCGCGCGAACAGTACGGGCTCTCGGGCGCGGTGCAGCATGGCGCGTCGACGCTCCCCGACGACGCGTTCTATCACTTTCCCAAGACCGAGACCGCGGAGATCCACCTCGCGACCGGTTTCCAGAACATGATGTACGACCTCATGCCCACGGCGCTGCGCAGCGAGATCTACGAGTGGTTGCGCGTGAACGCGGCCGATGAGCGCAAGTCGGGAGACTCCGACGAGCAGTTCTTCTACAAGACGCGCAAGAAGGCGTTCGGGCCGTTCAAGAAGCAGCTCTGGTCGTTGCCGGTCGAGCTCAAGGCCAGGATCGCGACGGCGTACGACGCCAAGTTCACGTTCCTCTTGGAGAACCTCGGGGTGCGCGGAACATCGGCGGCGGTGCGGCGGTACGTGAAGGGGCCGGCGATCGCCATGCCGGCTCCTGGCACGGGCGGCCCTGCAGTCGAAGCCGCCCCCGATGATGCCGAAGCGGGCGAGTAGAACGGTCGAGCCTTTGGCACGACCCGTGCCCCCCCACGCGCGACGAGCGCACTGAACGGAGTGGTTCCATGAAGAAGCTGATGCTGACCGGCGCCCTGGCGATCATCGCCACGGGTTGCGTCTCCAAGTCCGAATACGACCGCCAGCTCGGGCAGGTCGCGTCGATCTCGAGCGAGAAGGACTCGCTCCTCAAGGAAGTGGTGGCCACGTCGCAGTTCATCGCCGAGGTGAATGGTGAACTCGATCGCGTGAAGGGCGGCCAAGCGCCGATGCAGGCGGGCGGAGCCGAGATGGAACAGCTCTCGCCGACGCAGCAGCGCCAGGCGCTCGCCGAGCGCGTGAAGGCGCTCACCGACCGGCTCCGCGAGTCGGAGGAACGGCTCGCGCAGAGCCGGCGGCGCGTGAGTCAGATGACGGCGACGAACGCGACCATGACCGCGCAGATGGCCTCGTTCGACTCGACGATCAAGCAGTTCCAGGTGATCATCGACAACCAGAAGGCCGAGATCGTCGCCCTGCTCGACCAGGTGAGCGTGCTCACCTCCGAGAACATGGCGCTCCGCGAATCGAACACGGTGCTCGAGACACAGCGGTCGGCGCTCTCGGCGCAGACGGCGGAGCTCACGACCGAGCAGAACACCGTGTACTGGGTGGCCGGCAGGAAGGACGACCTGCTCAAGCGCGGGATCATCGAACAGCGCGGTGGCATGCTCGGCATCGGCCGGACGGCCGTGCTGGCGCGCACGCTCGACGCTGGTGCGTTCACCGCGGTCGATCGTACACAGATGACGAAGATCGCGCTCCCCAATCCCGCCAAGTCGTACCGCATCATCACGACCAATGACATCGCCGGGTTGGAAGCGCCGCCGACCGATGGCAAGTTCAAGGGGACGCTGACCATCTCCGCACCCGCGGTCTTCTGGCGTCCGTCCAAGTTCCTCGTCCTGGTGGAGCTCTAGGAGGCACACATGTCGGAGCAGAGTGAACGCGAACCCAACGTCGTAGTCGAGCGCCGTTCGGGTGGTGGGATCGGGCTCTTCCTGCTCGGCGCCGTGGTCGGCGCCGGGCTGGCATTGCTCTACGCGCCGCAGGCGGGGGTCGACACACGCGCCGATCTGCGCCGCGGCGCGCGCCGCGCCCGTCGCAAGGCGCGAGACTTCGCCGCCGAAGCGAGCGAGGTGGTGCAGGACGTCGTGCGCACCACGCGCGCGACGGCCAAGGACGTTGCCGGTGAAGCGCGCGAAGCGCTCGAGCGTCGGCTCGCGCGGCACGGACGCGCCGCCGAAGCGGACGAGACCTGAGGAGCACGGCGTCTGATCAGCTTCTGGCGCTTCCTCGTCGACGTCGTGAAGCGTGCGGACGCTGACGACGTGATCTTCCTCGCCGGCGGGGTGGCGTTCAACGTCCTCCTCGCCGGCATTCCGTTCTTCCTGCTCATGGCAGCAGGGCTGGGCTATATCCTCGACCAGTCGCAGGAGACTTCGGCGCAGGTGGTGCAGACCGCGCTCCAGAATCTCCTCCCTGGACGCCTCATGGCCGGCGGCTCGATCCTTGACCCCGTGCTCGCGGACGTCATCCGCACCCGGACCGTCGTCGGCGTGTGGGGCGGACTCGCCTTCGTCTGGTTCGCGACGCGACTCTTCTCCACGCTGCGAGCCGTCCTCTCATTCGTGTTCATGCACGGTCGCGATCGCGGCTATTTCCATGGCAAGCTCGTCGACATCAACCTGATCGTCGTCTCCGTGCTGTTGATGACCGCCTGGGTGAGCATCAGCACCGTGCTCGTGTTGACCACCGGCCGGCTCGGCACCGCGCTCGAGAGTATCGGCGTGCTCCCCGACATCACCGGGCGTCTCGCCGAGTCGGTGCTGCGCGCGCTCGCGCTCGGCGTGATCTTCCTGATCTTCCTCTCGCTCTACCGCTGGCTCCCGCGGCGCCGCACGCACTGGCCCTCCGCGGCGATCGGCGCCGCCGCTGCGACAGGGCTCTTCGAACTCGCACGCTTCCTCTTCGCGCAGTTCATGCTGAACTATCCGCCCTCCTCGGTCTACACGGGGACGCTGGGCGCGATCTTCATCGTGATCTTCTGGACCTACTACGCGGCGCTCATCTTCGTGCTCGGTGCCGAGGTCGCGCATGTGCACGAGATGCGTGCGGTCGCGGCGGGGGATCTCCAGCCGAGGTCTCCGCTCACGGCCGAGTTCGCGACCACGGCCGCGGCGCGCGCCGCGACCATCGGCATTCCCTCCCGCCCGCCCGACGCCCCGTGACCGCTCTCATAGACATTCGCAGCGACACCGTCACCAAGCCCACCCCCGCGATGCGACGGGCCATGGCCGAGGCCGAGGTGGGTGACGATGTGCTCGACGGCGATCCCACGGTGCTGCGGCTCCAGGAGCGCGTGGCGCAGATGCTCGGCAAGCACAGCGCGCTCTTCTTCCCGACGGGCACCATGGCGAACCAGGCCGCCCTCTGGCTGCTGGGCGAGCCCGGCACCGAGGTCTACTGCCACGAAGATTCTCACATCGTGAACTGGGAGATCGCCGGCACGGCGGCGCTCGCGGGACTTCAGGTGCGCCTCGTGCGCGGGAGTCCGGTGATGGACGCCGATTCGCTGCGCGCGTCGTACCGCCGCCCCTACTCCGTGCATGCGCCGCGCGCGTCGCTCGTCTGCGCCGAGAATACGCACAACGGCGCCGGGGGCATGGTGACGTCGCTCGAACGTCTGCGTGCGATCCAGGCCACCGCCGCCGAGGCGGGGCTCCCGCTGCATCTCGACGGGGCGAGACTCTGGAATGCGAGTGTCGCGACCGGGACACCTCTCGCCGACTTCGCGGCCTGTGCGTCGACGGTCATGGTCTCGTTCTCCAAGGGACTCGGTGCGCCCGTGGGGGCCTGCCTCGTGGGCGACGAGTTGCCGATGCGGCGCGCCTGGGAAGTGCGGAAGCGCTTCGGCGGCGGGATGCGGCAGTCGGGGATACTCGCGGCAGCCGCGTTGCACGGACTCGACCACCACCTGCCGAGGATGCACGAGGATCACGCGCGCGCGCGGATGCTCGCCGCCGCTGTGGTGAACCTGCCCGGGGTGAGCGTCGTCGCGCCGGACACGAACATCGTGATGATCGACCTGCTCGCCGGCCAGCAGGCGGCGCGGGTGGTCGAACGCGCGCAAGCGGCCGGGGTGCTGATCACGGCCTGGCACGACACGCGCGTGCGGGCGGTGTTGCATCTCGAGGTGGATGACGCAGCCGTGGTGCGGGCGGGGGCGGTGCTCGCCGAGGCGCTCTCGATCTGAGGGTGCTGTGGGTGAGCGTGCTGCGGGTCGTTGTGAGCAGGGGTCGCGCCGACTATCCTTCAGTCGTTCCAGGTCCCGGGGGGCTTCGGCCCGCCAACTCCGCCAGGGCCGAAAGGCAGCAACGGTACGTGGTGTCCGTCGTCGCTCCGTCAGGCCTGGAACACTCGCGCGGGTGAGCACCTCTTGGTGCTCCTCGCGCGTTTCGTTTGTCTGGGGGGCGGTGAACTGCAACGACGTTCACCACAGGGGCACAGGGGGCACAGGGGGCACAGGGGAGTCGTGTGCTCGCAGTGGTTCGGAAGCCGGCCATAGCTTTTTCTTCAACGGCACTGCCCAGACGCCAGGATGGGTACGCCGAGCCGCCCCCTGTGCCCCTGCGGTGAAAGCAGTTCGCAGTGACTCTCAGTCGCGCGCCGAACCCCGGTCACTCGGCCAGTCAAGCCTCACGCGATCCCTCCGCCGAGGCTAAATTCATCTCCATGTCCCTCGCGCTCGCCCGCAAGTACCGCCCGCGCCGCTTCGCCGACGTCGCGGTCCAGTCGCACGTCGCCAACACGCTGCGCAACGCGATCGCCGGCGACCGCCTCGGTCATGCGTACCTCTTCTGCGGGCCCCGCGGCACCGGCAAGACGACGCTCGCGCGGGTGCTGGCCATGGCGCTCAACTGCGAGAACAAACGCGCCGATCATGAGCCCTGTGGCGAGTGCCTCTCGTGCACCCGGATCTGGAGCGGCGGCACGTCGCTCGACGTGGTCGAGATCGATGCCGCCTCCAACCGCGGAGTGGACGACGCCCGCGAGCTCCGCGAACGCGCCATGTACGCGCCGTCGGGCGAGAACGGATACAAGATCTACATCGTCGACGAAGCGCACATGCTCACGCGTGAGGCCTGGAACACGCTCCTCAAGATCCTCGAGGAGCCGCCCCCTCGTGTGATCTTCGTCTTTGCGACGACCGAGCCCAACAAGATCCAGCAGGCTGCGGCGCCGGTGCTCTCGCGCATGCAGCGCTTCGACCTCAAACGGATCGGTCCGGCGGACGTGCGCACGCGCCTCATGTCGGTGCTCGCGGCCGAGGGGCTCGAGGCGCAAGCCGATGCCCTCGGCATGCTCGCACGCGCCGCCGACGGGTCCATGCGCGATGCCCTCTCGCTCACCGATCAGGTCCTCTCGCTCGGCGGCGGGGTGATCACCGCCGAACGCGTGCGCGAGGCCCTCGGGCTCGTTCATGAGGACGAGCATCTCGCGCTGCTCGACATCATCGCTGAGCGGCGCGCCGGCGACGTCTTCGCCGCGGTCGCTCGCCTCGCGGATCATGGAGTCGACTTCGCGATCCTCCTCGGTGACTTCGCGGACCTGCTGCGCGCGCAGCTCGCCTGCGTCCTCGGAGGCTCGCTGCCGGATCTCTCCGATCGGCTCAAGGAAGAACTCCCCAAGCGGGTGAAGGTCTTCTCCGCCGGCGATCTGCTGCGGATGCTCAATCTCGTGGTCGAGGTCGAACCGCACCTGCGGCGGAGTGGTCAACAGCAGATGCTGTTCGAGACGCTGCTCGTCCGCTTCGCCCTGCTGGACCGCACCGTCGATCTCGAGTCGGTGCTGCGCGGCGTGTCCGAGAGTGCGGGCGGCTCGGCGTCGTCGGGGGCCTCGTCGGGGGCCTCGTCGGGCGCAGGCCGCGTCAGCGCAGCAAGCGGTGCCATCGGAGGCGCTGCACCGATGCGCGCGAGCGCGCCGGCGTCGCGCCCCGCGGTGTGGGAGAAGCCCGTGCCGTCCGCGGAGTCCTCCAGCGCACCGACCCCAGCGCTCTTTGCAGCACCGGCCCCTTCAGCGCCCGCTCGTGTTCCGGTCGCGGTCTCTCCGCTCGTGCCCGTGCCCGCGGCGCCAGCGTCCCGCCGCATGGCGCCGCCGTCGGGTCTCGCGTCCGCGTCGAGCGCTCCCGAGATCGCCGACCGGCCCGCGCCCAAACGTGACCTCTTGTCGCTCGACATCAATCGAGTCGCCGAGCACTGGGACGCTATCGTCGACAGCGTGAACTCCGAGCATCGCGCGCTCCTGCTCTCGAGCACGTTGGCGCATGCGACTCCCACGGCCGTCACCGCGGCGGGCACTGTGACGCTGACGGTGGAGTCGGAATCTCACGCGGAGATCATCGCCGGAGGTGAGGCCGTGATCCTCGGCGCACTCCGGCGGCGATTCGACGGCGTGCAGAAGGTGGTCGTGCGGACCGTGACGCCCGAGGGCGATCGCGTCCCGCGTCGGCTCAACGAGACCGCGGTGAAGGCGGATCGCATGGCCACGCTGAGGAAACAATCGCCGCTGCTCGATGCGGCGGTGGATGCGCTCGACCTGGAGCTGATCGACTAGCCGCGAGGCGGCTTGCTCCGTGTTGTTCCCGAGACCTAACTTGTTCTGGCAGCTACACTTCGCCCGTGTGATGCGATGACCGATTTCTTGAAGATGATGCAGCAGGCCCAGCAGATGACGGGGAAGCTGCAAGAGGTACAGGATGAACTCGGTCGGATCACCGTGACGGGGGCGGCCGGCGGCGGCCTCGTGAAGGTCGAGGCCGACGGAAAGGGCACCGTCAAGCGTGTCTCGATCGACCCCTCGGTCGTGAATCCCGGCGACGTGGAGATGCTCGAGGATCTGATCACGGTCGCGATGCAGGAAGCACAAAAGAAAGCCAAGGATGCCGGCGAGGCCGAGATGAAGAAGATGGCCGGTGGGTTGGGGCTAGGCGGTCTTCCGTTCAAGCTGCCGTTCTAAGTGTCGGCGATCGATGACCTCGTGAATGAGCTTTCCAGGCTTCCGACGATCGGTCGGAAGTCGGCGCTGCGGCTCACGTATCACCTGCTGCGGCAACCGGCGGAGCAGAGCCAGCGGCTCGCGGCGGCGTTGGTGACGCTCGCCGAGAAGGTCCGGCCCTGCGCGGAATGCTTCAATCTGACGGAATCGGAGCGGTGCTCGCTCTGCTCCGACCCGCGCCGTGACCGGAGTGTGATCTGCGTGGTGGAGGAGGCCTCGGACATCCCATCGATCGAGCGGACGGGGGAGTTTCGGGGGCTGTATCATGTATTGGGAGGGCGGCTCGCCCCCCTGGACGGGGTGGGGCCGAGCGACCTGACGGTGGAGGCGTTGGTGACGCGGGTCACGACCGGAGGGATCCGGGAGGTGATCGTGGCGACCAACCCGAAGCTCGAAGGTGAGGCGACGGCGCTGTATCTTCATGAGCAGTTGCGGCCCACGGGGGCGACGGTGAGTCGCTTGGCGCGCGGTCTGCCGGTGGGTGGGGACCTCGAGTATGCGGACGGGGTCACGATCGTGCAGGCGCTCTCGGCGCGACGGGCGATGTGAGCCGGTGGGCCTCCCGGGCCGGAGCGGGCTTCGCGAGCGCCGTGGCGGCTGGGTACTATTGTTGGTCGCAGGTGACGTTCAAGAACGCCCTCGCATAGGACGGGAGCATGGCGGTCGGTTCGGCAAGCTGGTCATTCACGGAAGAGGACTTCGGCGCGATCACGCGCGTGTTGAACAAGTTCCTCGCCGAGACCAACGCACGGTGCGCGTTGCTCGTGGACCGTTCGGGGCAGCTGGTCGCCACCGTCGGCGAGCAGCCGCAATTCGACGCAACGGCCTTCGCCACGCTCACCGCGGCGGACTTCTCGGCCAACGCGCAACTCGCACAGCTGGTCGGCGAGAGCGATTTCAACTCCCTGTTCCATCAGGGCGAGAAGGAGAGCATGTACCTCGCGGACGTCGCGAAGCGCGTGATCCTCGTCGCCCTCTTCGACAACCGCACCACCCTCGGACTCGTCCGCCTCAAGATCAAGGACACCGTGCTCGAACTCACCAAGCTCTTCCATGACGTCTTCACGCGCGGCAAGTCGGCAGCGCAGCAGCCCGGTCTCCTCGCCGGTGCTGATGACGAGATCGACCAGCTGTTCGGCTAAGGAGAAACGCGCATGTCGATGATCAACTACGCGTCGCGTGAGATCAACTGCAAGATCGTGTACTACGGTCCCGGTCTCGGCGGCAAGACCTCGAATCTCGAGCACATCTACGGCAAGGTGAAGCCGGACACGCGGGGGAAGCTCATCTCCCTCGCGACGGAGACGGAGCGCACGCTGTTCTTCGACTTCCTCCCGGTCGACCTCGGGACGATCCGCGGCTTCAAGACGCGGTTCCATCTCTACACGGTGCCGGGGCAGGTCTACTACAACGCCTCCCGCAAGCTGATCCTCAAGGGCGTGGACGGGATCGTCTTCGTCGCCGACTCGCAGGTGGAGCGCATGGAGGCGAACCTCGAAGCCATGCAGAACCTGTACGACAACATGGCCGAGTACGGGTACGACCTCACGAAGATGCCGTTCGTGATCCAGTACAACAAACGCGACCTCCCCAACGCGGCTCCTCTCGAGGAGTTGCAACAGACGCTCAATCCCGGCTGGGAGGTCACCGATCCCGCCAGGATGAAAGTCACTCCCGACACGTTTCATCCGGGCGAGAGCATCATCGAACAGTTGCCGACGGGCGAGTGGGTGGAGAGAGCGACCTACTTCGAGGCAGTCGCCGTGACCGGCGACGGGGTCTTCGATACGCTCAAGGCCGTGAGCAAGCTGGTGCTGAAGACGCTGGCGTGAGCCAGCGCCGTCCCCTGACGCGGACGTCCGCGTGAATCTCCCCAACACGATCTCGGCCGCACGCATCGTCGCGTCGCCATTCCTCGCGATGCTGCCGTTCGTGCAGTCGGTCCCGGTGAGGTTCTTCGCGTTCGCGCTCTACCTGGTGACCGCGATCTCCGACCATTGGGACGGCAAGATCGCCCGCGAGCGCGGGCTCATCACCGACCTCGGCAAGATCCTCGACCCACTCGCCGACAAGCTCCTGCTGCTCGGCAGCTTCGTGCCGATGTTCCTGCTGCAGGCGCATCCGCAGGACGCCCTGTTGCAACTGCTGCCCGCGGTGGCTGAACGATCGGCGTATCCGTTCATCACGTGGGGGATCACGGCGTTCTGGTTCCCGTGGTGGGTGCTCGTGCTGATCCTCGGTCGCGAAGCGTTCATGACCTGGTTCCGCACCTTTGCGCAGGCGCGCGGTGTCGTCATCGCCGCGCAGCGACTCGGCAAGTGGAAGGCCGGCTCCCAGTACACCTGGATGGGCGCGTCGTACCTCTGGTTCTTCCTCAAGCTCCTGTATGCCGAGCAGGGCTGGGTCGGCCCGATCGCGATGTTCTGGGCGCGTCTCCTCGGTGGCATCGGCACGGCGGCGCTCTGCGTGGCGTTCGTGCTCACGCTCGTCTCACTGGGTGACTACCTGGTGAAGCACGGTGGCGTCTTCGCCATGCCCAAGCGGGCCTGACGCGCGTGGAAGTCGAACTCGTCTCGATCGGCGACGAGCTGCTGCTCGGCTATACGATCGATACCAACGCCGCGTTCTTCGCCCGTGAGGCGGCTGCGCTGGGGATCCGTGTGGTGCGCCGCGCGACCGTCGGCGACGGCGCCGACGAGATCGCGTCGGGAGTCCGCGAGGCGCTCGACCGCACCGGCGCCGTGATCACGAGCGGCGGGCTCGGCCCCACAGCCGATGATCTCACCAAGCCGTCGATCGCCGCGCTCTTCGGGCGCGGTATGCTGCTCGACGAGTCGATCGTCGAGTCGCTCAAGGCGCGCTGGAAGGCGCGCGGCTGGCCCGGAGAGCTGCCAGTGGCGAATCGAGCCCAGGCGATGATCCCCGAGGGCGCGACGATCCTGCAGAATAAGCATGGATCGGCGCCGGGCATCTGGCTCGAGGATGAGCGGGGCCGCTGGGTCGCGATGCTGCCGGGCGTCCCGCG
>JANOWT010000028.1:0-3491 GCA_031418115.1 Gemmatimonadota bacterium
GGCGAGGGATCGGAGCGTGTGACGATCGCCGCGCCGGTACGCTCGTCGAACCCAACGGAGATCACGCGGTCGAGTCCGTCGCGCACGCCCTCGATGTGCGTGATCACGATCACCTGCTCGAAGCGGTCGTGCAGCCCGCGCAGCAGCGCAAGCACATTCTGTCGCCGCACGTCGTCGAGTGAGCCGAAGACCTCGTCGAGCACGAGCAGTGAGAAGGCCTGGCCCGCACGGTCGGCGATCATCTGCGAGATCGCGAGGCGCAGCACGAGGTTCGCGATGTCCTCCTCGCCTCCCGAGATCACCGGCTTCGCGATGCCCTCCTCGAGCACGATCAGCCGGTACTTGTCGTCGAGCTCGAGCTCGGTGTAGCGCGCGTCGGTGAGCTCGGTGAGGAAGTTGGACGCGATCTCCGAGACCTCGGGGCGCAGCTGGAAGTTGAGATCGGTGCGGAGGTCCGAGTAGGCGCGGTGCAGTTCATCGTGGAGTCGTCGGTCGCGCTCGAGCGTCTCCACCCGCTCGGCGAGCCGCGCGTACTCGGCGCGGGCCTCGCCGGCGCGCTGTGCCGTGCCCAGCGCCACGTCGCGGGTCGCGCGGGCGCCCGCAGCGGCGCGCGCGGCCTCGGCGAAAGCCGTCGCGATCTCGTCATGCAACCGACGCAGCTCCTGATACTCGTCCTCGGGGAACCGCAGTTCGGCGAGGCGAGCCGCCGCCGTGCTGCGACGCTCGTCGAGTGCCGCACGCTGCCGCGCCAGCGATTCGTGCTCACGCAGCAATGCCGGCTCGCGCTCGATCCGCGTCGAGAGACGGTTCGCGAGCGTCGACGACTCGGCGAGGCGCGCATGCTCGGCCTCGAGCAACTTGTGGCGCGCGCCGTCGTAGCCGCCGGGAATGCCCGCGAGTTCGGTGGTGGCGGCGGTGAGTCGTGCCGTCTTGGCCGCATGGTCGCGCTCCAGCTGACGCGACTGCTGCACCGCCGCCTGCACCAACGCGAGCCGGCGCTCGTACTGGCCGACGTCGTCCTGCAGCTTGCGGCGCAGTTCATCAAGATGCGCGACGTCCGCAGGCATCGAGGTGACCTGCTCCACTCGTGCCTTGAAGTACGCGCCGTCGGCCTCGACCGTCTCGAGCTGGCGCTCGATCACGTCGAGCACGTTGCGGAAGTGCTCTCCGAGTGGGCGCGTGCAGGTGGGACACGCGCCCTCCTCGCCGAGTTGCAGGAGCTTGTCTCGCTGGTCGCGGAGGTCGCCGTACTGCACGCGCAGCGAGCGCAGCCGAGTCTCGACCTCCTGGCGATCTCGGACCCACTCGGTGCGCCGTGCCTCGAGCTTCCCCTGCGCATCCTCGTAGGCGAGGCGTCGGAGCTCGAGATCGACGGTGATCGCGTGTTCCTGCGCCGGCTCGGAGGCGAGGCGCGCATGCTGCTCGGCCAGCGCACGGACCTCGGCGTCGAGCGCCGACTGCGTCTCGAGCAGCGCCCTTCGCCTGCCGTCGTGCACCGCGAGTGCGCGCAGTGACTCGAGTGCCTCCTGCGCCTGCGTGAAGGCCGCGATGTCCGGCAACAGCGGTGCGAGCGCCGTGCGCGCCTCATTCACCTGTGCGAGCTCAGCGCGCAGCCGCTCCTCGGCCCGCGTGAGCGCGAGCGATTCGCCGTCCACCCCGGCAAGGTCTGTCTCTATCCGTTGGCGTTCATCGCGCCCCGTCTGCGCAGCGAGCCAGCGCGGCGCCACTGAGTCGAGCGCGGCCTTGGTCTCCCGTTCGAGGCGCTCGGCCTCGGTGGCCGACTTGCCGGCGGCCGCGACCGCCAAGCGCGCCTCGCGCTCCTGCGCCTCGAGCGCGTCGCGGTCGGGCATTCCGGCGCGCAGTCCCGCCACTTCGCTCGAGAGTTCCTTGCGTCGCGCTGCGCAGAGTTCCTGCGCCACGCGGAGCTTCTCGTAGCCAAGCACCCGCGAGAGGAACTGCGCGCGTTCGCTCGCCGTGAGCGACTGCATGACTGCGAGTTCCTTCTGGCCCGTGAAGTAGGTGTTGAAGAACTCCGTGCGCGTCATGCCGAGCCGACGCTGCAGCATCTCAGCGACTGTCGTCACCGAGTTCGCGATCGCGACCTCGCTGCCATCGAGGTAGAGCTCGGCCATGGAGAGACCGCGCACGACGCGATACCGGTGCCCTGCGAGGTCGAACTCGAGCTCCACTCGCACCGGCGCTCTCGCCGCCGCCCTGTTGAACCGCAGCGACTCGTTGCCTCCGCGCGCCGTGTTACCGCCATAGAGCGCCCAGGCGATCGCCTCGAGGATCGTCGACTTGCCCGCGCCGTTGGGACCGATGATGCCGGTGAGGCCGGTGTCGAACTCGATGTCCGTCTCCACATGCTGACGGAAGTTCGTGAGCCGCAGCCGTGCGAGCTTCATGCCTCGGCTCCCGGGAACTCACGCGTCGGCTCCGAGAGCTCGGCTTCGTCGAGGTAGCGCAGTCCGAGTGCGACGAGCTCCGCGCGCTCCACTCCCGCCGCGACGACGCGAGCCTGCAGCGCCTCGCGCAGCGTCTCGGCGAGTGAGGGGCGACGCCCAGGCGCGCCGGACGATTCGCGACGCACCATCTCGGGGCGACGCATGTCGAGGTGAAAGTGCAGCGCGCGCTTCTGCAGGTCGCGGAGCGCCTTGTGGTCCAGGTCTCGCGCGATGTGCCGCGGCACGTTCTTCGCCACGAGGCGCACCACCTTGCCGTCGATGCCGCCGCTGATCCGTGCGACCCCCGACTGGATCGCCGCATCGAGGTCGGCCGCCGACATCCCGCGCCCCTCGATCGGCGCGAGGTCGAGCACCGCGCGACTCGGCGGCAACGGATGAAAGGTCTGCTTCCCCGTCGAGAGGTCGCGTTCGATCATCCCCTTGCCGGGGAGCTTCGCGGCCTTCTCCTCGGCGAGCTCTCCCCACGGGTTCGTGCTCGTGTACTCGAGCGAGCCCGAGTAGTAGACGTGGTCGGCGATCCGCTTGTAGACGTGATAGTGCCCGAGCGCGACGTAGTCCCACCCCGTGCGCGTCACGTCCTCGAGCGGGATCTGCATCGCCGCGCGGTCGGCCTCGTCGGCATGCGGCAGTGCGCCTTTCACCTCGCCATGCATCAGCAGCACGTTGTATTTCACGGCCGGATCGGGCGTGAGATCGACCGTGCCCGGCGGCAGATCGGGCACCGCGAGCACCGAAAGTTCGAGATGCGGGAAGTGGATCCGTCGCGCTTCGCGGTCGGCCACATGGATCGGCAGCGCGCTCAACGATTCAGTCGGCGCGCCGGGACGCTCTCTCGCTGCGAACCCCTGCTCGAAGAGACGCAGGATGCAGATCGTCTCGGTCGATCGCGGCATGTCGTGATTGCCGGCGACGACCACGATCTGCGTGGCGGGCAACGCGTCGACCAGTCGTCCGAACTGCCGGAACGCGTGCAGGATCGCCGTGTTCGTCGGCCGCACGGTGTGGAACACATCGCCACCGACCAGG
>JANOWT010000029.1:0-1837 GCA_031418115.1 Gemmatimonadota bacterium
GGAGATATCGGCAGGCGTGATCCGATTCATGACGTCGGCCGCGGTATAGCCGAGCATGCGTTCGGCGCCGACGTTGAAGATCTGGATGACGCCGTTCGCGTCGGTGGCGATGCTCGAGAAGTTGGCGCTGTTGAAGATCGCGCTCTGCAGCGCGCCGGCCTTGAGCAGGGCGGCCTCGGCCTGTTTGCGGGCGGTGTTGTCGGTGCCGATCAGCAGGTAGCCGATGATCGTGTCCGCGGCGTCGCGCAGGGCAGTGACGGAGACGACGGCGGGGAAGCGGCTCCCGTCCTTGCGGATGTAGGTCAGTTCATAGATGTCCTCGATCCCGCGGGAGGCCTTGAAGACGAGGGCTTCGAACCCCGGGGCGATCGCGGTCCCGAGTTCGAGGCTCAGCGCCTTCGCTCGGGCGATGACTTCCTGTGGATCGGAGATGTCGGCGGGCGTGATGCGGTCGATGACGTCGGCGGCGACATAGCCGAGCATGCGTTCGGCGCCGACGTTGAAGATCTGGATGACGCCTTTGGCGTCGGTGGCGATACTCGAGAAGTTGGCGCTGTTGAAGATCGCTCGCTGCAGTGCGTCGGCGGTGAGCAGCGCTTCTTTGTGGAGCACGTCCGCAGGGTCGTTGGGACGGCTAGGAGTAACGCGCATGGTGGGCACGGTCGAGGGATCCAGCTGGTGCGTCTGTGGGGCGAGCGGATCCGGTGTCGCCCGGACCTCCGAATGATCGGGGTGGCGCGCTGGGGGTGCTATCGCACGAGTGTGCTAGTTCCCGACGCGGGCGCGGCATGCGGGGAGGGGGGGCGCTGTGACTAACCCTTTGATGGTCCGTCTGGGCGATATCGCTCGCGGGGCGACGGGGGGTAGTGTGCCGCATGACCGAAATCTCTGGTACGCGCGGTGCGATGACGAATGCGGGATCGCCGGTGCGGCGTACGAGCGCTGGGCGCACACGCAGCGCCGCGCTCCTGATCGGTGCGGTCGCGCTATTCGGTGCGTGCGATGTGCACTCACCGACGGGGTTGCCGCGCCTTGTGTCGATCACGGTGACGGCGGATCCAGAGACGCTCATGGTCGGCGCGACGCAAGGGTTCACGGCGACGGGGCGCGACGACCGCGGTGGGCTGGTGTCGTTCACGCCGGTCTGGTCGGTGATCAGTGGTGGCGGGACGATCAGTGCGGCGGGGGTGGTCACGGCGGGGATGCAGCTGGGGACGTACGCGAGGACGGTGCGGGCGTCGAGTGGTGCGGTGGCTGGCCATGCGACGCTGACGGTGATCGCGGGCCCGTTGGTGGCGATCACGGTGACGCCGAATCCGGTGACGCTTGGGATCTCGACGGCGCAGCAGTTCACGGCGGTCGGGACGGATGCTGGGGGCAATGTGGTGCCGATCACGGCGGTGTGGTCGGTCGTGGCTAGTGGCGGGGCGATCAATGGCACGGGCCTCTTCACGGCTGGCACGTTGCCGGGCACGTTTGCGAATACCGTTCGTGCGACGGACGGACTGATCTCGGGTACTGCGACTGTCACTGTGATCGCCGGTCCGTTGGCGACGATCACGGTCACGCCGAATCCGGTCACGCTCGGGATATCCACGGCGCAGCAGTTCACGGCTGTCGGCAGGGATGCCGGTGGCAACGTCGTGCCGATGACCGCCACCTGGTCCGTGGTGGCGAGCGGCGGGACGATCAACGGCACTGGCGTCTTCACGGCTGGCACGCTTCCGGGCACGTTCACGAATACCGTCCGCGCGACAGACGGTTTGATCTCGGGCACCGCGACTGTCACTGTGATTGCCGGCCCGTTGGCGGCGATCACGGTCACGCCGAATCCGGT
>JANOWT010000030.1:0-33216 GCA_031418115.1 Gemmatimonadota bacterium
TCGCGCGCACCGGATCGCGGCGCTCATCGACCCACCAGTCGACGCGCATCCCGACGCCCTTCGCCGTCGTCGTCATGAACTGCCACATCCCCACCGCCGCTGCGCGCGAGTACGCGTGCGGATCGAACCAGCTCTCGATCAACGGCAGGTAGATCATGTCCTCCGGCAGTCCCGCCGCACGCAGCCGAGCGTGGATCATCGGTGCGTAGCGCGACTGGCGTGCGAGGGCCACCTCGAACGTCGGCTTCAGCGCCCCGCTGAATCGCCCGACGAAATACTCGACGCGCGCATGCGATTCGTAGGGTGCGACGTCGATGTCCCATGCGGGCGGCGGCGGCCCGGTGACCACGGGCTCGATCAGGTGGGGCGACGCGGCGGCGGTCGCCGCAGCGGCCTCTGACGCCGAGAGCAACGGTGTGGCGACCTCGGCGGCCGACGTCTGCTCGATCGACGCGCTGGAGGGGCCCGAGGGAGTCGGAGCGGTCACGGCCGACACGCCCGAGGGAGCTGGTGCCGTCGTGGCCGGCGCGTTCACGCGCCCAACTGCATCTCCGCGCACGGCAGCCCCAGGGTGAACGCACCCGACGGCCATGGCGACGAGCCCCAAGAGTACTGCGCGATCCAGCGTTACCGCCACGAACCCCTCCGGACGATGGACTGTCTGACGCGGCGGCCGCGCCCATGGATCCCGCCCGGGTTAAGTTCCACCCGTGCGCCTGCTCTCGCCACCCCTCATCACCGTCGTGCTGACGGTGCTCTCTTCGACACGGCTCGAGACTCAGGGGTTCCCCCTCAGGCCCGATCACGACCTCCGCGCCGCCCTCGAACGTCGTATCGCTGCTCAACCCGGCGCCACCGTCGCTCTCTGGTTCGAGGACCTCGCCTCCCGAAGGACGCTCGGCATCGCCGATACGTTGAGCTTCCACGCGGCGAGCACCATGAAACTGCCGGTGATGCTCGAACTCTTCCGCCGCGCCGACGAGGGCACCATCGACCTCGACGATCGGATCCCGCTCGCGAGCCGTTTTACGTCGATCGTCGACGGCTCGCCCTACACACTCGACCCCGCGGACGACTCCGACGACGCACTCTACGACCGAGTGGGCGCGCCGATCTCCTTCCGCGAACTCAACGAGCGCATGATCGTACGCTCGAGCAATCTCGCGACCAATGTGCTGATCGAACGACTCGATCCGACGCGCGTGACCGCATACACCCGCTCCCTCGGGGGCGAAGGCGTATTCGTGCGCCGGGGTGTCGAGGACGGCCTCGCGTTCCGCGCCGGCCTCAACAACGTGACGACTGCGCGCGGGCTCGGGAAACTCCTCGCGGCACTCGAGCGCGGGCAGGCCGCGTCGCCCTGGGCCACGCAGGCCATGCTCGGCGCATTGCTCCGACAGGAGTTCAACGGCGAGATCCCCGCGGGACTTCCGCCGGGGACACGCGTGGCGCACAAGACCGGCTGGATCACCGCTACCACGCACGACGCGGCGATCGTCTACCCGGCGGAACGCACACCGTTCGTGCTCGTGATCCTCACGCGCGGAATTCCCGAGCGTGCCGACGCGCAGCGGCTCATGGCCGACCTCGCGCGGATCGTGTGGGAGTCCTACGCGGCCAACGCCGCCCTTCGGTCGCCCGCGAGATCGAAGTAGTCGCTCAGCAGGCGATCCCAGACCGCATCCCACGAGCGTGCCTCGGCGACCGCGAGTGCGGCGTTCCGTAGCTGACGACGCAGCAGCTCGTCGCGGATCAGCCACTCGATCCGCCCCGCCAACGCATGCGTATCGCCCCACGGGAAGGTGAGCGCGGTCCCCTCATGCGCGAGCTCGAGCGTCGCACCGACGTCGGGCGCGATCACCGGCAATCCGGACGCCATCGCCTCAAGCACCACATTGCCGAACGTCTCGGTCCTCGACGGGAACACGAACGCGTCAGCCGACGCGTAGAACGCCGAGAGCTCGTCGCCATGCAGCGCACCGGCGAACCAGGTGCCATCGGGAGCGATCGCGCGACATCGCGCTTCGTCCGGTCCGTCGCCCGCGAGAGCGAAGCGCACCTGACCGGGACGCCGGCCCAACACGAGCCGCATCGCCTCGATCGCCTGCGAGATCCCCTTCTCCGGTGCGAGCCGGCCCACGTACGCGACCACGAAGGTGTCGTCCGTCGCACCCATGCGTTCGCGCATCGCGCGCGAGCGGTGGCGCGGCGAGAATCGCTCCGCATCCACGCCGCGCGACCAGACCCGGAGGTTGTCGAACCGCTGCCCCTCGAGTTCCTTCGCCACGGCGTTCGACGGCACGAACGTGAGATGTCCGCTGTTGTGGAACCAACGCAGATACGGCCACGCGATCCGATCGAGCACCGACAATCCATAGTGCTGCAGGTACGCCGAGAACGACGTGTGGTACGACGTCACGAGCGGAAGCCTGAGCGCGCGCGCCGCGTTCCGCCCCGCGAGCCCGACGCCGAACGGCGTGGTCGCGTGCACCAGCGTCGGACGCCAGCGCGCGAGGCGGTCGGCCGCCGCGCGTGCGGACGGCGCCGCGATCCGCAACTGCTCGTACGCCCAGAAAGGAACACTCGACGCGCGACGCACCCGCGGATCCGGAAGCGCTCCCGGTACATCCACGGTCTCAACCAACACCTGGGCACCACGTCGCTCGAACGCCGTCACGAGTCGTTCGAGTGTACGCGACACGCCGTTCACCTGCGGCGCGAAGGTGTCGCTGAAGAGCGCCAACCGCAGTCCACGAGCATCGACCACGGTCAGACTCCCATGGCGCGCAGGCCGAGCACCGTCAGCATCGCGATCGCCTGACCGGCAACCACATCGCCAGGGTAGTGGACGCCGAGTCGCACGCGGGAGAAACCGACGAGCGTCGAGACGAGCACGAGAGGTACTGCGACCGACGGGAAGGCAGCGGCGTAGGCGAACGCCACACTCATCGCCGCGCAGGAGTGACCGGAGGGGAATGAGAACTGGTCCGGAGTGTGCACATGCACCGCGGTGTCTACGCGCAGGCCGGGGCGCTCACGCAGGACGCGCCGCTTCACCAACTGCACCACCAGGTGCGACAGCAGCAGCGCGGCCCCCGCCGTGAACGCCGCGGCACTCAGCGCCGACGACCCGAGGAAGAACGGTACGAGCACCGCCAGGACCGAAGCGCGCAGGCCACCCGCATGCGTGAGCACGCGCCAAGTCCTCGCCGTCCGTGCCGGCGCGAGTTCATCAAGCACCCAGCGCACGAAGAGCGCGCGGTCGCGCGCGTCCAACCGGTGGAGCAATGGCGCACGTACGATCATGCGGCCACCGCTTCGACGGCACTCGGGATCGCATGCATCAGCGGCCGTCCGGCGTAGCTCTCGGGCTGCGCGATCCCCAGTGCCCAGCAGACCGTTGCGGGCACGTCGAGGAGCGACGCGCCTGCGCCGAGGTCGCCACGACGCACTGCGCCACCGGCGAGCATGATCGGGATCGTTCGGTTGAGCGGGTGCGCACTGTCGTGGTGGTCCAGGCGAGTTCCGCCGCCGCCATGATCGGCCAGCGCGATCAGCAGTGTCGCGGGATCCTCGAGGTCGAGCATCGTGACGAGTCGGCCCAACTCACGGTCCATGCCACGCGCGGCATCGGCGTAGCCCTCCGACATCCACCCGTGCGCATGGCCCGCCGCATCGCCGTCCGGCCAGTGCAACAGGATCAGCCCGCGCTTCTGGTCGCGCAACGTCGCGGTCGCAGCAGTGAGGATGTCCGAGGCGCCGAGCCCTGAGAAGCGCGTCTGCGAGAAACCGAGGTGCGTCGCCATGCGCTGGGCGATGCCGCTGAAGAGGATCGGCATGCGAGCGAGGAATGCTGACGACGGCAGCGATCTCTCACCGAGCAGGCGAGGCAGAGGGTGCAGCTCACCGCGCGGGCGTGGGATCCGGAACCGCGTGTCCTGCAGCCCGTGGCGCTCCGGCGAGGCGCCGGTGAGGAGCGAGGCCATCGCCGCCGCGGTCACGCTCGGCTCCACCGTGCGACCGAGCATCGTGCTCGAGCCGCGACGCGCGAGTGCGGCCGCGTGATGCAAGCCGAAGCGTGGGATCGCATCGGGACGGAGACCGTCGAGAACGACGACGATCGCGCGCTGGATCGGAGAAACCCGGGTCACGAAGCCTCCATGGGGCGGGGCGAGTGGAGTGTCATCGCCAAGGAAGCTCACGGAGTCGTGTATCAGCGCGCGGACCGCGCGGTCGCGTATCGGTAACGCGATCTCGCTCTCCAGGACAGAATGCGCCATCGGCCCGTGACCGATCCGTCACTCGCTGGTTACACAGGCCGGGCAAGGTTCGTGCGATGCGCATCCTCTTCTGCTCCGACACCTATCCGCCGCAGGTCAACGGCGTGAGCGTCGTCACGGCGATCTCCGTACGTGGGCTACTCGCGCGAGGCTGGGAGTGCGAAGTCATCGCGCCGCGATATCCCACCGACGCCACCGGCCTCGTGGTCGACGACGGTGGTGCACGCCTGACGACCATCCCGTCGATCCCCGCGCCGGTCTACAAGGAGATCCGCCTCGCCGCGCCGGCGTGGGGCACGGTCCGCGATGTCGCCGCACGGTTCAAGCCCGACATCGTGCACTGCGCGACCGAGTTCGTCGTCGGCCGACTCGGGCGCCGCGCCGCACGGCGCATGGACGTACCATGGTGCACCTCGTACCACACGGACTTCGCACGCTACGCGAGTTCGTACGGTGTGCCCTGGCTGCGAGGGCCGATCGCGAGGAACATCGCCGCGTTCCATGCCTCTGCGGCGCGCACATTCACGCCGTCGAGCCCGGCCAAAGCCGATCTCGCGAAGCTCGGCGTCAGCACGGTCGAGGTCTGGGGACGAGGCGTCGACATCGAGCAGTTCCACCCGCGCAAACGCTCCCTCGCTGCGCGTGAGGGGTTCCACGTCGGATCGGCATTCACCTTCGTGCATGTCGGGCGGCTCGCGCCCGAGAAGAACGTCGAGTGCCTGCTCGACGCGTACGAGATGCTCGAGCAGTCCCTCCCACCCGGCAGCGTGCGCTTCATCATCGCCGGCACGGGGCCGAGCTTGCCCGCCCTGCGCGCGCGGGCGAGCCGATCCGTCACCTTCCTCGGCACACTCGACCGCGTCCACAGCCTGCCGGCACTCTACGCGAGCGCCGACGCCTTCTTGTTCGCCTCGACCACCGAGACGCTAGGTCTCGTGGTCCTCGAGGCGATGGCATCGGGATTGCCCGTCATCGCGACGCCGGCTGGGGGAGTCGCGGACCATCTCGCGAACGACGTCAACGGCCTCGCGTTCCCAGCCGGAGAAGCGCTCGCTTGCGCAGCCGCGATGCATCGCCTCATGGTCGATGTCGACGTGCGGGAGCGTCTCCGCCGCGGCGCGCGTGCCACCGCCGAGTCACGTTCGTGGGAAGTGGAGCTCGATCGGCTCGACCTCGCGTACCGCGAAGTACTCAGCCGGCCACGCGCAGTGTGAACTTGAAGGTGCTCCCCTTCCCCACCTCCGACTCCGCCCAGATCCGTCCGCCGTGCGCCTCGACGATGCTGCGCGCGATCGCGAGTCCGAGCCCCGTGCCGCCCTTGGGCGCGGTGCCACGCACGGTCCAGTAGCGTTCGAAGATCACCCCGATGCTCGCCGTGGGGATCCCGCTTCCGGTATCGGCGACCGACACTTCCACCTCGCCACCATGGCGCTGCGCACTCACGGTGACGCGCCCCATGCGATCGGTGAATCGCAACGCGTTCGCGATGAGATTCGAGAGGACCTGGACCAATCGCCCCGCGTCCCCGCTCACCACGGGAAGCTCACCGTCCAACGAGAGCGCCAGCGCGACTGACCGGTCTGCCGCCTCACGCTCGAACAGGGCGACCGCGCGCTCGAGGATGGGCGCCAGCGGCTCAGGTCGCCGCTCCACCCGGAGCCGGCCCACCTCGATGCTCGCGACATCGAGCAGGTCACGGATCATCCGCTGTGTGAGGTCCTGACTCTCCATGATGTTCGAGACGAGATCACGCCGCTCCCGGTCGTCCAGCGGGATCGACGCGAGCAGTGCGCGCGCGCTCATACCGATCGCCGAGATCGGGTTCCGCAGGTCATGCGACACGACACCCAGCGCATGGTCGCGCGCCAACGTCGCCTGGCGCGCCGTTGCGTAGAGTCGCGCGTTGTCGAGCGCGAACGCGGCACGCAACGCGAGTTCCTCCGCGATCAGCTGGTCCGCCCCCGTGAACGGCGGGCGTCCCTGCACACGGAAGATCTTGAGCACCCCGAGCACATGCTCGCGCGCCACGAGCGGCAGCAGCAGCACCGATCGCATGCCGAGGGCACGCATGCGCAGCAGCTCGTCGGCGTCGGCGGTGTGCGCCTCGAGCCAGCCATCGTCCACATCGGGCACGAGGTCGGTGCGTCCACGGCGCAGCACGTCGACCACGCGAGAGGGCGAGTCGAGGTCGATCGCATGCGCGGCCACCGCCGTGAGCGCGGCATCGAGCGCGGCGTCGCCGGTCACGCCCGGTACGCGCCGCAGCTGCTGCGTTCCGGTGAGCACGTCGAGCAGCACGCCATCCCCGAGCCAGGGCAGCGGCAACTGCGCGATCGATCGTTCGGTCACATCCACTTCCAGCGTCTCGCCGAGCGTCGCGACGGCGGCCGCCAGCCGACGCTGACCGTCGTCGAGACGCTTGCGCTCGGTGACGTCGCGCAGCAGGACCGTGTAGATGCGCGCACCGTTCGCCATGGTCAGCTTGGAGATCGATGCTTCAGCCGGGAACTCCGTCCCGTCACGGTGACGCCCGAAGATCTCGCGTCGCTCACCCATCTGACGCGACGACTCCGGCGACTGGCCGAACCCCCGCACATGTGCGCCGTGCGACTGCTCGTACCGCGACGGCATCAGCCGGGCGAGCGATTCGCCGATCAGTTCCGCGGCCGAATAACCGAACGCGATCTCAGCGCCGCGGTTGAAGTGCAGGATCCGCTGCTGCTCATCGACCGAGATGATCGCATCGGCAGCGATCTCGAGTATCCCGGCGAACTTCGCTTCCGAGGCACGCAGCGCCGACTCCACGGCGGCGCGCCGCACCAGGTCGTCCTGCAACGAGGCATACGCGAACCACGCGAGCACGAGCGCGATCAACAGCATCACGCCCAGCAACCCCTGCACCACGCGCAGCTCCGCCGCGTCACCCGTCGCGGTGGCGGCACGCTGCGTCGCACTCAGCGCCACCGCCCCCGTGATGAGGAGCGCGAGAACGCCGGCGCCAACGGTGAGCCGCAGTTTATTCGTGGTGGAGAGCATCAGACAAAAATGGTGCAGAGATGTCCGGAGGACACCCCTGCACCACCGATCGTCGTCCGTCCTGCGTCCCTGACCCGGTCACCCGGACCGGGATCAGGCGTGTAGCAGCCCCAGCCGCAGGGCGAACTGCACGTACTCGTGCCGGTGCGAGAGCCCCAGTTTGTCCTGGATACGCTGCTTGTACGTGTCCACCGTCTTGGGCGAGATGAAGAGCCGCTCACCGATCTCGGGCGCCGAGAAACCCTGCGCGGTCATGCGCAGCACGTCGCGCTCGCGTTCGGTCAGTCGCTCGTAGCGCGCCCGGTCCTCGTGCATCGGGTCCTTGCGCTGATACCCCTTCGCGAGGATCCGCGCCGCCTCGGGGCGCACGTAGATGTCCCCGCGGGCCACCGTGCGGACCGCTTCGAGCAACTCGCGATCGGCGGACGTCTTGGGAAGGAACCCGGATGCGCCGGCTTCGAGCATCGGGACGAGATAATCCTCTTCGGGATGCATGGTCATGATGAGAACACGCGACGGGATCCCCTTCTCGAGGATCATCTTCGTCGCCTGCCCACCATCCACCTCTCCGATCGAGAGGTCCATGATCACCACATCAGGCGTCAGGCGCTCCGCCAGTGCCACCGCCTCGGGGCCACTGGAAGCCTCGCCGACCACCAGCATGTCCTTCGCCGCGCCGAGCACTGCTCGGAGCCCGGCTCGGACGACGGCATGGTCGTCGGCGAGAATCACGCGAATGAGGTCGTCGCTCATGTCGCGAAGGGTAGGGGGTCGCCAAAATGCATTCCATAAGGAGCATACCCAAATGCGCTCAGGGTTTCCCCTACCCGTCGGCTGTACTGGTCAATCGTTGTGATCGTGTGCGCCGATCATGTTGCCGTCCTTGTCGTGTCGCATCACGAACCCTCGCGCCAATGACGGCGTTGGGAGCGCCGGCATGAAGCCCACGGCGGGCCCGCCCTGGTTGTGTACGCCCATCATCTCGGTCATCCGGCGCCACCCCGCGACGGACATCACGTCGGTCGTGTCGTCACGGTAGGCCCGAGCCGCTTTGAGGATGAGTGCGCGCTTCTCTCGGCGCGGCACGGCAGGGTTGGCGAGGACGTCAGAGATCACGTCGTGCATCGAGTGCAGGTTGTCGAAGATGATCGCCAGCTCCGGCCACTTCGCCGTGAAAGCCGGCGCGACAGCGGCGGTCATCGGCATCACCACCGGAAAACCATCAGGCGCGCTGGGCAGCATCTGCCTGAAGCGCGCGACCGTTGCCGCCACGCCGGCCTGTCGTTCCTCGGTCGTGCGCCCGACCACGAGCGGCTCATAGAGCCCGACCTGCAGCCAGTGATACGCCCAGATGAGTCCGTTGAACTTGGGGAACCCCTGCCGGAACGCGAGCGAGTAGGGCTGCTCCTGCATGAGCGACATGTTCTTCGGCTTCAGGCTGTACGCGAGGTCCGGCCGCGACAGGTAGTAGGTCAACAATCGCTTCAATTCGCGGTCCTTCGCCGCGTCATCGAGCCGCTCGTCGGCCAGCACATCGTAGACCTGCCGATGGAGGATGTGCGCCCATTCGAACATCATCTTCGCCTCGGGCACCAGCCGTGAGTACATCGGCTCGATCGCGTCCTCGATCAGCGGCAGCCGCGGCGGACGATTCAACAGTTGCGTGGTGAGAAAGACGTACTCGCGCTCCTCGAGCAGCTGCTTCGCGTCGATCGGGCGCGTCCAGAGTTTCTCGTAGAGGATCGCGTGGCCGTAGTCGAAGGCGTTGAACAGTCGGTCCGCCGCCGGATAGTTGCTGCGGAACGCGAAGTTATGGTCGGCCGGCAAGTAGAACTGCTCGTAGACGGTGGTCCACTGCGCGCGGAGTTCACGCGTGGGCGTCGAGAGGGCCGCCGCGAGCGCGCTCGCGGCGATGAGCAGCGTTCGGCGGTTCATCGTGCACCTCTGTTGAATCCGGGCATCCCGGGCGGGGCGAACGCGTAGGCCGCACCCATGGTCAGTGTCCATCCAGCATCACCGCTGGAGACGCGACGACCCACACCAGCATCCATCGCCAGCCGCGGCGAGAGTTGCTGCCGCACACCGATCGCCGAACGCCACTCGGTCGTGCCATCGGCGATCAGCGGCGACTGCGCGACGACCTCGGCCCCCACCAGTAGCGACCGCAACACGAAAGTGCGGTCGACCGCGAACCCGGCCTGCCAGCGCGTCGCCTCAGCAGCACCGGGATCGGAGATCGCGAGATCGTCCCCCGGCGAGTACGCGCCGTTGATATGCACGCGACCCCAGCCGAGCGTGCGCGTCATGAGCGCGCGCACCGTGGGGATCGCGCGCGAGGGCGCGAGCGGACCCACCGGGAGATGCACACCGGCCCCGAGCGCGAGCGCGGGGAGCGTGGTCGTCTCGGTGTTCAGTTGATGGAGCAACTCGATCTCGAGCCCGGCGGCCGCGACGAGTGCCCGTGGCCGCGTGCCGTCATCCTCCACCGCGATCGGCAGCGCGAGCTCGATCTGCGTGCGCGGTGCGAAGCCCCACGCGAGTTCCGGTGCGATGCCCCAGTGCGAGACGCCGCGCATGACGCGCTGGAAGGTGAGGGGCGCCGCTTGCAGCTCGAAGGCGCGCCGTTCGATCACGATCGCGTCCTCGGTGGTGAGCGGGCGGCCGCGGTCGGTGTTGTAGAAGTCGGTCTGCGCACCCGCGGCGGGCGCGGCGAGTGCGATCAGGAGGAGCGCGTTGCGCGCGCCGAGAGCGATGTGCATCGATCATCCATGTGGGGGGCCGCGAGCTCACGGGCGCGTCATGCGGCGCGAGCGGGCGCGGACGTACTGGGCGGCGCGCGGCGCGCGCCGGGATGATCAGCGCTTGGGAGGCGGGGGCTCGAGGGCGCGCTCGGGCGACTGCGTGCCTCGGTCGACGAACGGCACCGCGGGCGCCGCCGTGGACACGATCTCGGGCAGATCGATCCTGCCATTGGCGAGCGCGAGCGGCGCACAGCCGACGAGATGATCGCACGTCGGGTGAGGATGTTCGCTTGGCGACTCGTGATCGGTCCGAGCGGACGAGGACATGTCGTGCCCGGCGTGCACACTCACAATCTCCGCCTGAGTCGTCGCCTCCATCTCGCACGCGAGCACACTGCGCGCCGGGACGGCGAGCAGCGCGAGCGAAGCGAGGAGCGCCGCGGTGCGGCGCAGACGGTGCGGCATGACGATCACGAGGCGAAGTGTACTGGGTCGCGCGGCAGTCGCGCAGCCCGTTCGAACAATGGTGGAGAGTGACCCGGGCGGGGCTCGAACCCGCGACCTACAGATTAAAAGTCCGTTGCTCTGCCAGCTGAGCTACCGGGTCGCGCGAGCGCTTTCGCGCCGCAGCGGAATATACTCACGGCCCCGCGATTCCCGCCCCCGGCCCCAGCGGCCACCCCGCAAGCATCCACACGACCAGCAGCACCGGCCACACCAGCAGGTTGACGAGCGAATACGGCATCATCATCGCCGTGATCGTCCCGATCCCCGCCTTGGGCTGGTACCGCTGCACGAACATCAGCACCAGCGGGAAGTTGCTCGCCAACGGCGTGATGATGTTCGTGATGCTGTCCCCCACGCGGTAAGCGGCCTGTGTGAGCTCGGGCGAACTGCCGAGCAACATGAGCATGGGCACGAGCACGGGCCCCAACATCGCCCATTTCGCCGCCGCCGACCCCAGGACCAGGTCGAGGATCGCCGTGATCAGCACCAGTGCGAGCAGCAGTGGGACCGGCCCCAGTTGGAGTGCCTTGAGCGCCGTCGCCCCCTGCACCGCGACCACCACACCCAGGTTGCTCCACGCGAACAGGTTCACGAACTGCGCGATGAAGAAGATCACCACCAAGTAGCCGGCGAGCAGTTCCACGTTCTCCTGCATCCCGCGGTACAGATCACGGTCGGTCTTGATGGTTCCCGCGATCCGCCCATACACGACGCCTGGCACCAGGCCACCGACGAACAGGAAGAAGACGAGCCCGCGCACCGCCACGGAGTCCACCAGCGCGGGCGCCTCTGGATCGCGCAGCACACCGTCCGCAGGGATCAGCCCCCACGCGACCAACGCGATCATCACCGCGATGCTCACGAGCGCCCAGAGCATCGCACGCCGCTCGGTCGCCGAGAGCGGCTCCGGCACCGCGGCCTGCACCGCCCCGTCATACGCACCGAGCCGCGGGAGTACCACGCGCTCGGTCACGAGCGCGCCCGAGATCGTGATGAACACCACCGACGCGGCAAGGAAGTAGTAGTTCGCCATCGGCGTCACGACGTACGCGGGTTCGAGCAATCGCGCCGCTTCCTGCGTGAGCCCCGCGAGCACCACGTCCGTCGGGGAAAGCAGGATGTTGGCGGCGAAACCACCCGACACCCCGTAGAACGCCGCCGCGAGTCCGCCCAGCGGATGTCGTCCCATGGAGTGGAAGAGCGCCGCCCCGAGAGGCACCAACAGCACGTAGCCGACGTCGCCCACCGTGTGCGAGATCGCTCCGCAGAACACGATCACGAGTGTGAGTACCCGCGCCGGCGTCGCGCCTACGATCGCGCGCACCACGGCGCCAAGCAGCCCACTGCGCTCCGCCACCGAGAGCCCGAGCAGGCTCACCAGCACCGGTCCGAGCGGCGCGAATCCCATGAAGTTGGAGACCACGTTGAGCGCCATGCGCCTGATCCCCGGACCCGAGACCAGGTTCACGACCGGCACGGCATCGCCCGTGAGCGGATGCGTCACCTGCACGCCGAACGCGCCGAGTAGCCACGAGAGTAGCACCACGAGGGCGCTGAGCACCACGAAGAGCGTCGCGGGATGCGGGAGCGCGTTCCCCACGCGCTCCACGCCGTCGAGCAACCGCTGACCCAGGCCGCGTGCCGGCTCAGCCGCTCCAACGGGTTCAGCCGTGCGCGTCGGTTCAGCCACGCGCACGCACCCGCGCACTCACCCGCGCACTCGTTGCCGCGTCGGTCGCCCACTGCCCGAGCACCGCCGCGAACGCGGTCAGATCCTCCTGCAGCGGAGCGAAGCCCGCATGGGGTTCCGTCGTCGCTTCGTCCATGTAGAGTGCCCGGTTGATCTCGATCTGCACGCTCGACCGTCCACCTGCAGGGTCGCCGAAGGTACGCACGAGGTCGCCACCCTGATAGGGATCGTTCGCCTGCACGCGATACCCACGCAACGTGAACCACCCGACGATGCGCGCCGTGAGTCCCGACTCGGCCGTCACGCCCCGGCGGTCGCTGATCACGAGGTCCGGCCGCGCCGCGCCCGAATCGACATTCATCGCATTCCCGCGCGATTTCATCGAGTGGCAGTTGACGTGCCACACTGTGCCGTGCTCGGACTGCAGCACGTCGAGGAGCGCCGCGAGTCGCGCTCGATACGGCAGATACCATCGATCGACCCGGGCACGCACGGCGTCCACCGGAAGAGCGGCCCCATACATCGGTACGCCGGGAAGCGCATCGCGCCGAATCAGTCCCATTCCGCGCCGGCTGTAGTCGGTCGGGGCGAGTGGCTCGCTCCAGGGCCCGTCGATCAACGCGGGATCGAGATCGGTCACCGCGCGGTTCACGTCGATGTACGCGCGCGGGAAGGTCGCCGCGAGCAGGGTCGCTCCCGCACTCGGCGCCCCCTCGAACAGGCGCTCCACGTGCGCGTCCCACGTGCTGCGGATCGCGTCTGCCGGCGCAGTCGGCGTGAAGTCAGCGGGCCAGGAGAAGCCACTGTGCGGCGAGTCGAACACCACCGGCGCCGCCTTGCCCTCAGGTGCGCGAACGACGACTGGCACTTCAGGCACCCCGGACGGTCTGGGAGGCACGCACCTCTGATCGGTAGAGGAGCACCAACGCCACCGCGAGCACCACGCCGCCCGCCTCTGCCACACCATCAGGCCCCAGCGCGATGTAGCCACCGAGGAAGGCGGTCGACACGACGAGCGTGGCCACCATCACCTTCAATCCCGTCGCCATGAACTCACGGAACGTGATCCGCACCCCTTCGCGTTCAGCGAGGCCGAGCGTGGTCACGTTGGCCGAAGCACCGATCGGCGTGCCGTTGCCGCCAAGACAAGCGCCCAATGAGAGCGCCCACCAGAGCACGCGCGCGTCGCCCGGCATGGACGTGATCAGCGTCGCGATGATCGGGATGCTCACCGCGACGAACGGGATATTGTCCATGAACGCCGAGAGCACGCCCGCGACCCAGAGCACGAGCAGCGCGGCCAGGAAGAGCGTCCCCGCATCGCCAAGTCCGAATGCCTCGCGGCCGCCGATGATCGCACCGCGCAGCGCTCCGGCGAGCGTGCCGATCAACCCGGTCCCAACGGCCGCGCCCACGAGGATGAACAGGAAGGCGAAGAACGTCAGCGTCGGCCACTCGATCTCCTTCTCGAGCACCTGGAGGATGCCATGGCTCCGCTCTTCGTGCGTTGGCTTGATCGCGCGCATGTATCGGAAATCCTGCACCACGAGCGCTGCGGTCGCGCCGATCACCGCAGGCACTGCCGCCGGCATCCCAGTCATGCCGTGCGTGATGAATCCCACGAGCACGAAGAGGCTGATCCAGCCCAGCCACTTGAGGAGACCCGGATCGGTGATCTCGGGGCCTCGGCCGGGTTCGTCGGCCTGTTTGGGAGCATCCGCGGCCTTTCCCATCGCCGACCGTAGCCGGCGCACGCCCCACCAGTGCAGCCCGCACATCATGATCATCGTCGGGATGGTGAGCTCTTCAAGGAAATCCATGAACGTCAGCCCCGCTCCCGATCCGATCATGATGTTGGGAGGGTCACCGATCAGCGTCGCGGTGCCGCCGATGTTCGCGGCCATGATGGTCGGGATGAGCACGAGGATCGGCGGTGCGCCCAGTCGGCGCACAGTGGCGAGTACGATCGGCGTGACGAAGATCACCGTGGTCACGTTGTCGACGAACGCCGATGCGATGGCGGTGAACCACCAGAGCACGGCGATCGCTCGCGCCGGGTCGCTTCCGAACCGCTCGAGCAGTCGTTCGACCGCCCACGCGAAGACTCCGGTCTCCTTGAGCACGCCCACGAGCGCCATCATCGCGGCGAGCAGGAGGAGCACGTTGATGTCGAGCGCCCCCGACGCAGCCTCGAGCGGGAGCAGCTTGTAGGGCGTCAGGTACGTGATGACCCACATGATCGCGACCGCGCTCATGACCACGAGCACACGGTGCGCTGCCTCGAGTGCGAGCACGGCGAAGAGCGACACGAGGAGGACGCCGACGATCAGCTGCGAGACGGGATCGGTGGTGCTGGCGACGAGTTCGGTGTGCATGGCGGGCAATGAGGAAGTCGGTTTCGAAAGGTCGCCGCTCCGTGCGCCCGGCGTCAGTGGCCTGGATCGCGGGACAGTCCTCACCGACCTCGACGTCGTGAGAGGCACCGTCGAGTCCGAGGTCGTTCAGCAAATGATGGTTGCCGGCCGGACTAACGCCCCGATCGCCCGCCCAGTGCGGACCGACAGAAACTCACGCGATGGTGGTCCGTCAGGCCGGCGTTGCGCAGCGCCTCGATATGTGCTGGGGTACCGTACCCGGCGTTCTTCTCCCACGAATACGCCGGATGCCGGGCAGCTAGTGTCGTCATGAGCCGGTCGCGCACGACCTTCGCCACGATACTCGCGCACCCGATGCTGTAGCAGCACGCGTCGCCACGGACGATGGCGCGGTGTGGAACGCCCAGCGTGGCGATCGGCTTGCCGTCGACGAGGATCTCATCGAGAGGCGTGTCGAGCTGACCGCGAACGTGTTCGATCGCGCGGGCCATCGCGCGGGCCGTCGCCTGGTAGATGTTCCAGCGCGCGATCTCTCGCACCGAGGCAGCGCCGAGCGCGAGCGCGACGGCCTCCGCTCGAATGCGCACCGCGAGGCGTTCGCGTACAGCGGCGGTGAGCTGCTTGGAGTCGGTCACACCGGCGATCGCGCGCCGGTCGAGAGGCATGACGATGGCGCAAACGACGACGGGGCCCGCAAGCGGGCCCCGTCCGACTTCATCCACCCCTGCGATGTACGTGGCACCGGACCGGCGAAGCGACTTCTCGAGTGCGCCCCAGCCGCCGGCCACGGATCGCGTTACGCCTTCGGCTCGCCCGTGGTCGGGACCACAGCGCGCACCTTCTTCTCCGCGATGCGTGCAGCCTTGCCGGTCACGTCGCGCAGGTAGTAGAGCTTGGCGCGGCGCACGCGGCCACGACGCACGACCTTGATGTCGGCGAGCATCGGCGAGTGGAGCGGGAAGATGCGCTCGACGCCCACGCCGTTGGAGATCTTGCGGACCGTGAAGGTCGCACCGACCTCGGTACCCTTGCGCGCGAGGCAGACGCCCTCGAATGCCTGGAGGCGCTCCTTCTCGCCTTCCTTGACGCGGACGTTCACGCGGAGCGTGTCGCCGGCACGGAAAGCAGGGACCTGCTTGAGATATTCCTTCTGGGTCTCAGAGAACGGATGCATATGCGGCTCCGGACCATATGGCGGTCCGATAAGGGGGTCGTGTTGAGCCTTTTAAGCTACTGTCGCGGTAGGCCTTGCGCAACCGGGCTGCTGCGCGGGGGCTACTGCGCTGGCCGCCGGGCCCGGTCTTCCCGTTCCCGGGTGAGGCGCTCCCCCTCCTCACGGCGCCATTTCTCGATCAGCGCATGATTGCCGCTCAGGAGCACATCCGGGACGGTATGCCCCCGATACTCGGCCGGCCGGGTGTAGCTGGGCGCGGAGAGCCCGCGGTCATAGAACGAGTCGGTCCGGGCGCTCTCGATGTCGCGCATGGCGCCCGGAAGGAGCCGCACCACCGCGTCGACGATCGCGAGCGCGGCTGGCTCGCCCCCCGAGAGGACGAAGTCTCCGAGCGAGATCTCCTCGGTCGCGAGATGGTCGGCGACGCGCTGGTCCACGTCCTTGTAGTGGCCGCAGAGTAGCGTCAGCTCCGTTCCCGCGGCGAAGCGCTCGGCGTCCGCGTGGCCGAAGACCTTTCCCCGCGGAGAGAGGAGCACGATCGGCGCCGTCGCACCGACCGACTCGACCGCGTCGAAGAACGGTTGTGGCTTCATGACCATCCCGGGGCCGCCGCCGAACGGCGAGTCATCGACCGTCTTGTGCTTGTCGGTCGCGAAGCTGCGCAGGTCGATGCAGTTGTAGGTGACCAAGCCCGCCTCGGCGGCACGCTTGGGGATGCTCAGGCCAAGCGGGCCGGTGAAGAAGTCGGGAAAGATCGAGATCAGGTTGACTGTGAGCACAGCGCTCAGTCCTCGATCAGGCCATCAGGCAGCCGCACCGAGATCCGTCGCGCGGCCCGATCGACCTCTTCGACGAACTCGTCGACGAACGGCACGCTGTGCACGCCGCGCGGTCCGCGGAACTCGAGCAACAACCCCTGCGGCAGATCGTAGAACTCGATCACCTCGCCGAGTGTCTCGCCATTCAGGGCATCGACGAGCGTCATCCCGACGAGCTCGTGTGCGAACACCTCGCCCTCGTCCGGCTCGGAGAGTTCCTCGACCGGCACGAGCAACTGCCGCCCGTTCCACCGTTCGGCCTCGGTGCGGTCGGTGATCTCTTGGAGCGTGAGGAGCCAACCGTCCTTCACTGGCCGCAGACCGGTGATGTGGAGCTCGCGTGGCGCGCCGGTCTTGGGGTCGAGCCAGAGTCCACCCTCGTGGGTGCCCTGGAAAACACGACGGCCGGGCGCGAGGATCGCGTCCGGCTCGTCGGTCAATGCTTCCACTGCCAGCTCTCCCCGCACGCCGTGGGGCCGGCGTACCCGCGCAACGCTCGCGCAGTCGGGAAGCGCCACAGGATTACTCCTTCACCGGCACGGCAGAGGCCGCGAGCTTCGTCGCGAGACGGGTCTCGTGACGGGCCTTGAGCACGCCCGCCTTGCGGAGGAGCGAGCGGACGGTGTCGGACGGCTGGGCGCCGTTGTCGAGCCAGTAATTGGCGCGCTCGGCGTTGAGCTGCAGGGGCTGGTCACCGGTCCGTGGCGCGTACTGCCCGAGGATCTCGATGAACTTGCCATCGCGCGGCGAACGGCCATCGGCGACGATGATACGGTAGGTCGGCGAGCCCTTGCGGCCTTGGCGACGAAGGCGGATACGAACGGCCATCGGTGGATCCTCGTGGAACGGGTTTCTGGTCCTGCACCGAGCTCATCGCGGGGGCCGGTGGATCCGGTCCGCACTCGGGTTACTGCAGATGGGAGGTGTGAGGTGGGAGGGGGTCGCCTGTTCAGGCGACCCTGACTGCCTACCTACCTTCCCTTCTTCCTTCCTATCTTCTCGCCGCGCTCATCTTCTTCATCATCTTCTGCATCTCGCGGAACTGCTCGAGCAACCTATTCACTTCGCTCACCGGCCGGCCGCAGCCCTTCGCGACACGAGCCCTCCGTGAGCCGTTCAGCAGCGACGGATCCTTTCGCTCGGCCTTGGTCATCGAGAGCACGATCGCTTCCAAGTGCCGCATGCGCTTCGGATCCACCTGACTCGCCTGCTTCATCATCTTGCTGTTCACGCCGGGGAGCATCTTGAGGATGTTCTGCATGCTCCCGAGCTTCTCCATCTGCTTCATCGCGCCCAGGAAGTCCTGCAGGTCCATCCCTTCCTTGCGCACCTTCTTCTCGAGCCGCTTCGCCTCGACGGAGTCGAACGACTCCTGGGCCTTCTCCACCAGCGTGAGCACGTCGCCCTGCTGGAGGATCCGCCCCGCCATGCGGTCGGGATGGAACTCCTCGAGCGCGTCGCTCTTCTCCCCCACGCCGATGTACTTGATCGGCTTCTTGGTCGCACCGTAGATCGAGAGCGCCGCGCCACCGCGCGCGTCGCCATCCATCTTCGTGAGGATCACACCCGTGACGCCCAAGGCGTCATTGAAGCCCTGCGCGATACGCACGGCGTCCTGGCCGGTCATGCCGTCGGCCACGAGCAGGATCTCGTCGGGCTGCACCGCGTCCTTCACGCGCCGCAACTCGTCCATCATCGACTCATCGATCTGGAGGCGCCCGGCGGTGTCGATGATGACCACCCGGTCGCGCTCCTTCCGTGCCTGTTCCACTCCGGCCCGCGCGATCCTCACGACATCGTTCGTCGTGCGATCGGCATAGACCGGCAGATCGAGCTCCTTCCCGAGCGTCTCGAGCTGGTCGATAGCGGCGGGACGATAGACGTCCGCTGCCACGAGCCGTACTGCGCGCCCCTCGCCCTTCAACTTCCGCGCGAGCTTGGCGCTCGTCGTGGTCTTTCCTGACCCCTGCAACCCGACCATCATGATGACGGTCGGCGGCAGGGTCGACATCTTGAGCCCTTCGCGCCGCTCACCGAGCATCACGGTGAGCTCGTCGTAGACGATCTTCACCAGCTGCTGAGCGGGCGAGACGGTCTTGAGCTGGGCGATGCCGACGGCCCGGCGTTCGACACGCTCGAGGAACTCGCGAGTGAGCTGGAAACTGACGTCGGCTTCGAGAAGGACCCGGCGCACTTCGCGCAGGCCGTCCTTGATGTCGGCTTCAGTGAGCACGCCACGGCCGCGGAGCTTCGCGAATGTGGCTTCGAGTTTCTCGGAGAGTTCAGCGAACATAGAGCCTTGAAGCATAAGCAGTTCGCTGGGTTTAGCCAAGGCTTCCCGCCTCGGCCTTTTGCTGGAATTGGTGCCGATCGGGTCCCGTGGAGGCCGGCCGAGGGGTGTCGCGTCAGGCGATGCGGCCGCAGGACCGCGCAGCGGTCCGAAAGCCCCGCCGGAGCGACACCCCTCGACCGCGCCGACCGCGCACGAATCCAAGCGACCGACGGTGCGCGAAAGCGAGCAAGCGGAATACATTAGGGGCGTGAGCGACCCCACCTCCCTCGTGCTGCCCGCCGACCTGCCGTTGCTGGCGCTGCGGTCGACGATCGTCTTCCCCGGCGGACGGATCGCCGTTCAGGTCGCGAGCGTCGAGAACCTCTCGCTCCTCGCATCGCACCCCGAAGAGGGTGCGCTCGTCGTCTGCGTCCTTGATCCCGAGGACCGCGACGGCGCCCCACTCCGTGCCGAAGGGCGCATCGGCGTGGTCGCGCGGCTCACCGACCGCGGCCGGCGGGACGGGGGGATGGCGCAGGTCACCCTCGTCGGTCTCGCACGTGTGCGCGCAGTCGGCGCGTCGCGGGACGAAGTCGCGGGCTACTCGTTCGCGCGCGTCGAAGCGGTCGAGGAGACGGTGCGAGACGCCGCGTCGGCCAAGCTGCTGATGCATCGCGTGGTCCTCGCCGCCGATGCGCGTGTCGAGGTCGACACGGCCTTCCCTGCCGAACTCCCCGCCCTGCTCCGACGCGAGGTCGCACGGCCGTCGCGCTTCGCCGACCTGGCCGCTGCGCGCGGGGCGCTGCGTCCGGCGGAGAAGGACGAAGTGGTGCAGCGGATCGACGTGATCGCTCGGCTCGAGTTCCTCGCCGAGCGTTGGGAGCGCGAGGCCGCGAAGGCGAGGGTGCACGAAGAGGTCCGTCAGGAGACAGAACGTCGCGTCGACCGACATCATCGAGAGTTCTTCCTGCGCCAGCAGCTGCAGGCGATCAAGAGCGAGCTCGGCGAGGCGGACCTGGGAGAAGGCGAGACCGTCGATCTGCTGCGGCGCATCGAGGAGGCCGGGCTTCCCGAGCAGATCGCGGCCGAGGCGCGCCGCGAGATCGACCGGCTGCGCGCGCTGAGCACCGCGTCGAGCGAGCATCAGGTACTCCGCAACTATGTGGAGTGGATCCTCACGTTGCCGTGGCGCAAGCGTTCGGGCGACGAGAAGATCACGCTCGAGAAGGTCGAGTCCGCGCTCGACGGGCGGCACTACGGACTGAACGAGGCCAAGGAGCGCATTCTCGAGTATCTCGCGGTGCGCCAGCTGCGCGGCGACCGCGGGAGCGATCCTCATGGACCGATCCTCTGCTTCGTCGGTCCGCCGGGAACCGGCAAGACTTCACTTGGCGAGGCGATCGCCGCGAGCATCGGGCGCGCCTTCTACCGCATCTCAGTCGGTGGCGTACGTGACGAGGCCGAGATCCGCGGACATCGCCGTACATATGTAGGATCGCTGCCAGGACTCCTCTTGCAGGCGATGCGCCGCGTACAGGTGAACGATCCGGTGCTCATGATCGACGAGATCGACAAGATGACGTCGGGCGGGCCGAGTGGTGACCCCACGGCGGCGATGCTCGAGGTGCTCGATCCGACGCAGAACAACGCGTTCACCGACCACTATCTCAACCTGCCGTTCGATCTCTCGGGCGTGCTCTTCATCTGCACCGCGAACAACCTGTTCGACATCCCGCATGCGTTGCGCGACCGTCTCGAGGTGATACGCATCGCAGGGTATACGGTCGAGGAGAAGGTCGAGATCGCGTGGCGGTATCTGCTGCCGCGACTCTTCGACGAGCATGGCATCACGGATCTCGACCTGCAGTTCACCGACGAATCGCTCTCGCTGGTGGCCAACCGCTATGCGCGCGAGGCGGGGCTGCGCACCTTCGAGCGGCACATCGCGGCGCTCATGCGCAAGCGTGCCAAGCGGAAGGCCGAGGGTGAGGCCGGCGCCTGGATCGTCGATCAGGCGCGCATCGAGGACGTGCTCGGTCCTCCGCGCTGGGCGCCCGAGGCCGCGGAGCAGGAGCCCGAAGTCGGCACCGTCACGGGCCTCGCATGGACGGCGAACGGTGGAGAGCTCATGACCATCGAAGCCCTGCTCATGCCCGGCACCGGCAAGCTCATCGTCACTGGCCAGCTCGGCGACGTGATGCGCGAGTCGGTCGACGCCGCGAGCTCGTACGTGCGCTCGCGCGCTAAGGCGTTGCGCGTCGCCGACCCCGAGATGCGGTCGAGCGATCTGCATGTGCACTTCCCTGCCGGGTCGGTGCCGAAGGACGGCCCGAGCGCCGGCGTGGCGGTGACGTTGGCGATCGCGAGTGTGATGAGCCGTCGTCCAGTGCGGCGCGATGTGGCGGTGACTGGCGAGGTCACGTTGCGCGGGCGTGTGCTCGAGATCGGTGGTGTGAAGGAGAAGGTGCTCGCGGCGTACCGTGCCGGCCTGCGTTCGGTGGTGCTGCCGGCCGCGAACGAGAAGGATCTGCGTGACATCCCCGCCGAGGTGCGCGCCGCGGTCACGTTCCGCTGCGTGTCGACCATGGAAGATGTGATCGACGCCATGTTGCTCCCGCCCAGGCCGAATGGATTCGCCGAGGATCTGCCGCTGTTCGACGAGGTCTCGCGGAGCGCGGCCGATGTCGCACGCCCGGCACCGGGCACTGGCGATGCACCGGCGGATCGTGCGGCGAAGCCCGCGTCCTGAGGTGGCCACGCGTCCTTGGAAGGTGCGGAACTCTCCCCGTCACGGCCGCGGCGTCTTCGCCGTCGCGACGATCCCGGCGGGGACGCACGTCATCGAGTACACCGGCGAGTTGATCAGCGAGGCCGAGGGCGAGCGCCGCTACCCCACGGCTCCTGATGGTCACGAGGAGCCGGAGCACACGTACCTGCTGACGCTCGACTCCGAGCGCGTGATCGACGCGAACGTCGGGGGCAACGAGGCGCGATTCATCAATCACTCGTGCGAGCCCAACTGCGAGCCGATCGCGTTCGGCGACCGGATGTGGATCGTCGCGGTGCGGGCGATCCGGCCGGGCGAGGAACTCGCGTACGACTATGCGATCGAACTCGACGAGCCGCACACGCCAGCGCGCAAGCGACGGTTCCCCTGCGCCTGCGAGGCGCGGCGCTGTCGCGGGTCGATCCTCAAGCCCAAAGGGCAGCCGTTACACCCGATGGTGAGGCGCGCGATCGCACGGTACGGACCGCGCGGCTGAGGCATCGCCGTCAGCTCAGCGGTCGCGCACCACCAAGAGCGAGTCGACTTCCGAACGCAGGTCTGTGATCGACTTGCTGAACTCCTCCGCTGTCTCTGTCGGCACAAGCCGCGTCGAAACGGGCTTGATGACGCCTGAGAACTCCGCGGCCGCGGTGAACGCATCGTCCTCCAGCGCTCCCGACACACCGAGCAGCGCGAGCACGATGATGCCGGCGACCGCACCGATGCGCCAACGCTGAGGCCGCCCGAGCGACGTTGCGGACCCGAGGTGCCAGGCGATGACCGCGGCGAAGAGGACGACCAGTGCCAGCCCCTTGATCGGCGCGAAAACGGTGAAGGACGGGAACAGGAAGCTGAACCAGTCATCGACAAGGTTGATCACGGCGAACGCCGCGAACGCGAGCGCGAACACGGCGACGTGCGCGAGGAATCGGAACTGCCCGAGCACCACGCGCGCGGCGATCGCCCAGACACCGGCCCAGACGATCGCGATCGCCGATCCGACGAGCAATGCCGAGAAGACGGCCGACCCCGCGCCACGTTCGGTCGCAGCGAGCCAGGTGTCCAGCGCCGCGAGAGCTAGCGCCGCAGCGACGATACCCACGCGACCGGTCGTGCGCTCGTACCAGCGGAGCGGGAGTTCGCGATCGACCGTGGCGCCGTGCAGCGGAATGGCGGCCGGCACGACCACTTGCTCGTCCCGGAAACGCAGCGTGGTGCGACCGAGTACGATGGTCACGCCGTGCGCGATCGTCAGGCGGTCACGATGCCCGTCGGCGCGCGTCTCGATCCGGTTCACGCTGCCGAGATCCTCGATCACGACCGCACCCTCGGCGTCGCGTACGAGTCGCGCGTGGTGTGCGTCGACGTGTGGGTCGTCGAGCACGATCGTGTTGTCGAGCGCGCGTCCGATCGTGAGTGGCGCGTCGCCCACGCGCATGCGCTCGCGGACCTCGCCGCTGCGCCCGTGCCGGAGCACTTCGACGATCAGCGCCATGCGACACGCTCCAAGTACCGGTTCGTCAGGCGCTCGATGTTCTCCCAACTCGCTCCAGAGAGCGTGAGCGTTGAGACGAGCCCCGCGTTCGAGCGGCCCAGCACGGCGACCTTGAGCACACCGTCGTAGAGACCGGGGATTTTCTTGAGCCCGCGCAGGCAGAGGACGGCGCGTACCGGCGTGCGCGCCGCCGCGACGTTGCGGGTGGTGCACTTCCACACCGTTACGTGCTTCTCGTCGCCGTCGGGGGTGTCGTCGAATCCGAACCGCGCGGAGTAGAGTGCGCCGAACTGCGCCGGGTTGAGCCGCGCACTCGTGACCGCGACGTGCACGAGCTCAACGACACCCGAGCGTTGATCGTCGGCGATGAAGACATCGTCGTCGGTGCCGCAGCGGTGCCAGATCTCGTGATACATCGGTTCGTCGTCGCGGTCGTCGCTCCGGTCGGCGCCGCCCCAGCAGCGAAAGACGGGGGCTGGGTCGGTGATCACGCGGAACGGACCGAAGTCGACCATCCTCGGTTCGTCCTCGAACAGGCGGCCGAGGTAGGCCTGCTGATAGTCGCGCAACTGTGCGGCGACTTCGGTGAGCAGGTCGGCGGCGGGCTTGAAGCCCGACGCCTGCACACGGGCGAGAAGCGCGGTCGCCTGGGTCTCGGGCACGAGGAACGAGCGCTGCTCCCCCATGGTCGAGACATTCACGCCGACCACGCGCCCCGCGTTGGTGATCGCGGGTCCGCCACTCATGCCGGGGTTGATCGACCCGGTGAAGTGGATCTTGGGGTAGAGCGTGTGTTGCAGGTTGCCGTTGTACGTCCCCTCGACGATGCTGAGCCCGAGGTCCGACGGGTGTCCAAGGGAGTAGAGGCGTTCGCCCTGCCGCAGCGCAACGGCGCCGAGCGTGAAGTGGCTCGAGGCGGGGCGTCCGGTGCGGAGGATCGCGAGATCGTGCACGACGTCGACCGCGACGACCTCGACGGCGCGGGTGGACCCATCGGCTTCGACGATCTCCACTCGGTGGTCCTCGCGTTCCTGCACGCGATCGGAGATGACGTGATAGTTGGTGAGCATGAGGCCGTCGGCACTCACGAAGAAGCCGGTACCGATGCTGACCTTCGCGTTGGACGACGTTTCGATGATCTGGATCTTGAGGATCCGGTCGCTGTAGCGCGCGAAGACGGTCGAGGTCGCCTCGCGCGGCTCGTCCTGCGCGGCGACGAGTCGTGGACCCGAGAGCGTGGCCAGCAAGATGATCGCGAGCGTGCGCGTGAGGCGTGAGAGCATCGGCGAAAGCTATCGGGCCGTCGGGTGGGGACGCCACGGGCTGGCAGAGTCCGCTCCCCTCTCCCATACTTGCCGGCATAGCGTGCCCGGCGTGCATTCGTGCGCCGGACACGAGGCTCCTCCCCCCCGCCTCCAACGCCATGACCGACCAAGCCCTCCGCGCGCGCACGGTCTCCGAACTCGTCGACGCCACGTTCACGCTGTACCGGCGCGATGCGTCGTCGTACATCATGGTCACCGCGATCGCGAGCGTGCCCGGACTGCTCACGCAACTGCTCCTCAAGAGCCCCTCGTTCGGCGCGAGTCTCGGCGCGGCGTTCGGTGTGATCATCGGCGCGATCGTGTCGATGATCACCTATGCGCTCATGACCGGCGTCGTGATGCGCGTGGGATCGGACGTGTACCTCGGCGGCACAGCCGACGTCGCCGGCGCGGTCCGTGCCGTCCTGCCGAAGACCGGCACGCTGGTCGCCGTCGCGATCGGCCGGTCGATCCTCTTCTTCCTCGGCGCGCTCGCATTCCTCGTCGGCCTCTTCTACGTCGCCGCGCGCTGGTTCGCTCCCGAGGCGGTCGTCGTGCTCGAGGGGAAGGGGTTCGGCCCCGCGTTCTCTCGCTGCTCGGAACTCTCGGCGGGTCGCAAGATGCACATCTTCAAGGCGTTGATGCTCGGGTACGGCATCTACTTCGTCATGATGATCGGCGTGTTGATCGTCGCGGGCGTGGTGGGCAGCGAGACCGTGGTGCTCTTCGCGTCGACGCTCTTCACCGTGATCGCGTATCCGATCATCGGGTTGCTCACGATGCTGCTCTACTACGATGCGAGGATCCGCGGCGAGGGCTTCGACGTCGAGCATCTCTCGCGCTCGCTCGGCGGCGAGCCACTGCGATCCTGATCGCTCCGGCTGCCGTGGAGATCGCGCAAGGCCTTTCGCAGGGCCTTTCGCAGGGCCAGCCGACCGGCTTGCCCGCCGACGCGGTGCGGGACACGGTGCGCGCGATCGCGAACGGACGGGACTTCGATCGCGCGTTGCAGCAGACGATCCTCGACCGCATCCTCGACGTACTGGGGCGCTGGTTCCGCGAGTTGTTCGACCTGTTGCCAGCGCTGGGGATCGGCAACAAGCTGATCATCGCGCTCGCGATCGCCGTGGTCGCGCTGATCGTGGCGCGCCTCGTGCTACGGGCACGCGCGCAACGCGAGTTCTGGGCAGGTGACCGGCCCGACGCACGTACCGGGCGCCGTCTCGATCCCTGGCTCGAGGCCGAGAGACTCGCTGGGAACGGCTCCTACCTGGAGGCGGCGCACGCACTCTGCGCCGCATTGCTCACCGCGAGCGCACGGCGCGGCGAGGTCACGCTGCATCCGTCGAAGACCACCGGCGACTATGCGCGCGAACTGCGGCGGCGTGGCGCGCCGTCGGAACGCGACTTCCAGCGATTCCGCTCGCGATACGATCGTGTGGTCTACGATGCACAACGCTGTAGTGCCGACGAGTACGCCGCGCTGCTCGCCGACGCGCGGCCGCTGCTCACACGCGAGCGCGCCGCATGACGGTCTCGCAACCCTGGTGGGTCCGTCCTGCGATCGTGCTCCCTGCCGTTGCGGGACTCGCCTTCGTCGCCGCACTGCTCTCGCCGGTGGCGAGCGGCCCGCGGAGTGGTGACCCGCGCCTCTCGACGCTCTCGTCGGCACCGCTCGGAGCAAGGATCTTCCACGACCTCGCTCAGCGACTCGGTTGGCGCACGGAGCGCCGGTTGCTCGGCGCACTGGAGTCCGACCCACGAAGCATCCAGGCGGTGCTGGCGCCCGTGATCCCTCTGCGAACGACCGAGGTGCACGCGCTGCTCGAGCATGTGCGTGCCGGCGGCGCAGCTCTCGTCGTCCTCGGGCCAAGCATGGCGGCGCTGAGGGACTCCTTGCATCTGGTGATCGGACGAGGCGGGGCCGCGCTCGCGGTCGAATCCGACTCCGCGACCTGCACGGCTGAGGACCGCAATGCCGGCATCTCCCTTTGGTTCGGCATGTCTCCGCAGATGCTCACGCTCGACTGGACCGCGCCACCGCCGTCGAAGGTGCGCACATTCCTCTCTGTCGAGCGCCCCGCAAAGGACGGGAAGACACTGCTCGAGCCGAGCATGGTGGGGTTCGACTACGGTGCCGGCCGCATGGTCGTCGCCTCCGACCCCGACGTCTTTCGTAACGACGCGATGCGCGACTGTCTCCCGGGGTTCGACGTCGCTGCCGTGCGCGCGCTCGAGTTCCTGCGCGACGGCGGTACGCGGCCGCGTGACCTGCTCGTATTCGACGAGTTCCACCAGGCGAACGGCTCACACCCTGGCTCGATCAGGGCCGCCATCCGCTTCCTCGGCAACTCGCCCTCCGGCCGCTTGCTCGCGCAGCTCGCGCTCGCCGGCGTCGTGCTCCTGATCGCGCTCGCTCCTCGCACGGTCCCGCCTCGCGACGACACGCGTACCGAGCGACGGTCGCCCCTGGAGCAGGTCGACGCGCTCGCGCGCGCTTACGCACAGGTGAAGGGCACGCGCACCGCATCCCAACGACTCGTGCGTGGCCTGCGCCGCCGAGTTGAGCGCGCACCGACGCGCGAGTTGCGTGCGCTCGACGACGACGCATGGCTCGCGCAACTCGCTTCAAAGACCCCGCCACTGCATGACCACGTCGCACTCGCGCGCCGTTCGCTCAGCGAGACATTGCCTCCGAAGGTCTTCGCGACCCTCGGCCCCGCGTTGCACCACATCGAAGTCACCCTCACGCGAACCTGACATGACCCTCTCCATCGAACAGGGCGCCGAGCGCCTCGCACTGCTCCGCAGCGCGATCGCCGCGCGCATCATCGGCCAACCCGAAGCGATCGACGACGCGCTCGTCACCTTCCTCGCACGCGGGCACCTGCTCATCGAGGGCGTGCCGGGCACGGCGAAGACGCTGCTGGTGCGCGTGCTCGCTGGCGCACTCGGCCTGCGCTTCACGCGCATCCAGTTCACGCCCGACCTCATGCCGAGCGACTTGACGGGCATCTCGGTGATGCGCGACCAGTCGAAGGGCTTCGAGTTCCAGCCGGGTCCGGTCTTCACCGACCTCTTGCTCGGCGACGAGATCAACCGTGCCCCGGCGAAGACCCAGGCCGCCCTGCTCGAGGCGATGGCGGAGCGTCAGGTCACCACCGACGGCGTGACCCGCGCGCTCGACCCGCTCTTCACCGTCTATGCGACGCAGAACCCGGTGGAGCACGAGGGGACGTATCCGCTCCCCGAGGCACAGCTCGACCGCTTCCTGCTCAAGAGCATCGTGCGCTACCCTGACAAAGAGGCCGAACTCGCGATGCTCGCGGCGCACGAAGCGGGGTTCGACCCCGAACGCCTGGGGGGGACGAGCCTCATGGAACCCGTGCTCACGCGCGAAGAAGCGATCGGACTGCGCGCGCTCACCGACAGCGTGCGTGTCGCGCCCGAGGTCCGCGAGTACATCGCGAACATCACCCGCGCGACGCGCGAAGAAGCCGCACTCGCGCTCGGCGCCTCTCCGCGTGCGACGGTGGCGCTCATGCGGGCCGCGCGCGCCGCCGCCGTGCTCGCGGGGCGCGGCTTCGTGCTCCCCGACGACGTGAAGGACCGCGCGCGCGCCGCGCTCCGGCATCGCGTGGTCGTCGCGCCGGAGCTCGAAGTCGAGGGCCGCGATGCCGACGACGTGCTCGGCAGCATCATCGACCGGATCGAAGCACCGAAGTGAGGACCCTGCTCGCATTCGTTCCCGAGCGTCGGCTCGCTGGCGCACTCGCCGTGGCGGCAATCCTCTGGCTGCTGCCGGGCGGAGCGTGGCTCGGTGCCATTGCGCTCACGATCGTCGCGATCGCGGCCTTCATTGAGATCGTGCGACTTCCTGCGCGTGGCGCGTTCGTACTTGAGCGCACAGCCCCGCCGTCGATCGGACTCGGCGACGAGGCGACCATGACGTATCGTCTCCTGAATGCCTCCGGCACGGCGGTGCGCGTGGTGGTCCAGGACCGGCTGCCCACCTGCGTCGTCGGTGGGCTCGGCGTATCGGCGCACGACGTGCCGCCGCGATCGACGCTCAATGTGCCTGTCCCGCTGCGCGGGGTGCGCCGAGCGGAGGAACCACTGGGGCCCGTCGGAGCGCGGATCACGACCCGCTGGGGTCTCATTGGATCGCGCGTCCGGGTCGCACCCACGGACATGATCCGCGTGCTGCCGAGCGTCGCCGGCGTGCGTCGGTTCCGCCTACTCGCACTACAACACCGGCTCGACACCGCGGGCGTGCGCAACTTGCGTCGACGTGGTGAAGGACAGGGCTTCGCGGGCCTGCGCGAGTACGCGCTCGGCGACGACCCGCGACACATCGACTGGAAGGCGACCGCGAAGCGCTCCAAGCTGATCACGCGCGAGTTCACGATCGAGCGATCGCAGACCGTGCTGACGCTCATCGACGCCGGACGCGGGATGACACAACTCGCCGGGGAGTTCTCGCGGTTCGAGCAGGCGCTCTCGTCGGCGCTCATCCTCACCGATGTCGCGGCGGCGGCGGGCGATCGCGTCGGGTCACTGGTGTTCGATGATCAGGTGCGCGCCTTCGTCCCTGCACAGCGGAGTCGAGGCTCCCTGCAGGCCGTGCGGGACGCGTTCGTGCCGGTGACCGCTTCGCCGCGTGAGCCTGACTACGCGGCGGCATTCCGCTTCCTCGCGACCCATCAACGCAAGCGTGCCCTCGTCGTCTTCTACACGGATGTGCTCGGTGTGCGCGCGTCGCGCGCGCTCTTGGCGCATGTGGCCCGCAGCGCATCGCGTCACCTCGTGCTCGTGGTCGCGCTGCGCAACGACCCGCTCTTCGCGCTCGCAGTCCCCGACGCCGTCACGAGCTCGGCGCGCCTCTACGAGCACGCCTCCGCCGCCGAGCTGCTCGAGTCACGGGAGGAGGCGCTCGAACGGATGCGGCGCGCGGGGGCGATCGTGCTCGACGTCTCGCCCCGCGTGATGACCGCTAGCGTGATCAATCGGTACCTGGAACTGAAGGGACGGGGCGCGCTCTGAGCTTGTCTCCCTGCCGCAGATAGGCGTAGAGCAGCAACGCCGTCACGGCGGACACGGTGAGCTTGAGCTCCAGCGGCCACCACGGGATCGGCGAGACGAATCCTTCGATGATGCCAGCGCCGACCAGCAGGAAGGTCGCTCCCGCCACGAGCGTGATCGACCGCTTTCCGTTCTCCACGAGCGCTCTACGCCGCGTGCGGTCGCCGGGGATGATGAATGCCGCGCCGAGCAACAGCCCGGCCCCACCGGCGATGCAGATCGCCGTGAGCTCGAGCACACCGTGCGGTGCGATGAAGGCGACGATCAGCGACCCGATCCCTTTCGAGAAGTAGAGCCCGAGCACCGCACCGATGCTCAGGCCGTTCGTGACGAGCACGAAGCAGGTGAGTAGGCCCGCGGTGATCCCTGAGGCGAACGCCATGAACGCGACCTGGATGTTGTTCGCGATGATCCCCGACGCCATCGTCGGCCGGTAGAGACTGGGCACGTCAACGTACCCCTCACCGTCGCGCGCGGCGCGCACGCCCGCCTCGGCGCGGTCGAACATCTGCGGCGGCAGGAAGGCGACAGCCGCGTCGGGATCGCGTGCGACCGCGATACCGGTCACGGCCATTGGGACGAAGAGCAACGTCGCCGCGAGCACGATCACGTTCGACGAACGCCTGATCTCCTGCGGCACCGCGAAGAAGAGGTAGCGCACTGCCGCTTCGGGCCGGATCGAACGCCGCCGGTAGAGGAGATTGTGCGCCGACGAGACGAGTCGGTTCAGGTAGAACACCTCTCGGCTCTCGCCCCCGAGCGTCGCCGTACGGAGGCGTGCGAGGTCGGCGGTGAGTTCGCGGTACTCCTGCACGAACTCGCGCACGCCCTGTTCGCCGAGCGACTTGAGGCCGCCCTTCTGCGCCGTCGCGAGCCGGCCGGCGAACGCGGCCCAGCGCGGCGCGTTGCTCGCGACGATCGCGTGGCGCTCGCGGGCGGCGCCGGTGTCACGCCGCACCGCAGCCCCCTGGTCACGGGCCGCACGCTCGCCCGCGTGCAGGCGCAGCAGCCGCGCGAGCACGGTTCCGTCCGTGTCGCCCTTCAGATGCGAAGCGAAGCGTTCGCTCAACTGCGCCACGAACGCCGCCCGTCGCGCGACGTCGAGTTCGGCGCGGCGCTCCACGAAGCGCTCGAGCAGCGTGAACTCGGGCTCGGTGAGCTCCGCCTGCACGCGCACTGCGGTCGGTGCGGCTGAGGCGGCGACCGCGGCGGCCGCGATCGGCGGCATGAGCTCTTCGCGCACCACGATCGTACCCGACACGATGTCGCCCAGGCGTTTGCCCTGCTTGTTGAGGATCATCGTGAGGATGCCCACCACATACGTGAACCCCGGCTGCATGTCGATCATGCGCACGAGATTCCGCACCGCCGATGTGCCGAAGTCCACCGAGAGTCCGCCGTCGCGCACCACACGCAGCCGCATGATCCGTTTGCCGATCGTGCGACCGTCGGCGAGCGCCTCGAACAGCACATAGTAGCCCCAGAGCACGACGAACTGCGCCATGATCAGGATCGCGACCGCCCAGCCCCCGAGTTCGTCGGGTCTGGCGCGGGCGATCATGTCGCGAGGCATCGCCGCCGTGCCGAGCGCGGCCACGAGGAAGATCAGGAAGAGGCAAACGAGGTAGTCGATGATCGCCGCGTTCATTCGCGAGCCCACGCCGGCCAGGTCGTAGGAGACGACGACCAGCTCGGGAGTCTCGACGTCGACGCGGTCTCCGAGCATCAGGGCTCCTGCAGCGTGATGTGATCGGGCGCGATCACTCGCGTCGTGCTCGCGGACGGCGCATCCTCGAACAGCACGACGGGCCGGCCGGCGAGGTTCGTCATCACGAGCGAGACGCGCCGGCCACGCGACGTGGTCCATCGACGCTCTTCGCCGGTGCCGCCACTCGCGGCCTTCAATCCATAGCGCTTCTCGACGACCCGCTCCATCACGTCACGGAACTCGACGGCGTCCACAGGCGTGTCCCACACGGTCACCCAGCCGAGTGCGGATCCCGCTGGCGAGTTGACCACCTGATACCGATCGCCGTCCCACCCTGACGCACCGGCGACCGCGAGTCCCTGATCCTTGGCGTGCTGGAAGAGCAGCAGCCGCGTCTCGAACTCACCGAGGTTGTCCTCGTGCACCGGTGTGCCGGCGCGCGACGGCGCGAGCATGACGCGCGTAGGGAGGTCCGGGACGGAGTCGAGGAACTTCTCCGGATGCAGCACCTGCTCGGTCGACGACGCGAACGGCGCGAACGGCGTCTGGCCCGATCGCGCACGCTTGAACTGCCGCACGAACTCCGCGCCGCTCAGGTACGGGAAGAGCAACGTCTCCTGGATGAGCATCGGGGCAGCGGCGAACTTGGGCATCGACGACTGCCCAGCGCGGATCATGTCGCGCACTCGGTCCCAGCCGCCGGGGATCCGCAGTCCCATGTCGCTGCCGCCAGTCATCATCGCGAACTGCTCGTAGGTCGCCTGTCCTTCGATCACCGACTGCATGGCGACCATCCGGTCATTGTCGCCCTTGAGCGTCTGCACCGAGTCGAGCCGCGTGTGCTGGTCCTGCAGCGCGTGCATGAGTTCGTGCGTGATCGTCACCTCGCGCATCTCGGGCGCGGCATCCTTCACCACATAGAGCACCTTCGTCGCGGGGTCGTAGTAGCCGGCCACCTGCTCGGCGAGCAACTCGATGAAGAACGCGCGCAGGTCCAGCGTGTCGGGGAGCAGGCCGAAGATCCGGTACGCCTCCTGGGCGCCCGCGAGCTCGAGCGGCGGGAGTTGCTCGTTGAACTGCGCCTCGATGAACGAGCGCACCTCGTCCTTGGTGCGCTCCTCGAGCACGGGCAGCTTCTTGAACGTGAGTCCCGACGACTCCTCGAGCTCGGGGATCGCCTTGCGCACCTGTCGTGCGTACGGCCCTTCGTAGCCGGGGGCTTCCTTTGCGCAGGCAGTGAGCACGCACAGCAGCGCGGGAGCCGCGCACCAACGGAGCTTGATCATGGAGTGAGTCGGCGGCGAAGAGGCAGGGTCAGGCGATCATGGTCGTGATGTACCACTCGATCAGCGCATCGCCCCAGAGGAGCGTGAGCAGTCCCGCCGGTGCGAGGAACACGCCGAATGGCACGAGCGGCAGTTCGAACTCCGTTCCCGCACGCCGAGCTCGCCACCACGCGACCGGTGCCACGAGAGAAAGGAACGCGACCGACGCGATCGCGGCCGCGACGAATACCACGAGCAGCGCTCGCGAGGGCCCGACCATCGCGCCCACGAACGCCATGAGCGTGACGTCGCCCTGCCCCATCGCTTCCTTCTTGAGCGCGACTTCGCCGAGCCAGCCGACGATCGCGATGATCCCTGCTCCCGTGCACGCGCCTATCAGCGCGTCCCACGGTCCCGCGAACGGGCCCGGGTCCCCAAGGAAGAGCGCCGGCACGGGCAGGATCATCGCCAGGATGAACCCTGTCACCGTGAAGCCGTCAGGGATCACATAGTGCTGAAGGTCGGTCACTGCGATGCCGTGCTGGATCGTCGCGGCGATCTCGAGGCGCAGCATGGTCAGCGTCGGCCCGAACGCGATGAACGACGCGAGCCAGAGCGCGCCGACCGTCGCCTCCACGAGCGGATACTGCCAGCTGATCGGCAGTCCGCAGCCGCGGCACTTGGCTCGCAGGATCACCCAGC
>JANOWT010000031.1:0-15308 GCA_031418115.1 Gemmatimonadota bacterium
CGATACCCGCTGCACACGAGCGTGCTCGAAGGGATCAACAACAAGATCAAGGTCATCAAGCGCATGGCGTATGGCTTTCGCGACGACGACTACTTCTTCCTCAAGATCCGCGCGGCCTTCCCCGGTATTCCGTGATGAACCCATAAAATGCGGGTTGGCGGCCGCGCCGGTCCTTCAGGAACGATAAAGCGCGGCCGCCAACCCGCTACCCTAGCGCGGCCATCGGTCACCAACTGCCGTTATGCCGAGGCGGGCCGCACGCTAGAACGCGATGACTACGAAGCCCACCAATGCCGCCCCATAGCCGAAGATCAGATAGGCGAGAGCTGCCACGGCGATGCGGACTGGTGACGGCGACGCGCCGCTGCTACCGTGGAGCACTCCGAGTGCGGCTGTGGCGCCCACAAGGTGTGGAGCCTCCGGCAATCCCGGGGCGATTCACACCTTGTCGCAGTCGCCTCACACCTTGCCGCAATCGCCTCACACCTTGGCGCAGTCGCCTCACAGCTCGTCGCAGTCGCCTCACAGGCTGTTTCTCCTGCCTACGAGCTTGCTGATCCGTCTCGCCTATCGTCGGCTCCTGATGCGCCGGCTGATCTACCCCTCTACCTATACATACGTTTTTAAGGGCAATTCCAATTAATGCCGATTTGGCCGTGCAGATTTGGCAGAACGGTCTTCTATAGAGCCGAGGAGAATTGCGCCCGCGCGCACGCGCCGACTAGACCGGCCGGCGACGCGGAGGAAGCCCATCCAGCGGACTCCGAACCCCCAATCCACCGCGGTTCAGCACGTGCGTGTAGATCATCGTCGTGCTCACATCGCGATGCCCCAACAGCTCCTGCACCGTGCGGATGTCATAGCCCGCTTCCAGCAGGTGCGTCGCGAAGCTGTGGCGGAAGGTGTGGCACGTCACGCGCTGGTTGAGACCCGCACTGCGCGCGCCCGCGATGACGGCCGCCTGGATCACGGTCTCGTGCAGATGATGTCTTCGGCGCTCGCCGGTCTCTGGGTCGAGATACTCGCGCGTCGCCGCGAAGACCCACTGCCACTCCCATCGGCGACCCGACTCGGCGCCGAGCTTGAGGCGCATGGCGTCTGGCAGCGCGACGTAGCCCGCGCCACGCTGCACATCGCGATCGTGCTGCGCCCTGCGCTCGCCAAGGTGCTTCCTGATCTCCTCGACGAGACTGTCAGGGATCATCGTCCTCCGGTCGCGCCCGCCCTTCCCGTGTCGCACGGTGAGCTCGCCGCGATCGAGATCGAGATCCTTCACGCGCAGCATGCAGCACTCCATCACGCGCAGTCCGCTGCCGTAGAGGATCCGCGCCATCAGCTGCGACACGCCAGGCATCCGGTCGATCACGCGACGGGCATCGTCGGCGCTCAGTACCGACGGAAGACGCGCCGCCCGCTTCGCGACGAGATGGTCGGTCGGCGCCGCCATGGGGCGCTCGAGCACGACCTCGTACAGAAAGCGTATCGCGGCGAGCGCCTGGTTCTGCGTGCTCGCACTGACCTTCAGGTCGCGCGCCAAATGCGTCAGGAAGTCGCGGACCTCCGCGAGATCCATCTCGCGAGGATGCCGGCGACGATGGTATCGGATGTAGCGGCGCACCCACTGCTCGTACGCCTGGAGGGTACGCGGACTGTAGTGCTTCGCGGTGAGTCGATCGCGCAGGACCTGCAGCAGGGTCGGAGGACTTGGCAGGGTCCCAGCACTTGGCAGGGTCGGAGGACTCGGCAGGGCCGCGGGAGGGAGCATGCACGAACTTCTCCCGCCATCGCGCGCACACAGCAATCGATCCCCCGCACGCCCTACCGCTTCACCGCGCTCACTCGGCTCGCGCGGCCCGCACGCCCACCGTGCGATCGCCGCGACTGCCCGCCCACCAGGCGATCGCCCCACCCGCCACTCCCAAAGGCACGAGCCACTGCGCCATGATCGCGATCGCCGGCACCTCGGCGTACCGTGCGCCAATGCCGTAGATCGCCCACGCGACGACCAACGGGAATACCCACATCCCACGCGCCCATGCCATGACCGCGCCGAGCAGCGTCGCGACGAGCATCATCGCGATCGACCAACTCTGCTCGGCGATCCCGAACCCGCCCCACCCGATCACATGCATGTACTGAAAGGTGTTCGCGATCAGCGCCACCGAGATCCACGCGAGATACAGGTCGAACGGCCACCGCACCAGCAACAGTTCGGCGCGCTCGACCGGAGCGGCGATCGATCGCAATCGCTCGCCGGTCACGATCAGCGACGCCAGGAACACCACCATCACGACGAGCGCCAGCCCGAAGTGCGCGAACGAGAAGAGCGAGATCCAGGCGACGTTGAGCGCACCCGCGATGACCCACCACGGTCCGAATCGTTCGACTGCGCGCGCTGATCCGCTGAACGGCAGCAGTTGATACACGGCCGACGCGGTGAGGCCGAGGTAGATCACGCTCCAGATGCCGAAGACCCAGTTCGCGGGCAGGAAGAGCGACTGATAGCGGTTCGCGATCACACCGATGGAGTCGCCGCTCATCGCCCCGGAGCCGGCCGCGCCGTTGAGGGCGAGCACGGCGACGAGCGTCACGAAGTTCACGACCTTCATCATGGAGCATCCCCTTCACGCGGAGAAAGAACGAACTCACGAATGCGCCTGAGCACCTCGCTGTCACCGCGATTGGTCCTCGCGAACGCGCCGACGGTCACACCATGGTCGCCAGGGACCCAGATCTCACTCACCGAGGCGCCGGCCTCGCGCAGATGCGCCACGAGCGAGGTGGTGTTGCGCGGCCGCACCGTCTTGTCGTCGCGCCCCATCGCGAGCAAGGTGCGCGGCACGTCAGGGCGGACGAACCGCACCGGCTGTGCGTCGCGCTCGCGCTCGGCCGTCCCGCCGAAGGTCGCGCGCAGGAGCTTGGAGTCGAGCACGAAGTCGTACGGCCCCGAAAGGCCTATGAAGCCTGCCAAGATCCGGGGCGTGAGACCCTGCCGCGCAAGATATCGCTCGTCGTATGCGACCAGCGCGGCGATCTGCGCTCCAGCGCTATGACCCATCAGGAAGAGCCGCGTGGTGTCACCGCCCCAGTCGCGCAGGTGCGCGCGGGCATGCGCGACCGCCGCCGCGGCATCGTCGACGAAGGCCGGAAAGCGCGTCGCGGGCATCAGGCCATAGTTGGGCAGCACGGCGACGAAACCCTGCTTCGCGAGTCCCTGCCCCACCCACCGGTACGCCTTCTTGTCACCGGTCTCCCAACTGCCGCCGTGCACGAAGATCACCACCGGCAACGGACCGGGCAGAGGCAGCCCGTCAGCGCCAAGCGGTCGGTATACATCGTAGCGCTGACGCTCCCCGCTGCCGTACGCGATCTCGGCGCGCGGCGCGTCGCCGTTCTCGATGACGTTGGCCGCGCCGAGCAGGATGCCGGTGCAGCCTGACATGGACAACGCGATCGCCAATGACATCGACAGCGCCAACAACATCGACCGCGACATCGACACCGCGCGCACGAGCGACGCGCCTCTGCTCACTCGTCCACTCACGGAACGATCGCGACCGGCACCTTGAGGAACCGATCGTACCACCCCACGAGCGTCTCATGGAAATGCGTGAACTCGCGCTCGTTGGTCATCGGGATCCCATGACCACCGTCTGCGTAGTTCACCCACTCGACGTTCTTCCCGAGTCGGCGCAGCGCGTAGTACATCTCGCGCGTGTTGATCGCCGGCACGTTGTGGTCCTCGCCACCGGTCATCAGCAACAGCGGCGTCGTGATCCGGTCGGCGTAGAGCACGGCCGAGTGCTCGATGTACTTCATCGGCGCCTCCCACATGGTCGCGCCGATCCGGTCCTGACTGCGCTCGGCGGCGTGCGTGTTGCGGTCGCCGAGGCGCGGAGAGTCAGTGTAGAACGAGATGAAGTCGACCTTGCCGGAGATGTTGACCGCGGCCTTGAAGCGCTTGGTCTGCGTGATCAGCAGGTTGGTCGCGTAGCCGCCGTAGCTCGTGCCATGCACACCGAGTCGCCCCGAGTCGGCGACGCCCATGGCGATCACATGATTGGCCGCAGCGGTCACGCCCTTGAGCCAAGCCTCGCCCGGGTAGCCGGTCTCGAAGCCCACGCTCGGCTTCACCACCGCATAGCCGCGCGAGGCGAGGAGATTCGCGGTCGCGTCGAAGGTGTCGTCGAAGAAGGTCTCGTACACCAGGAAGATGGTCGGCGCCGGCTTCGCACCATTGGTCGGGTGATAGAGCACGCCCCACTGCGGTGCACCGTCAGCGTCGAGGTAGCGGATGAGTTCGGTGCGCGCGAGTGACTGGGGACCGAGCTGCGCGTTCGACTCGGCGAGACGTCTCGGACTGCTCATCGCCATGTCGGCGACGTACGGATCGGCAGGCCGGTTCGATGCGCCGATGTTGAGCGTTATCGTCTCGCCGTTCCGTGAGAGCTGCAACCCGGAGCGGAACTGTCCGTCGCGCGCGAGGGTCTCCGTGCGGTTGGTCGAGCGATCCCAACGTACCACCGCGCGCTCCCATCGGTCGCGCATGTTCACGGCGAGGTAGACCCAACGCCCGTCATGGGACCACTGCAGTACGGTCGGCCGCGGGCTCGTGAGGTCGGTGCTGTCGGGCAGTGCGGCGATCCGCGTCATGGCACCGAGTGTGTCCACGAGGTAGAGCCCGTCGCGCCGCGACGCGATCACGGCGTCGCCGAGTGGCGCGGTGCGCACGAGCGTCCACCGCGTGCGTGCGCGCCGGTCGCGCGCGGATTGGCTCGTGTCGCTCGCAGGGATCGAATCGGCGGCGAGGATCCGACGGCGAGTGGAGTCGGCGCTCGTACCAGCGCTCGCCCCCTCCGCGACGCGCCCCATCCAAACAGCGCCGTCGCGCCCGTAGAAGTAGCGACGCGCATCCTCTGCCCACTGCACGGTCACCCCACGCAACGTCGGAAAGATCACGCGCAACGCGGTATCACCGCCGACGCGCGCGAGCACGCGCTCCGTGCGCCCCATAATCGTCTCGTAGTCCGTGCGCTTGGTGATGTCGTCGTTCCACAGGCGCACACCGCCGTCGGGCGAGACCGTCCACGATGCGATCATCCCCTCGGCGATCAGTGTCTCGACGCGCTGCGTCGCCGGCGTCCAACTCGCGACGGCGCGACGGTTCCCCTCGCGCCGCAACGCCTCCCACGGCAAGAACGGCTCCCGCTCCGGCGCGCCGAGGTGCGTGATCGGCCCGCGCACAATTGTCGCGAAGCGCTCCTGTACCTGCGTGCGCCAGGCCTCGGTGCGCAGCGCGAAGTAGAGCTCCGTGCCCGTTCCGTTCCAGCGCAGCTCGGAGTTCTCGGCCACATAGCTCCCCGCCGCCATACGCGAAACGGTGCTGCGGCCGCTGGCGCGCTCCCACACCACGATGCGGGACCGGTCATCGACCACTTCCATATATGCGAGCCGCGTGCCGTCGGGCGACCAGGTCGCTCCGCGCACCGGACGCTTGCCGGCGAACACTGGCCGGCGTTCGAGCGTGCGCGTGTCGACGGCGAAGAGCTCGACCGGCACTACCCGGAGGTAACTCGGGTCACCATCGCGCGCGGCGACGATGCCGAGTGCGTCGCGACGGCGGCTCGTGCTGAGTGCGAGCCATCGACCGTCGTCGCTCAGGTCAGCGACGGTCGCGGTGGCGACGTCGAGTAGATCGGCGGCGCGCAAGGTATCTGCTGATGCCTGCGGAGCGAATGCGACGATCGTCGCCATGAACAGTGGAGTCAACACGGGCGGACCGGTCCGGGTGTGGGTGCGGGCGGAAGTTACTTGCCGCTCGGCGGGCGCGCCTCCCGGAGTGCCCCGCCGCTCCCGGCGGAAGCCGACACGAGCCGAATCCATTCTCATCGCCCGCGCGCCCGCCGCGTACTTACTACGAGCGTGATCGATCTGCCTATCCCGAATCAACGCCGGTTTCCCAAGCGCGGCTAGGCGGCTCAGTGTAGGAATGGCTTCGTGAATGGCGAAGCTGATCGTCGTGCACGCAGTGGAGGGGGACCGGCAGTGCTCGATTTCGCGGTGTTGCGCGGCACCTGATGTCGGAAGTGGTGGATCCTCGCGGACGTGAGCTCGCTGATCCATCGGCGGCGGTACCGGTTGAGGCTGCGGCCGTCATGGCAGCGATGGATGCGGGAGCACTTGTGCAGCACGATCACGTGAACGCTGCCGCTTCAGGCGTTCGCACAGTCCGACTCTGTCGTATCCCTCGGCTGCCACGATCAACAAGGGATTCTGCTTCGGGCGGCCGACCGGAAGGGTTCGCGGAAGGGCTGCGTAGGAGAGCGTCTTCTCCGCGAGCCGCGACTCGACTGGACCAGACGAAGGTCCACCGCGCAATGATTTGCCCAACGAGGTTGCTCGCTCTCGGCGCGCAACGAACTACGGAACTCACGGCCTGTTCGGACTCAGCGCTGGAGCCGGGCGGAACATGCGATTCTGATCGTGTGAAGTCGCGCACACGGTCGGCGTCCGGCAAAGCTACGGCAACATGCGCTTCGTCCAAACGACAATGATCGCACAGGGCGCCCCGATCTCAGTCGGCGGCCAGAAAGACTGTGGGATCATCGTCGCACGCACGTAGATTTCGATGGTCGCAACCGTTCCGAGGCTCAGCAGTCGCAGCTCCGTCAGCACGTCGTCACGATGAACGTATCGTTGGTCGATCCACAATCCGGGTCGGCACGGTGGCTGTCGCCCGCCGAACTCGAGCTTCCCCCGCGCGTTCATTCGAGCGGCGGCTACGCGGCTTGTCACAGCGCTCAGCGCGTCGCCATAGTGAGCCACGACCGTCGAGTCCACGAACTTCGCGATCCCGAGCGCGCGCCGTTCCTCGAGTTCGGCGAGGAAGCGCGCAGTGACGACGGAAGCGGAGACACGGACGGTATCAAGGCGAGCAAGGCGCCTGAGCACCACGACGGCTCGTACCGTGTCAAGTGGGGCAACATCGACACTAACTCTCACCGGCTCCGCCCCTATCGCGCGCACCAACAACGTTCGCGTCCCGATCGGCACCCCTCTCACGGTGAACGTCCCGTCGCCCGCCGTAATCGCATTTGGCCCACTGGGGTGCGACACGCGTGCGTTGGCGACAGGCTGGTCGGCGGCGTCGCGAACGCTGCCAGCGGCGACCCCGGTAGCAGCGCCGTCTCGTTCTGCGGCGACGAACAGGTCCCTTCGCGTGAGACCGGGAGTGAGGTGCCACAACTCGATGACGTCAGTGTCGGAACGAGAGCGACGAGCAGTCATCTCGACCAGGACGCCGTTCGGTACACCGCACACAGCGAAGGCACCGTCAGCGTCCGAGACGACTGCCCCCCCGACGCGTGCGAACGCCGCACCGATGCGCCTGTCGAATCGCACGTCCTCCCAACTGACTGAGACGGCTGCGCCTGCGAGCGCCGCACCGCTGCGCGCATCGCGCACGACACCGAAGATGAGTCCACTGTCGGAAGGAGTGTCGCCGCGGCACGCGCTGCGCCAGAAGAAAGCGATCGCAGGCACGCCCAGTCGAATGAGGTCGGGGTGGGTAGTGACGTCGACTGAGGTGCGGATTCCGGAGATCAGCAGCGAGTCAAGAGCGTCGTGCTGCAGAACGAAGTCGTGCCTTCCGAGCGGGATGCTGTCAATCGCGAAGCGACCGGACGAATCGGAGATCGCCGTACTCCGGAGGCCCGTGACGCTGATCAGAGCGCCAACGAGCGGCCGCATCCGAAGGCTATCGAAAGCGACTCCGTTGACCGACACCAACGTACGCACCTCCTGCGCTTCGTGCGTTCTCGGGATCAGGAGCAGTGACATCGCGAAAGCGATCGCCTCAATCGCGGCAGAGACCCACGCACTCCACCGGCTGCACACCTTCACGTGGCATCTCGCGGCACGTATTCGAGACACGGCAATGTCCAGTCGTCAACGCGATGAGTGACGTTGACGATCGGCGACGAGGTGAGACTCTGACCGGGCGAACGGGGCGCTGCCAGGTCGTCGCCTGCACGGGCAGCCAGAAAGTTGGCTGGTGTCGCGTCCGGGCGCTCGGCATTCGCGCGCGCACGCGTCCCTACTACCTGCAAGCTGGGGGGGAGCCTTTCACTGTCACGCCATTCGGTACGCGGCGCGCACTTCCGAGGTCCCACAACCGGCATCCTACCTCCACGACGCTCTGACTCTGTAGGCGATACACGGGTGGACGTCGACTGATGCGGGCGCCGCTGCTCGCCGCGTTCCGCGAATCACGCCTGGCAGTGTCGTCCGACGACGCACTCAATTGATCCCGACGCTCTGTACAGTCCAGAGGTTGCACGTAGACTACCCCAACGCACTCTGATTCGCCATGCACGACGTGACCACCTGCGCGCGCGAGCCTGCACTTCGCCCGCTTGCTGGCCCCTGAGCTTGCGGACCAGCGAGCGTGCGTGCAGACAGTTACTGGTCGTCAGTGATGCACCACAATCTCGTCTGGCTCGGGCACTCCTCGTCATAGGTACATGCTGCTTGTGTTGTGCCCCCGCCGCAGAGCATGGCGCACTCCTGCGCGAAGTTGAAGACGCAGCGATCGTGTGACATACACGTGGAGCAGATCATTCCATCCGCTTGCGCCTCGCCCGCGCTTGTTACCATCGCGACGAGCGACAAGGCCAGGACCGCGACTGCCTTTACAGCGACTCGATTGAACATGCCAACACCTCCGCCAGCGTGAACGTACGCCGCCCGCCGCACGGGCTAAGCGGCTCGGCGCGGATTGCGCCCAAACGCACCGTGGCAATCATCTTCTCACGGTTGAGTCCTGCTGAGATTGCCCTGCTGGCAATGCTCGACTGACAGCATCAACAAGCTCCGCTGTCGTAGGAGGACGCGAGTACAGCCAGCCGTTTATCATGATCGCAGGAGTTCCGCGAATTCCCAAACGCACACCTGCGGCCCGACCGAACTCGATCGCAGGCACTGAATCCGTGGAGGCCAAGCATGCCGCTTGCTTCGCGTCCGGGCGAAGCCCGACGTCTGCGAGATACGAGAGCCACGGCTTCAGTCCGAGAGAGTCCTGTCGGATCAGCAGTCCATCGATAAGCTCATTCACCGTTGCGCTGCTGCGGAAGCACTCAACAACTCGCGCCGCCGGCAACGCGAACCGGTGGAACGGGATGGGAAGATGCACGAAGACGCTCGCAACGCTATCGCCGAAGCGATTCTCGATCTCGCGCATCGTTTCGATGTGGAACTTGCGGCAGAAAGGACACTCCAAGTCCATGAACTCGACGATGGTGACAGGCGCATCGTTCGGGCCGGATCGGATTCCAGACGCAGCGACTGCCTCCCAGTCGCTCACCAACCTAGGCACGTCTGACTCCAAGATTGACCGTCCTTGCAATGATGCCGGAGCCAACATCTCCCTCCGCACTAGCACCGCGGCGGCAGTGACCGCGGCGACGGTGAGCGCGATGTTCAGAACACGATCGAGATTCACTGGCGCCTCTTGGTGCAGGTGACACTTCCCGGACCGCCGCGGCGCGCACGAGCCCTGCAACGCGCGCATCGCGGCGGCGGCCAACGGAGTACGAGTCCGCCGGACACGCGACGTACCCCTAGGAATAATCGTGTACTCACGTATGAAGACGTCATGTGTTCGCGCGTCCCTTGTTCCTGATTGATGGGGGGGGGGGTACACGGTCTGTCAATCCCTGTTGGATGTAATAGGGGTCACTCGGCGGTTCACTCGCGCCGGCAATCCACGAGCCGAGACGACCGCACGCTCGCCGCAGTGATTGCCCGACTCGCGGTCGAACGGACTTCCCGTCACACGTTGCGGATGAGTCATGTCGCTCGCCGACTCCGCGGCCGAACATCCGCGCGGTCAAGTGGGCACGCCATCGTTCTCATGGTGGCCCTCGGAGGGAAAGCAGACTGGCGGTTGCTCGCGGCCCTCGACCCGCTCGACTTCCGGCGATCGAACGCTCCAACGGGCGTCCCGTGTGCCGTCACGACTCTAGGGCAGCCTCACCGGCAGCGGCGTGATTGCCGTCTGGACCAAAAACTGGTTACGCTAACGTACCGGGGTTTCCCCAGGTGCAACGAAGCCGCGACCCAAGCAGGAGACTCCACAATGAAGCTCACCGAGCGCACCGCGCTGATCACCTCGCTCGAACAGCGCTTCGCCGCGAATCCGCGTCGCCACGCCGACATCGACTGGAAGAGCGTCCGCACGCGACTCGACGAGCACCCCACGGCGCTCCAGGCGTTGGCCGCGATGGAGCAGACCGGCGGAGAGCCCGACGTCATCGGTCGGGACAAGAAGACCGGCGCACTGATCTTCTGCGACTGCGCACCAGAGAGTCCAAGCGGGCGCCGCAGCCTCTGCTTCGACCGAGCCGCACTCGACGCGCGCAAGGAGAACAAGCCCAAGGGCGATGCCGTCGCGATGGCGGCTGCGATCGGGATCGAGATCCTCACCGAGGCGCAGTATCGCGAGCTGCAGACCCTCGGCGAGTTCGATCGGAAGACGTCGAGCTGGGTGAGCACACCCGCCGCGATGCGGGCACTCGGCGGCGCGCTCTTCTGCGACCGTCGCTATGACAAGGTGTTCGTCTACCACAACGGCGCCGAGTCGTACTACGCGGGCCGCGGCTTTCGAGGTCGGCTCCTGGTGTAGCGGCTCGTGGTGTAGCGGCTCGTGGTGCCGACGCCGGCGCGGCAGCGGCTAGCGCCGTCCCGCTCTGCGCACGACCTTAGGCGCATGTCGACCCATCTCAGCGTGATCAGGACGTGATCGCCCGTCCGGTGCTCATCTTCGGATCCGGCCATCTTGCCGTGAGACTCCGCAAGCTCGCGGTGGCGAACGGTCACGACGTCACATCGCTCACGCACGCTGACATCCACTCCGCGAATACCGACGCTTCGGCGTTCGACGCGATCGGCCACGCACTGCGCGACGTGGACCTCAACACGGTCGCGACCGCCTTCCTCGTGGACGATCGCGACGAGCACAATCTCGAGTTGCTCATCGCACTCATCTCCCTGAATGGCGCGCTCCCGATCGTCGCGTCGCTGTTCAATGAGAATGTGGCTCCCCATCTGCAGGCCGCGCATCCCAATGTGCGCGTCCTCAATCCGGCCAAGCTCGCGGCCACGACCTTCATCGAGGCGATGGGCACGCCGCTCGAGCGCACGTTGCGTTACGTGCCGACTCCCATGGCCGACGAACCGGCACCCCGACGCATCGACGGCACCATCCCGCGGCTCATCGCCGGATTCGTCGCCCTCATTGCGGCGTCGGTCACCTACTTCCACATCGCCGACGGTCTCTCGTGGCTCGACGCGCTCTACTTCGTGGTCGTGACCACGGCCACCGTGGGCTACGGCGACATCAACCTGCTCAACTCCAGCGCAACATCGAAAGTCGTCGGGATCGGCCTCATCCTCGCGTCCACCTGCTTCATCTGGATGATCTTCTCCCTCACTGTCGATCACATCATCAAGCAGCGGGTGCAACGCGCACTCGGTCACAAGCGGTACGACTTCCGCGACCATGTGATCCTCTGCGGTCTCGGTCGGCTTGGCTACTTCATCGCCGAGGGGTTGCTGCGCCAGGGGGAGCGCGTGGTGATCATCGAGTCCAGCGAGTCGCTTCACACGCTCGACCACCTGCGATCGATGGGCGCTGAGGTCTACGTGGGCGACGCGCGGCTCGCGCGCGTCCTGCGTGATGTGGGCGTGACGCGCGCCAAGACGCTCTACTCGGTGATCAACAACGACTTCGTGAATCTCGAAGTGGGGCTGAACGCGCGCTCATTCGCCCCCGACCTGCGGCTGATCCTGCGGATCTTCGACGAGTCGATGACGCGGCAGGTGAAGGAACATCTCGACATCCACCTCACGTTCAGCATGTCGGCGATCGCCGATCAGATCATCTTCGACGCCGCACCGCGCGGTAGTTGATCGCGGTCAGTCACCACCACCGCCACCGCAGCTCGAGGAGCATCCCGACCCGCCGCTGTCACTGCCGCCGCTGTCGCTCGCTGAGCTGGGATCGCCGCCCCCACTCGCGTCGGCATCGCCCTGCGACGGGTCGTCCCACGAGCCGCTGGATCCGCCACCGGAGAATCCGCCACCACCGCCCGTGTGGAAGGAGTCCGACCCACCAGACGCGCCGCCATCGCCGCCAAAGTGCGTGTGCAGCGGTTCGAAGTCGTACGGCGCCGATGTGTCGGACGAGCTCGCGCCAGCATCCCCCGACTCCCGCCGTCGAGCCGCAGGCGCCTTGGCGCGCGGACGCGCCTTGAACTTGGGAGTGCCCCAGATCTCCGCCGGCGGCTCTCGGTCGAACTCCCATTCGTAGAGCGCGAGCGTCGCCGCGTACTGCGCCTGGAAGAGGTCGGTCTGGTTCTTGGACTGGACCAGCTCGGGGTTGTGATCGAAGTCGCGCCCGAGCACGTCGCGGCAGAAGTCGCGGTAGGCGCGGGTGAAGAGCAGGTGCTCGTGCCACACCTGGTCGATCACCTTGGGTGGCGTCACGCTCGTGTCGCTCGCGACCCCCAGGTAGACGAACTTCTTGTACTCGTGGATCGCTCGCAGCGCGAAGGGGCGCGTCCAGCCGAGCTTGCGCGCAATTTTGCTGGCGAACGCTTGGGTGGAGGCATCGCCGCCGCCCAACGCCGCACGCACGTGATCGGTGAGGCGCGCGGGCTCGAGATGGTCGAAGTGGTACCGCTTGAGTCGGAGCCAGAGTTCTTTCTTCATGCGGAGAATCTTCCGCCGGGGATCGCTCGGCGCCAGCGCGAGGGACGATGCCGGAACGACGACGGCCCCCCAAGCGAAAAGCTTGCGGGGCCGTCGTGTACCGGAGTGGGCCTGGGAGGAGTTGAACCTCCGACCTCACGCTTATCAGGCGTGCGCTCTAACCACCTGAGCTACAGGCCCGGTTCAGAGCCTTGAAATAAAGCCGAGCGGGGGGTCAGGGTCAACGGCGGCCGGCGAGGAAAAGGGACGATTCAGGGCGGGCGACCCCACTGACTTGCGGCGCACCGCGAATCTCGGCACTCTCGCCTTGGTCGATTCCCCCACCGCCCCGCCGCCCATGTTCGAGCAAGCCGAGAAAGGCCTCACACTCTCCGACCGGGCGTACGAGACCACGGTCCGGACCCTGCGATCCAAACTCCTGAGCGCCCACTTCGCGCTGCGCGAGACCAAGCAGCAGGTGGTGGTGATCGTCTCCGGTGCCGACGGGGCCGGCAAGGGAGATCTCGTGCATCGGCTCAACGAATGGCTCGATCCGCGCGGCGTGGTCACGCACGCCTTCTGGGACGCGTCGGACGAGGACGAGGAGCGCCCGCACTTCTGGCGCTACTGGCGTGCGATGCCGGGCAAGGGACGCGTGGGGATCTTCTTCGGCTCCTGGTACACGCGACCGATCATCGAACGGGTGACCAAGGTGCGCCGCAAGAGGGAGTTCGTTCCCGAGCTCGACCGGATCGTGGACTTCGAACGGATGCTCACCGAGGGCGGGACCACCTTCGTGAAGCTCTGGTTGCATCTCGCCAAGGCGGCGCAGCGTGAGCGGCTCGAGGAGCTCGACAAGGATGGTCGGCTCGGGCCCGATGACTGGGATCACTACAAGTCGTATGACCGGTATCGCGAGGTGTCGGAGCGAGCGTTGGTGCAGACCAATGAGGCTTGGGCGCCTTGGCATGTGATCGATGCGACGGACAGGCGGCATCGGGAGGTGGAGGCGGGGAGGCTTTTGCTCGCGGCGATTGAGACGGCAACTACAACCGCCACTGCAACTGCTCTCACCACAGGGGCACAGGGGGCACAGGGAACGGTACGGAAGAAGGGCTCGGCTCGAGCACCAGCGAGCACGGTGATTCCGGTGCGCTGGGTCGCGGGGCCGTCGATCCTCGAGGCGGTCGATCTGAAGCAGAAGCTCTCGGTCGCGGTCTATGAGCGCGAGATGCGCATGCTGCAGGAGCGACTGAGTCGGCTCGCATGGGCCGCTCGAGAGGCGCAGGTGGGGACGGTGCTCGCGTTCGAGGGGTGGGACGCTGCCGGCAAGGGGAGCGCGATCCGGCGCGTCACGCAGGCGGTCGATCCGCGCCTCTACCGCGTGATCGGCATTGCGGCCCCCACCGACGAGGAGCGTGCGCAGCACTATCTCTGGCGTTTCTGGCGGCATGTGCCGCGTGACGGACGGATCGCGATCTTCGACCGCTCCTGGTACGGCCGTGTGCTCGTCGAACGCGTGGAGGGCTTCGCGCCGGTCGCCGACTGGGACCGCGCCTTCGGTGAGATCAACGCCTTCGAGCGCCAACTCACCGACCATGGCATGGCGGTCGCGAAGTTCTGGATCCACATCAGCGCCGACGAGCAACTCAAGCGCTTCAAGGAGCGCGAGCGCGTGGTCTACAAGCAGTTCAAGATCACCAACGACGACTGGCGCAACCGCAAGAAGATGCCGGCGTACCGCGAGGCGGTGGAGGAGATGCTGGCTCGGTGCACCGCGCCCGACGCGTCATGGACGGTGGTCGCGGGCAACGACAAGCGATTCGCACGGGTGCAGATCCTCAGAGCCATCGCCGACCGCCTCGAACGCGCGCTCGGCTGACTCACCCGGTCGTTCTGTCGTCGTTGCGACCCGGACCGGGGTGCGGACGGTCCTCTTCGTCCTTGCCATCGTACTCGTCGTCGAGGTCGATCAGGTCGTCGTCCTCGTCGTCCTCGTCGTCCTCATCGTCATCGAGGTCGTCGTCGTCGAAGTCATCGTCGTCGTCATCGAGATCGCCGTCGAGGTCGTCCAACTCACCGTCCTCGTCGAGCGCGGCGTCAAAGCCCACGGAGGAAGACTGCACGTTCGCCAGCATTGCCGCGTTCTCCTGAAGAGTGGCGTGCGAGGGGGGGGGACGGCGCACCGGTCCGGTGTGCTGTCCAAGATGGTGTACCGCGCCGCAGGGTCAAGGGTCCGCACGCGTAACGAATCACGCGTCGCGTGTCCCTCCAAGGACGACCGTGCGAGCCGCGCGTTGCGCGGCCCACCGGTCAGACGCCAGCGCGTTCCTTCTTCGCCACCCGGCTGATCCGCTTGCGGTCGCTCTCGGAGAGCAGGCGCTTGCGGAGGCGGATCTTCTTGGGCGTGATCTCGATCAGCTCGTCGTCCTCGATGTATTCGAGGGCCGTTTCGAGCGTGAGGAGACGCGGCGGCTCGAGTGTGATCGCGTCGTCGGCGCTCTTGGAGCGCATGTTGGTGAGCTTCTTCTCCTTGGTCGGGTTCACATCCATGTCCCCCG
>JANOWT010000032.1:0-6781 GCA_031418115.1 Gemmatimonadota bacterium
GGGTGGGCTGGCCCCGGGGGGTGGGCGGGGGGGTGTCCCCAGTTTTCTCTTTCGGCGGTTGTGGGTCGGGGGGGGGGGCTAACCCCCCCGGCCCCGCTTCTTTTGTCGGTGGTGGTCAGATGATGTCAGGGCGGGGATTCCGATGATGGATCGGAGTGCCCGCCCTTTCACCTTCGCTTCATGTCGAATCGAACAGGGGTCTCGCTGGTGGAGGTGTTGGTCGCGGCGGTCCTGCTTGCCGTCGGGGTCGCCGGCAGCTTGAGCGCGTTGCTCGCGGCCGCGCAGCTGAGATCGCGCGCGTCGGTGCGTGAGGCGGTGGCGTTGTCGCTCGACACCAGGCTCTCTTGGTTCGCGGCCGATGGCTGCGCCTTCACCGGCGACACGGTACTGCGTTCCACATCCGGGACCCGTCTGGTCGAGAGTTGGCGCGTGCTGCGGGATTCCACTGGCGCGCGGCTCGAGGGGCGGGTCGTGGGCGGCGGTGGCCCCCACACGGTGGCGCGTTCGTTGATCGTGTCGAGGCGCTGCCCATGAAGTCGCGTTCGGGGTTCATGCTCGCCGAGGCGCTCTGCGCGCTGGCACTCGCCGCTCTGCTTGGAGTGGCGTGCGCGACGGCGCTTGCCGGGGTCCGTCGCGCGATGGTCAAAGCGGAGTCGCGCGCTCGCGCGGAGCGGGGCGGCCGGGAGGCGCTGCAGGTGGTGACGGCCCTCGCCCGCGACGCCGACTCCATCGTGGTGCTGGGGGATACGGCCGTCGAGCTCACGATCAGGATCGCGAGCGGCGTGGTCTGCGCGCGCGATTCCACGAGCGTCACCCTGCCGCCGGCACGGATCGCGGTGGGGTCGGCGCTCGTCGCGCGCTCGCAACCGGTCGAGGCGGGTGATGCGCTGACCCTGCTGCTCCGCGACACGGTGGTGGGGGTCGTCAGGTGGGAGCGCGAGACGATTGACACCGTGAGCGAACGCGCCGGCGAGGTTCCCTGTGGGGCAGCGACCGGCTTCGTCGCGGCGACCGACGCGGCGAGCCCACGGCTGCGGCTGGTGCCTCGGTCCTTGGGCAGCGCGGCGCGGCCGGGTGTGCCGGTGCGGGTGGGTCGACGCGGTCGGCTGGCGATCTACTACGCCGGGAGCGGGGAGTGGATGCTCGGCTGGCGCCGCTGCTCGGCCGGGATCTGTGGAGTGGTGCAGCCGGTGGCCGGCCCCCTGAGGAGTCCCCGCGCGGGTGGATTCTTCGCCGAGACGGCCGGGACGGGGTCACTGCTGGTGCGGGTCGGGGTCCCTGGGATCGCCGGCCAGCTGGAGGCACGCGTGACGCGAACCGATGTCGGGCGTTAGAAGAGGCGTGGTATTGCCGATCGTGCTCGCGGCGATCCTCGCTCTGAGTCTGCTGGCCTCGCTGGCGCTGTTCGACGCGGTCCTCGAGTGGCGGGTGGCCGGTCTCGCTGACGATCAGGTCCTGGCACGCGCTGCCGCGCTGGAGGCGGTCGATGCGGTGGCGGAGCCGCCGGACCTCGCGGGCCTCTGTCTGCGACCGCCGCTAGACTGGATGGAGCGGGTGGGAGGCACGGCGGGTGGGGGACGCTACCGCGTCCGCTGGCATCATCTCGGCGACGGGCTGGTGCGGGCCGAGGTCGAGGGGAGCGGTCGGATCGGGGCGCGAGCGCGGATGATCGCGTTGGTCCGGCCCGACTCGTCGGAGCGGGTGTCGGGGCTCTTCCGTTGTCCGGTGGCGAGGCGGCTGATCCCGGCCGCACCGCGGTGGTTGGAAGGGCACCCGGAAGGGTAGTCGCAAGGCTCACCGTTACTTCCGGACACCCCCGTTCGTGTAGCTCCGGCAGGTGACAAGATGTCGTAGTGCATTGACCCTGAACGGGCTCGCCCGCAAGTTAGGCGACCCGAGTGTTCATGTCTCGCTGGCCGCCTCACGGGATCCCCATGGCGCTATTCGGACGCAAGAAGACAACTGTCGGACTCGACATCGGCTCAGGCCTGATCAAGGTCGCAGTGGTCGATCATTCCAAATCGCAACCGGAGCTCGTCCGGGTCGCGATCACGCCGCTGCTCGCGGACGCGATCGTCGAGGGCGAGATCATGGATCCCGGCATCGTCGCCGACGCGATCACCGCGTGCCTGGCCGCGGCCGGCGTGACCACGAAGGCCGTGGTGACGGCGGTCGGTGGCCGCGACGTGATCATCAAGAAGATCATGATCGACCGCGTGAAGGAGCAGCAAGCGCGCGAGTTGATGCGATGGGAGGCCGAGCAACATGTGCCGTTCGACATGGAGTCGGTGGAGCTGGATTTCCAGATCCTCGACCCGAACGGGACTGACGACCAGATGAGCGTGCTGCTGGTGGCGGCGAAGCGCGAACTGGTCGAGGCCAAGGTGCGCGTGCTCACGGACGCGGGGCTCTCGGCGGCGGCGGTGGACGTGGACGCCTTCGCGCTGCACAACGCCTTCGAGCTCAATCACCCCGACGCGATGCGCGGCATCGTCGCGCTGGTGAACATCGGGAACGAAGTGACGAACATCAATATCGTGGAGGACGGCGTGCCGATCCTCACGCGCGACCTGACGGTCGGCACGCGTCGGTTCCGCGAGGACCTGCAGCGCGAACGTGGACTCGGGTCGGAAGAGGCGGCCGCCATCCTGCAGGGCTACGACCGCTCGGAACACCTGGATGCGGTGCTCGAGTCGCGCGGCGAGGAGATCGCCGTCGGCATCGAGCGCGCCGCCGCGTTCCTCGCGTCATCGTCACGCTCAGGGGCGCAGGTGAGCGCCGTCTACGTGTGCGGCGGCGGGTCCCGGGCACCCGGTCTCCTCGACCTGCTCGCGGCGCGGCTGAAGCTACGCGTCGAGCAGGCGAGTCCGTTGGCGAATCTCGTGGTGCGTGACGGGGCGTTCGAGTCGCTCGTCACCGACGAGGTCGCGCCTCTCCTGATGCTGCCCATCGGACTGGCATTGCGCCAGTCCGCCTGACGCCGGACGCCAAGATGATCGAAATCAATCTCCTTCCCGGTGCGCGCAAGAAAAAGGGGTCCAGCGGCGGTTCGTCGCTCGACGTGCGCGCACTCGTGGCCTCGCTCGGCGAGCGCTTCAGGGATCCGTGGATGGGCGTCGCCGTCGGCGGCGCTGCCATCGGCCTCCTAGCGGTCGGCGGGATGTTCTACCTGCAGCGCAACGCAACGGCCGCGCTGGCGGAGCAGGAGCGCGTTGCCGTGCAGGACAGCACGCGGTTCGAGGGCGTGTTGCGGTCGACGCGGGTCGCGGCGGCGCAGCGGGACTCGATCCTGCGGCAGATGGCGATCATCGCGGCGATCGACGGTGATCGCTTCATCTGGCCACATGTGATGGACGAGATCGCGCGCGCCCTTCCGACGTATACGTGGCTCCGGTCGGTCTCGCAGACGAACGCCGCGACGACGGTGTCGCCCGAAGCGGTCGCGGCCGGGATCGCGCCGCGTCTCTCGATCCGTCTGGTCGGCCTCACGGTCGACGTGCAGGCCCTGACCATCTTCATGAAGCAGCTCGAGGCGTCAGAGTTCCTCGAGAGTGTGACGCTCGCTGGGTCCGATGCGACGACCGTCGAAGGCAAGCAGGTGACGGAGTTCACGCTGGACATGGCATACTCCAAGCCGCCTGAGAGCTCGGTGCGTCTTGTCCCCCTGTCGATCGCGGTGAGGTAGCCATGGCCGGATTACCAACGAACCAACGCGACCAGATCATGCTGGCGGTAGGCGTAGCCGGGATCCTCGGCGCCGTCGCCTTCTGGAACTGGGTCTACTCGCCGAACGAAGAGACGCTCGATACCACACGTGAGCACATCGAACGGCTCGACGTGTCGAACCAGAAGGCGAAGGCGATCATGGCGCGCGGCTCTGTCGAAGAGCTGCAGCTCGAGTCGAAACGTCTCGAGGCGAATCTCGACCTGATGCGCACGCTGATCCCTGCGGGCAATGAGGTGCCGGCGCTGCTCGACCAGATCCTCGGGGCGGCCCGTCGCACGGGGCTCGAGTTCTCGAACTTCGCGCCGACGGCGACGGTCCAGGGCGAGTCGTTCGACACGTATCGCTTCCGCATGTCGATGCAGGGCAGCTATCACCAGATCGGCGAGTTGCTCGCGGCGATCGGATCGTTGCGACGCGTCATCGTGCCGGTGAACGTCTCGCTCTCCGCCTCGACCACGAGCGCCGCACGGGCCAACCGGCCTGACGAGCGGATCCTCACGGCGAACTTCGATATCCAGACCTACGTCGTAAGGACCACACCGGTGGAGGATCCATGATGCGCAAGCTCGCATTCTGCGCCTTCGCGCTGTTCCTCGCCGCGCCGGCGGCCCAGGCACAGGCGAAGGCCGCGTCGAAGAAGGTCGAGATCCCGACGCCCGAGTTCCCGACCGATTCATCCGGCAAGATCATCTTCAAGCGTGAGACGTACGCGTATCCCGGCGACGGCCGCCGCGACCCGTTCGCGTCGCTGATCGCGACCGGTGACATCCGGCCGCTGCTCGAGGATCTGGTGCTGACCGGTGTGATCGTCGGCGCGACGCCCTCGCAGTCGATGGTGATGATGAAGGACAAGTCCACGAAGGAGATCTACCGGGCGCGTGTGGGGTCGGTGTTCGGCCGCATCCGCGTGACGGCGATCCGGCAGGGTGAGGTCACCCTGGCGGTCGATGAGTTCGGGTTCACTCGGCAGTCGGTGTTGACGTTCAACGTTCCCAGTGGAGGCAGGACGCCATGAGGCGATATCGGACGCTGGCCGCGCTCGCGGTCGGCACACTCCTGACCGCGACGACGGCTGCAGCAGCTGCGCCGGTCGTACGCGATGTTGCGGCCGCCGTGACGGCGGTGCGCGTGATGCCTGGCGCCGGTCGCGCTGACGTGGTGCTCTCGTTCGAGGGCGACGTGCAGATCACCGACTTCACGCTCGTGAATCCGCATCGGATCGTCGTGGACGTGCGTGGTGCGACGATGCAGTTGCGCGCGCCGAGCTACGATCGGGTGTCGCGCGGCGGCATCCTCAACGTGCGCCTCGCACAGTTCGAGGCCGAGGTCGTGCGCCTCGTACTCGACCTCGACGGTGCCCGCGAGTACAGCGTGGTGCGCTCCGACGGCGAGATCCGTGTGAGCGTGACCGGGCCGGACGCTTTCGCGGCCTGGTCGGCTGGTGCCGCCGCCGTCGCGGCGGACGCGCCCCCTGCCGCCTCTGCGATCGCAGCGCCGAGCCGCTTCGAAGCGGTCGCACCGCGCACGCCGGCGGTGGTCCAACAGGCAGCCCAGCCCCGGATCAACGTCTCGTTCTATGAGACGCCGATCCGTGAGGTCATCGGCCACTTCGCTTCATTCGCTGGCCGGACCATCATCACCGGTTCGAAGGTGACGGGTACGGTCACTGCCGAGATCCCCGGGCAGCCGTGGGATGTCGCGCTCTACAAGATCCTTCAGGCCAACGGACTCTCGGCGGTCGAGGATTCGACCGGCATCATCACGATCGACAGCTACCAGAACCTCGCGGCGCGCGTCGCCGCGGAGCCGCTGGTCACGCGGGTCGTGCCGGTGAACTATGCCAAGGCCAGTCAGCTCGCTGCCACGATCCGCCAGCTGATCGCGTCGTGCTCGAGCGGTTCCGTGAGCTCGGTCGTGGACGCCGCTGCCGCAGATCCTGCGGCTGACCCGGCCGCCGCCGCTCCAGACGCGCCGAGCGCGTCTGGTCCGACGCCTACGACCTGCGGCCGAGGCACCGTCGCGGTCGAGGAGAAGACGAACACGCTGCTGATCACCGAGTCGGTCTCGCGACTGCCGGAGATCGTGCAGTACGTGCACGACCTCGATGTGCGCACGCCGCAGGTGGCGATCCGCGCCAAGATCATCTCGGTCGATCGCACGGCGACGCAGGAACTGGGTCTGAGCTACGACGTGGGATCGACGAGTAGCTACAGCAATCGCCTGAATCCTCGCGGAACGCCAGGCGACTTCACCGTCGACCTCGGCGGCAACGCCTTCGTCGGCGTCGCGAACGCGAACCAGCTCTTCTCGTCGACCTCCGCGCTCGGGCTGATCTTCAACACGGCGATCAACGGCTACAACTTCACCGCCTTCATCGACGCGCTGAGCTCGGAGCAGCTCTCGGACGTGCAGGCCGAGCCGAGCACGACGACGATCGACAACCGGACGGCATCGCTCTTCGCCGGTACGGAGATCGCGTTCCTGCTCACGCCGCCGACGATCCCAGGTCAGATCCAGGCCGTCGCGCCGCAGATCTTCCGGCAGAAGGTCGGCATCACGCTCGAGGTCACGCCGCATGTGACCGCGAACCGCCAGATCTCCATGGAGATCAAGGCGGAGCAGCAGTCGCTGCTCGGGACCACCGAGGCGGGGCCGAGCATCAATCAGCGCACGTCGACCAATGAGGTGCTCGTGGGCGACGGCGAGACGGCGGTGATCGCCGGTCTCACACAGACCCAGGTCACCAAGACCCGGAGCGGCATCCCGTATCTGATGAATCTCCCGTACGTCGGCCGACTGTTCAGCCAGACCCGTGTCGAGGAGCGCAAGCAGGACCTGCTCATCCTCGTGACGCCGCACATCATCGACGAAGGTGAGATCGTTCGGTCGGTGCGACCGTAGCACTGCAGAGGTGAGATGGGAGATGTGAGGGGGGGGGGGGGGGGCGGGGGGCCCCCCCCGCCCCTACCCCGAGCACGCGCCGCCCCCCCCCGAGGGGGGGGGGGCCCCCCCGAAACAGACCCGGGGGGCGGGGGGGGGCGGGGGCGCGGCCCC